>CAYSIN010000016.1:0-40713 GCA_964431135.1 uncultured Bacteroidales bacterium
ATTTTTTTCGTTGACATACTTTTCATGTTCCGTTTTTAATTGCAAAAATTTTTCTTTGGCTTGTAGTTCTTTTTGTTTTAAAATAACCTCTGCTTCGTCTTTAGCGTCTTTAATAATATTCGCTTTTTTCTTTGCCAGTGCCTTATCCCATAATACATAAGATAAACCTGCACCAGCAATAAATGTTACAACTCCAACAATAATAGATACCATCATAAAAAATAATTTTAATTAATATATAATAAAAAAACCCGCATTATCTTCTATAAGCATTTTATAAAACCCTAATTTACATAATGGGGTTTACCGTTTGTTTTTGATTTCTAACGGCTGTAAAAACAGCACTTGCCGAAGCAAGTTAAAGCCTATCATACACAAATCGAGTTTCAACCCCTAAATTAATGGTGTTGATTTTTAAAACGGTTTTTAGAATTAATGCGGGCTATAGCCTATTTATGTTAAAGAACCTGCTCTTGCACAAAGAAATCCTCTAATTCCTTATTAAGATTAGTGATTTTTTCTATTACTGGAGAAATGTCTGTATTTTCTTTTAATTGATTTACCTGTGTTGCCAGTTGAAGTAATGTCATAGCCATATAATCTTGTGTTTCTTTACCAGGATAGCGTTGACGATACAGCAGCAAGGTGTCATTAATGTGTTTTGCCATTTTTCTGAATGATTCTTCTTCGATTCTTGCAATGGTAAGAGGATAGTACCTGTCGGCAATGTTCACACGTATGGTAAATTTTTCTCCGTTCATTTATTCCTCCATCATAAGAGCCTTACAATTTTCTATTTCCCGCACCAAACTGTTAATTTTTTGCTGCAACTGCCCTACATCTTTTTTATCTATCATACTCAACACACCTGCTTCTTTTAACAGTTTATTTTTCTCTTGCTCTTCTTTTAGTTGCTGCTGCATTTGATTCATCGCTTCTTCTTGTTGAGCAATTTGTGATGTTAATTGAGCATGGGCATTCTTTAAAAAACGTATGTGTTCCATCAGTTTATAAACTTTGGATTCTAACGATTTATAAAGAACATCATTTGCATCAGACATACTAAAAGAATCTTATGCAAAGATAAGATTTTTAATTGAAATAAAAAAATTACATTTGTATTAAAAAAAGTTAATGCTATCTCAAAAGTCTAAAAAAAGCAATAGTGTTTCGTTACCATGGTACAAAAATAAAATATTTTGGCTTGCGGGTATCGTTATCGTTGTTTATATCAATACATTATGGAACGATTATAATTATGATGATGTTTTTATTACAACCATACAAACTCAAAACAAGGGCATTAAAGCCCTTTCCGACATATTTACTTCACATTATTGGCAGCAAAAAGAAAATACGTTTGGTTACCGACCCATAGTCAGAGCATCATATCTTATAGAGCAACAATTATGGGGTAATAATGCTGCCATGAGCCATGCGTTGAATTTACTTTTTTACTTACTTACCGTTATGTTGCTTTATGGTTTACTTAAAAAATTATTTCCCGAAAATGAAGTTCTTGTTTGGTGGGTATGCGTCCTTTTTGCTGTGCATCCATTGCATACAGAAGTAGTAGGCAGTTTAAAGAATCGTGAGGATTTATTTGCCATGCTTTTTGGGCTGTTGGCTATTCAGTTTGCATTCACTTACTTTATTCGTCATAAATCATCTTATGTTGTTTATTCTATTCTTTCGGCTACGTTGGCTACGTTGAGCAAGGAAAGCGGTATAGTTTTTCTGGCTTTAATACCGCTGACCTTATGTACCTATTATAGAGCCGAATTCATTTCATTTATCAAAAGACACGATTTCTGGATATTTTTATTGATACTTGCACTCTGTTTGTGGATTATTCTCCAATTGCCCAAATGGGTATTGCCTCCCGAAGATAAAATTGTTTACTTTTTTGAAAATCCATTGCATCAATTTTACTCGTTATCGGCAAAAATTGCCATGTCGCTGGTAACAATCGGTTTTTATATAGTCAAATTAATTATTCCTTTTCCATTACTGTTTTATTATGGATATAATGTCATTAGTTTTTCTGGAAACATTTTATACGTGATAGTTACTTTGCTAACATTGGCAGGCACTGTTATAGTATGCTGGAATTATCGTAAGAAAAATTTTCCTCTTTTATTTGGTACTTTTTGGTTTTGGATTTCCCTGTTACCGTTTTCAAATTATTTTATTCCCATTAATGGTATAGTAGGAGAGCGTTTGGCGTATATTGCTTCGGCTGGATTTATTTTCGCCATGCTTTCGCTTCTGTTTCGTATGAAAAATAAAAAAATAAGGCTGCGCTTTTTAACGCTGGTATTGATTATTTTTTCTGTCATGACCATTCAGCGAAACAGCCAATGGAAAAATATAAATACATTGTTTTATGCAGACATGCCTTATTTGGAAAACTCAGCCAAAGCCAATGCTTCTTTTGCCACTCTTTTGCTAAACAATATAAATCAGCGAAGCAAAACCGAAAAAATTTCGTTTACATCGATAGATAGCGTACTTCGTTATTATAAACGTTCTGTAGAAATTTATCCTTACTATTACAGTTCGATGAATAATATGGGTTTGCTATATATGAATTATTTTGCCAACGATAGCATGGCACGTTATTGGTTTAACAAGGCATTGGAAATAAAAGAAAATTATGCAGAAGCATTTTATAATTTAGGTAAATTATATTTGCGGAATCATGACTCATTGTTGGCATTGCATCAATTTAACATGGCTGTTAAATATGATAGTTTAAACATTTATATGTTAAACGATTTGGCAAACCTGTATTTTTCGTTTCATCAACAGGATTCGGCATGGCTTATAAACAAAAAGATAGAACAAATAGACAGTACCAGTGATATTCCCTATATTAATTATGGGAATTACGCACTTATGTTGCACGATACTGTATCTGCTGTTAAATATTGGGAAATAGCCATCGTTAAACATCCAGTCAATCCTTCGTTAGTAAATGGGCTGTATCATTATTTTATACAGCATGGCAATAGTTCAAAAGGGCAATATTATCAAACGTTACTTTATGAGTTGCAAAAAAAAACTCATTAGTCGTTACTTGTGTTAATTTTTATTGAATTTCATTTTTGAATTTATCATTAAAATTATGCTTATGTTTGCATTTCGCTATGAAGTGTCAAAAAGTTAAAACAGCCATCGTTTCGGTTACCAACGATTTGGTTTCGGACAATCGTGTACATCGAACCTGTACCACACTTGCCGAAGAAGGTTATCGTGTAATATTGGTAGGCAGAAAACTTCCAAATTCCATTTCGGTTCACAGAACCTATCATACACAACGATTTAAACTTTTATTTAAAAAAAATATCTGGTTTTATGCAGAATATAACCTACATTTGTGGATATATCTTTTATTTCATCGTTGTCAATTACTCGTGGCTAACGATTTAGACACATTACCAGCCAATTATTTTGCTTCCAAAATAAAACATTGTCCGTTGCTGTACGACAGTCATGAATATTTTACCGAAGTTCCAGAACTTGTTAACAGAAAAAAAGTACAACGATGTTGGGAAAAAATTGAAAAATGCTTGGTCCCTCATTTACCGTTTGCGGTTACTGTCAACGAATCACTGTCTCGTATTTATAGTGAAAAATACCATATTCCTTTTTATTCCATACGCAATCTCCCATTTAAACAAAAGCAGTGCAAAAAAATAAATGTAGATTCGTATTTTTCTTTTCCTGTGAAGCATATACTTATATATCAAGGGGCATTAAATATGGGACGTGGTATCGAAACACTTATTGATTCAATTTCCTATCTTAACCATGAAACCGTATTGATAATTGCAGGGCAAGGAGATATTGAAAATGAGTTGAAACAACGTGTGCTGAATCAGCACTTATCACAGAACGTTTTATTTTTGGGTAGAATACCGTTAGATGATTTGTTTGCTTATACTACCACAGCCGATTTGGGTTTCTCATTAGAAGAACCCATGGGCAATAATTATTATTATGCTTTGCCGAATAAACTTTTTGATTATATTCAGGCCGGCGTACCGGTAATTTGTTCCGATTTCCCCGAAATGCGCAACATTATTAATCAATACCATGTAGGAAAAACTGTTCCTTCATGCAATTCCAAAGAATTAGCCTCTATCATAAATGAAATTTTGCATGACATCCAACAATTAACTCAATGGAAAGAAAATTGTCGAACGGCATCTCTGGAATTATGCTGGGAAAAGGAAAAACAAAAATTGATACAGTTACTCCCTATGTAATTAACACCTTTTTATTAAAAGTCAACCCAAAAGTGTGTTTACCTAATTTGAATGTATATTGGTATAAAATGATAATTAAGAAGTACCTTTGTAAAAAAAATCATGCGAGAAATTATTGTTAGTGGAATTCGTTCTACGGGAAATCTGCATTTGGGCAATTACTTTGGTGCCATTAAAAATTTTTTACGATTGCAGGAAGAACACCATTGTTATTTTTTTATTGCCGATTTTCATTCCCTAACCACTCATCCCACCCCACAAGATTTAGTAGGAAAAACACGACAAGTTTTAATTGAATATGTGGCATGCGGCATTGACCCCGAAAAATGTGTGTTGTATCGCCAAAGTGATATTCACGAAATTCCAGAATTATATTTATTGCTTAACATGAATGCATATAAGGGTGAATTGGAACGATGCACTACGTTTAAGGAAAAAGTTCGCAGTCAGCCCGACAACATCAATGCCGGATTATTAACTTATCCTGTTCTAATGGCAGCCGATATCCTTATTCACAAGGCAAATAAAGTGCCTGTAGGCAAAGACCAGGAACAGCATCTCGAAATGACACGTACGTTTGCTGCACGTTTTAATAGAATGTATAACGTAAATTATTTTCCCGAACCCGTGGCTTATAATTTTAGCGACCCGCTGGTAAAAATTCCAGGACTGGATGGCAGTGGTAAAATGGGAAAATCTGAAGGCAATGCTATAAATCTTGCCGATACACCCGATATTATTCGTAAAAAAGTGATGAAGGCTGTTACCGATACCGGACCAACCCATGAAAACCAACCCATGACCGAAGCAGTAAGTAATCTTTTTACTTTGTTGAAAGTGATGTCTGAAGAAAACACATATCAGCATTTTTTACAGCAATACAATCAATGTAGTATTCGTTATGGCGATTTAAAAAAACAATTAGCCGAAGACATTATTCGTTTTACATCACCCATTCGTGAAAAAATAGAAGCCTTAAATTCAGACAACCTTTATTTGAGAAAGGTGTTACATGCCGGTGCCGATAAAGCCCGTGAAAGTGCTGCCAAGACGCTTCATGACGTTAGAGAAATTATAGGTTTTAAAGATTTTTAATATAATTATCAAGAAATAAGTGTAATTACTTTTTTTATTTCAGTAAAAAAGTACGTAATTTTGTACCACAATAAAAAAAATAGAAATATGAAACATGAATTGCCTTTATTACCTTATGCTGCCAACGCTTTGGAACCAGTGATAAGCCAAAAAACCATTGAATTTCATTATGGCAAGCATCATCAAACCTACGTAAACAATTTGAATAATCTGATACCCGGAACAAAATTCGAACATGCGGATTTAGTAACTATAATTAAGGAAGCGGAGGGTAGCATTTTCAACAATGCAGCACAGGTATGGAATCATACTTTTTATTTTGAAGCCCTCTCACCCAAACCGCAGAATTTACCTTCTGGAAAATTGCAAGATGCTATTAACAAACGTTTTGGCTCTTTCGATTCGTTTAAGGAAGAGTTTACTAAAGCTGCAACGACCTTATTTGGCTCGGGTTGGGCATGGTTAGTAATTAATAAGGAAAACCAACTTAGTATTGTTCAAACTTCCAATGCTGGCAATCCACTGCGTGATGGGTTAACTCCCTTATTAACCTGTGATGTATGGGAACATGCCTATTATCTCGATTATCAAAATAAACGTCCCGATTACATTTCCGGTTTTTTCAAATTGATTGACTGGAAAAAGATAGAACAACGCTTTGCTGCTTTATAGGAGCAAGTTTTACGATGAGTTTTTTAGGCAGAAGTAAAGTTAAAACAAATGCCTTAATGCTTCCTTAATTCTTTTTATAGCCTCTGTAATATTTTCATCAGACGTTGCATAAGAAAATCGTAGATAGCCGGGTGCTCCAAAAGCAGACCCCGAAACAAGTGCAACATGTGCATTATTTAATAAATAAATGCAAAGGTCATCGTCGTTATTAATGGTAATAGTTCCATCGGTACGACCTATATATTTTTTGATATCTGCAAAAATATAAAAGGCACCTTCGGGAGTATTGGTTATCATATCGGGAATATCTTTGAGAAGAGATAAAATCAAATCACGACGATGCTTAAATATATCTCTCATGGCATAAATAGAACTATTGTCGTTCATTAATGCAGCCAAAGTGGCTCTTTGGGCTATACTGGATGCACCCGATGTCATTTGTCCTTGTAATTTAATAACAGCCTTTGCAAGCCACACGGGTGCGGCCATGTATCCTATTCTATACCCGGGCATGGCATAACCTTTTGAAACGCCGTTAACTACTACTACTTGGTCTTTTATTTTTTCGAATTGAGCAATGCTTTCGTGCTTACTTACGAAATTGATATGTTCGTAAATTTCATCAGAAATAATCATTATCTCTTTATGACGGGCAAATACCTCAGCAAAGGCATTAAGTTCTTTTTTGGAATATAAGGAACCTGTAGGATTTGATGGAGAATTCAACATAAACACCTTCGTGCGGGGTGTAATAGCCTTTTCTATTTGTTCGGCTGTTATTTTAAAATCATTCTCAATGGAGGTATTTATGATTACCGCCTTTCCGCGAGCCAGACGAACCATCTCTACATAACTTACCCAGTATGGAGCAGGAATAATCACTTCATCCCCTTCGTTTACCAAACATAAAATAACATTTACTATTGAATGTTTGGCACCATTTGAAACAACTATTTGCTCTGGTTTATATTCCAACTGGTTGTCGTGTTTGAATTTTTCGACAATGGCTTTTCTTAAATCATCATATCCACCAACGGGAGGATAATACGAATAATTTTCATCCACCGCTTTTTTTGCAGCCTCTTTTATGTGTTGAGGAACAAAAAAATCTGGTTCACCTATGCTCAAATTAATAATATTTATTCCTTGAGCATTTAATTCACGCGATTTTTGCGTCATTGCCAACGTTTGCGATTCTGACAATGCTTTTACTCTATTTGATAATAAATCCATAGGATTAATTTTTAAAAACACAGATTCAGTAATACTCATAAAATACTAAATTGATTTAGTTGAGACAAAGGTATAAATAATTATTTCTAAAAAATATGTAAACTTGTAAAATTTTTTTAACCATTATTTTTTATGAATGGAATCATAACAATTATTCTTGTAATTCTTATTGGTGGCTTAGTTTTGGCTACTGCCTATTTTTTATTAAAACTTTTTTTTAACAACGAACGGGAACAACGAACATGGGAATATAAGACTCAGCACATGAAAATAACAACGCCACTTCGACTGCAAGCGTATGAACGAATGATATTATTTTTGGAACGACTGGCACCCAATTCGTTAATTGTTCGTTTGCAAATGCAAAATATGAATGCACGGCAATTGCAAACAGAAATGCTGACGCTCATTAGAGCCGAATTTGAACATAATCTGGCGCAACAATTGTATATTTCCATACAAGCATGGGATGTAATCTGTTCTGCCAAAGAAAATGTAATTAAACTTATCAATCTTTCAGCCGATGAAATAGATGCCAATGCATCGTCAATGGAATTGAGCCAAAAAATTATTACCAACTGGATAAATATAAATCCTACACCAGTAAGAACAGCTATAGATTTTCTGAAAAAAGAAGCCTCGCAACTTTTTTAAAAAATTTGTGATTAAAAAAATATGTAATACCTTTGAGTAAAATTTTTATTAACCATAAAGTCTATTTTTATGAAAAAGTTTATTTTAATTTTATTGTGTGCCTTAATTGTTATTCCTGAAATAACCGATGCACAGAACAAGAAAAAGAAAAAAAGCAAGAAAACAGAAAAAGAACAAATAACACCGACAGCGAGTGAGCAAAAACAAGTAGCACCAGTTCTTCAGACAACTCCCGCAGAAACGCAAGCGCCTACCTTACAAGCAAAGCCTGTAGAAAAACCTGTACCTGCTGTTCAGGCAAAACAGCCTGATATAACGCCAACGCCCGCCGTTCAAGTAAGCAAGGAGCCTGTCAATGTGGAGCAAATCATTGCTCAATCCAAACCCATTGTTACCGAAAAGCCCAATGGAAGCATCAATTGGACAGAACAGTATGTAGAAGCCAAAGGATATTCCGTCATTGATAACGCAAAATTTACCAATCCGGCACAAGCCAAATTAATGGCACGCCGTGGGGCAATGGTGGATGCACAACGTAATTTACTGGAAATAATTAAAGGTGTAAACGTTACCAGCGAAACGACCGTAAACGACATGATAACCACACACGATTATGTATATACTCGATTGGACGGTATTATTAAAGGAGCACAATTGGTAGGAGACCCTGTTGAAAAAGATGGAACCATAGAAGTACGTATGCGTGTGCCTTTATATTCAACCAATGGCATAGCCCCTGCTGTGTATAATGATATACCTGCATTAAAAAAAGCAACAGCCGTTAGCGAGGTAGTAAATCAAGTAACAACAGATATTCAAAATCAGGATTTACAAGGACTGGCGTTTAATTTGGGAGGGAAAAAATTTGACCCTTCCATGTTTCCTCTCATTGTGGACGAAAATAACAATATCGTTCTGGACTTGTCTAAACTCTATGATGTAAAAAATGGAAAATTTCCACAGATAGTTGCCTCTACCGAACAGTTGTTTAAAGAAGTCGGCTTTGATAAGGGTGTTCAAATGTTGAACGTAATTAAAGCCGATACAGGTAAACTTGTTGTTGACAATAAAAGTTTGAAAAAAGTAAATTGGCAAAAGATTGGTCAAACAGCCACTAAAATTGGTAAATTTTTAATGATGTTCATCTAAATTTATTAAGTCATGAAAAAAATAATGGTTCTTGTTTTTGTTATCGTAATGATTGCTTCGGTCAATCAGGCAGAAGGTCAAAAAAAGAAAAAGACAAAGCAAAAATCTACTTCCGAAAATACTCAACCTGCTGCAAACACTACCACAACACCACAGGCAAGCATTACTGCCAACGCAAAATTAGTTAACGATGATAATCTGAAAGAAGTAGAAGCCAAAGGTGTTGGGTTAAAACATGACGATGCATTACAGGATGCGTTGCGTAATGCTGTTGGTCAAGCCGCTGGTGTAGCAATTAGTTCGGAAACAAGTATGGAAAATTTTGTTGTGGTAAGAGATGCTGTTTCTTCCAAAACGGAAGGATATATTGCTTCTTATACGGTAATTAATGAAACACCTTTTTCTGACCGATATGAAATAACAGTAAAAGCGAAAGTAAGCCTCAATCCATTAAAAGCCGATATGCAACTGCTATCTAAAGCCATTGGTGGTGTACGATTTTTAGTTATGTATGACACACGGAAAGTAAAGCCTGAAGAAAAAGCATATTACGATTATGCCGTAGAACGCATTAATGAATATCTGGCTGAACGGAAGTATCGCTATATCGAAAAGGAACGCTTTACTGCCCTGCAAAAGGAATCCGAAGGTATTTATCAGAACAGTGCCACCAATCAGGAAACCTATATTCAAAATATAGGCATGAAAGCCGATGCCCAATTTATCATTCTTATCAGTAATATTTCTATTTCTTCACGCAGCGAAGCATTCGATACACGCACATCTTCCAAAGTTATTGTTGAAGCAAAGGCTTACGATAACTGCACCGCCGAAGGACTTGGTACCGTTTCGCTTGAAAGCGACTGGAAAACCGGTGTTGACCAGAAATCAACCATGCTCGAAGGTATAAAAGAAGCATCCGGAGCAGGACTTACAAAATTGTTGTATTTGTTTAATTCATATATTGGCAATTGGGTGAATAATGGAACACCGTTTGAACTTCGTTTTTATTCTATAGGCACCTTCCGCGATTTCAGAGATTTGCGTAGCAAAATGCTTGAAGATAGCCATTTTGGTGGACAAATTGAAATTGTAAGTTTTGACAATTACACCAAATTAAATCTGACCTATAAAGACCGCCCCGATGAATTGGCATATAAAATTCTTGATTTTGCCGATGCCATTCCTGAATTCAAGTCAAAAGTTCTTGATGTGAAATTGATTTATGGAAGACAAATTAATTTTGCTCCACAAAAAGTTACTGTTCCCGAATTAGGTACAAAAAAATAATTTTTTTTAAATGTGAAAATTAGAAAATGTGGGAATGTGAAAATATGAAAATGAGAAAATGTGAAAATATGGAAGGCTTGTCCCGTCTTATTATGACGAGTAACCGCAAAGTTCGCAAAGATATTACGCAAAGGTCGCAAAAGAAAATGTGAAAATGTGAAAATGTGAAAATGAGAAAATGAGAAAATGAGAAAATGAGAAAATGTGAAAATGTGGGAATATGAAAATATGTAATATCCATGAGATAATAAAACACAACAACCGAGAATGATTAAAAATTTAATAAATATAATTCACTAATTATTAACAAATAAATTTTAAAAACATGAAAACGTATGCATTATTTATTTTAGCCTTATTATTATGCGGTTTCTCTTTTGGACAAAGCAAGGGGAAATTGTCTTTTTTCTCACAAGATGGGAATAAATTCTGGGTAGTTATTAATGGTCAAAAAATCAACAAGGACGCACAGTATGCTGTAAACGACATCGCTGTTGATTTTCAATGGGGAAAAGCAAAAATTATTTTTGAAGACCCCAAAATTCCATCCATCGATAAAAACGTGCAGGTAGTTGATGCCGATGGGCATAATTGTAATGTAAAATACATGATTCGGAAAACCGATAAAGGGAAATATGTAATCCGCGATATAGATGCTGCTTACGAAATCATAGGCTCTTCCAATGTTAGCACAACTTCTACAACAGGGACACAAACAACACAGCAAAATCAAACTGTACAAACGAATCAATCCACCACACCCCCAACCAGTCAGACAAGTACACAAACCTATCAACAAACTACAACAACTTCCAATCCCAATCAGCAAATTAACATGAATGTTGGCATGAATGTTACCGAAACACCCACAGGAGTTAATGTACAGATGAATGTTCCCGGTATTCAAACAACACAAGGCACTGTTGTAAGTAATCAAGTTACGACTACTACCACCACTACCAGTACTAGTACGGGAAAGCCAATGGAACAAAATCAGGTAACCATGCAAGCCAAGCCTGTAAATCCTGTTCCAGGATATAATGGACCAACAGGATGCACAATTCCCATGAGCGATGTCGATTTTCAATCGGCCAAAAATTCTATCTCTGCCAAATCGTTTGAAGATTCCAAACTTACTATTGCCAAGCAGGTTACCAGTGCAAATTGCCTATTATGCTCACAGGTAAAAGAAATAATGAAACTTTTCAGTTTTGAAAGCACACGTCTTGAATATGCTAAATATGCTTATAAATATACTTACGACAAAGGAAATTATTATAAACTTAATGATGCGTTTCAGTTTGAATCTTCTACCGAAGAATTAAATGAATTTATCAATGGGGATAAAGAATAAATAAAAGTCCGTTAAACACGGACTTTTTTTATTTTTTTTTACAAAACAACTGTTTTTATTCATAAAAGTAAGTCGTACCTTTGCAACGTGAGTGTAATGTTTTTACTACGGGGCATTATTATAGGGCTAATGGCTTCTATTCCATTGGGGCCTATGGGTTTATTGTGTATTCAGCGAACCTTAAATAACGGCAGATGGAATGGAATAGTATCGGGTATGGGTGTTGCTAGTGCCGATACATTTTATGCCTTTATTGCCGCTTTTGGTGTAAGTGCTGTTTCCAATTTTATTGAAGCACAACAATTTTATCTTCGCCTTATCGGGGGTGGTATTTTAATTGGTCTTGGATTAAAAATGTTTTTAACCAATCCTGCTATTCAAATACGCAATAAAAAAAACAAACATGGTAATTTGTGGTCAGATTTTATTTATATTTTTTTGTTTTCGTTGTACAATCCGCTAACGGTCTTAGTGTTTGGAGCTATATTCGCTGGATTTAGCATTGTGTCCACACAAAGTCACTGGTACAATCTGCTTCAATTGGTAGTGGGTATTTTTATAGGTGCATTATCATGGTGGACCATATTGGTAACAGTGGTTAATCTTTTTCGCAGCAAATTTCGTTTGCGTCGATTGTGGTGGCTCAATAAAATTATGGGAGCCGCTATTACGCTGTTTGGATTATTTGCCTTTGTAAGTGTATTTTTCTTTAAAGTATAATTTTTTATTTTGCAGATGTCTTCCTGTCAACGGTTGTTGAACCGATTCTTATGAAACTACATCGGTCTGATACATTATTCGCGTTGCAGCAATTTCCTGGTCTATAATACCATCTGACATGTGAAGTATGCGGTCTGAAATATTGGCAAGGTCGGGATTGTGTGTAACAATAACAAATGTTTGATTAAAATGTTCACGCAACGATAAAAAAAGTGAAAACATTTCTTGCGTATTAACCGAGTCAAGATTACCCGATGGTTCATCAGCAAAAATTACTTTAGGATTGTTGATAAGAGCTCGGGCAATAGCCACACGCTGATTTTCGCCTCCAGAAAGTTCATGGGGTTTATTGGTCAAACGATGTTGAATGTTCATAAATTCACATAATTCTTTGGCTCGCTTTTCAACTTCTGATTTCGATTTTCCTGATATATATCCAGGAATGCATATATTTTCAAATGCCGTAAACTCGGGTAATAAATGATGAAATTGAAATACGAAACCGACTTCCCTGTTTCTAAATTTTGCCAGTGAATCATCTCTTAATTTTAGTATATCTACTCCATCTATGGTAACAGTTCCGTCTTCGGGATGCAACAAAGTTCCTAATATCTGAAGCAGCGTTGTTTTACCGGCACCACTGGCACCAACAATGGCAACAATTTCACCTTTTTCGATTTGCAGTGATACGCCTTTCAAAACATTTACTTCACCGTAACGTTTTACAATATTTGATGCTTTTATCATAAATGCAAAGATAATGCATTATTTAATGTGATAATTTATGAAAAATATAAAATGAATTTTTTTCAATGTTTTATCAGCCTTTATTACAACATGGGAACTTTTTGATACTAAATAATAAACAATAAAACGAAATCATTATCAATATATGTAGTTATGTAGGTTATGGGTTATTTGTGTACATTTGCAAAAAAAACAAAATGTTAAAACGACCAATAATTATTTTGTTTTTTATTTTTCAATTTACAGTTGTGTTTTCGCAACAAGAATCGCCATGGGCTTTTGCTATGGGTTATCGTTATGGATTTATTTTTCCACACCGTTCTTCTATAGCATATTTAATTCAACATCATATTACTGCTATAGATATAACTGTTTCTAAACAACTTGCCAATCACGAAAAATGGGAAAAATGGTATCGTTATCCCAATGTAGGTGGCGGATTATATTGGGCAAATCTTGGAAACGCCAATTATCTTGGAAATGTTTTTGCTGCCTATGGCTTTATGGATATTCCATTTACATGGAAAACAAAAGGAGTACGATTTTCCTATTCCATTGCCAGTGGATTAGCCTATTTAACAAGGCATTTTGATGTAAAAGATAATTACTATAATATTGCCATCGGTTCTTCATTGAATGCGTATGCCGATTTTGGTTTAATGGTACATCATTCCTTTCAATATATGGATATAGCCGCTGGTATTTGTTATACGCATTATTCCAATGGAGCATGGTCCAAGCCCAATTTAGGATTAAATGTTCCATCGGTAAAACTGAATGCAAGTTTTTTAACCAAACCATTTATACCCAGTCCTTCTATAAAAGATACCCTCTCTCATAAAAATTATTTTATAAGCATTATGCTGGCAGGTGGAATACGTCAAAACTCACAACCCGACCAACGACATTTTTTTGCATCAACGCTTGCAGTCAACCTTGAAAAGGAATTATCGGTAAGGCGAAAAGTGGGAATAGGACTGGACGTATTTTATGACCCTTCTATTCCTCCACGCATGGCAGAATATGCCGAAGTAACTCCTTCTTCTCCTTATGTAAGGATGGGGCTTAGGCTTTCGCATGACTTGATTTTCAATCATTTTTCTATTACCATGCAGGCAGGAAGTTACTTTTATGACCCCGATTTGCCCGATGGTTATATTTATAGCCGTGTTGGGCTACGTTATAAAATCAATGCGCGGCTCGAGTTTGACCTGTTATTGAAAACGCATTTTGTAAAAGCCGATTTGGTTGAGTTTGGGGTTTCTTTTTTCCCTTATTCGTTCCAGCGGAAATAAAAAATTCAGAACTCCATACCAAACCGCTTACAAAAAAAATGATTTAGATTGTTTTAGTTAATGCCGACAGACTAACCGTATTAAAACAAAAGCGAAGCGAATTGTTTTAATGAACTTGTTCGCAAGTGGGTATTAGGAATTAGTATAATCGTATCGCAATTCCTAAATATAAAATCATAAAAAAACAAGAAGTGCATGGTATTTTTTATTATCAAAATAACATATTAATTTTGTGGAAAATTGTAAATTATGAGAACGGTAATTCTTTCAATTATTCTTTGTTTCTTTTTCGGAGTCACGTATTCACAGATAAACATATCTGATATCAAAGACAAGACAACAAAAAAGATTGAGAAGAAAATGGATAAAAGCATTGATAAAGGCGTGGACAAAGCAATAGACAAGACTGAGGAGAAGATAGAAGGGGTGGTTTCGAAAAAGGGTAAAAGCGACGACAACAATAAGCAAAATCCCGAGAACGTTTCAAACGAGAATAACGGTGATATTAATTCTGGACGAGTTGTTTCGGGGAATATAAAGCCCGAAGATGCTCCCAAATTAACCAGTTACACAAAATATGATTTTGTGCCGGGCGACCAGGTCTTGTTTTTCGAGGATTTTTCGCTGGATGCCATAGGCGATATACCGGCAATGTGGACAACCAATGGCTCGGCTGAGGTCAGGACACTTAACAATTATCCCGGCAACTGGCTGTGTTTTTCGTCCGAACAGAACGTATATTGCCTGATGAAGAACCTTGTTCTTCCCGAAAATTTTATTTTTGAATTCGATCTTGTAGCTCCGGCAGCGACAGAAGATAATCCTCATACGGGAATGTACCTGACTTTTTTTTATACCGACTATGATTACCTTAACGAGGACCTTTTACCCGGTGATATGGGATTTCATGTTTACATGAATGAAGTGTATTGGAGCGCAAACGGGTATAAGAATCAGGAATACCTTGTGGAATCCAGAAGCGAACTTGCACCTATTCCTATGGATAAAACGACTCACGTAATTATCTGGGTGCAGAAAAGGCGTTTAAGGGTATATCACCAAGGGCAAAAGGTTATTGACGGTCCTACTGCGCTTCCCGAAGGGGCTAAATACAACCGACTGCGCTTTAGCGAATGGGGATATGCTGAAAATCATTGTTTTATTACCAATCTTAAGGTCACCACAGCAGCACCCGATATACGCAGCAAACTTCTTACCGAAGGTAAACTAATCTCTTATGGAATATATTTCGATAGTGGCAAAGATGTGGTTAAAGCAGAATCATACGGAGCGTTGAATGATATAGCAAAAGTGCTTAAAGAAAATACGGATGTTAAAATAATGATAGTCGGATATACCGATTCCGACGGGGATGACGCATTGAACCTTGACCTTTCGAAGCGAAGGGCTGCCAATGTAAAGAACTCGCTGGTAAAGGACTTCGGTATTGATGCTGCCCGTATCGAGACCAATGGCAAAGGCGAAAAAGAGCCGATTGCCTCTAATGATACTCCTGAAAACAAATCGAAGAACAGGCGTGTTGAGTTCCTTAAGAAATAAATTCCCTGTTCTGATATGATACTTGTTTTTTTACCAAAGGTAGTCTAAAAAACGAAATAAACACACACCCGTTTTATAAAAAATAAATTTTTGCAAAAGCATTTTTTTTAAAATTTAAAAAAAGGTGACTTTATGGACAGACATTATGTATGGGTTGACAAAAATAAGAACACCGTCTTATAAGTTAAACCATTGTTTTACATCAAAAGAAGTAAATTTGTTTTTACTGTTATAGTTAAATTCGTTGGTTTGACGGTTGTATTGGTAATCGTTTTTCCACGTTGAATATTTTTTGACAATCGTTTTGATGGCATCCAATATAAAAAATATTTCCTTGTCGGTATTGGTAGGGTGTAAAGATAAACGAATCCAACCGGGCTTGTCAGAAAAATCTCCCTGATTTATTTTGCTGGTAATGGCTTTAGATTTTGCATGGCTAACATGAAGCAAATAATGTCCATACGTACCAGCACAAGCACAGCCACCTCTGACTTGTATGCCGAAATGGTCGCTCAGTAGTCGCACAAAAAGATTATAATGTATGTCGGGATGATAAAATGAAAAAACCGAAAGGCGATGGGTGTGTTCTGGAGCAAGTACCTTTATGCCATCGATGGAAGTGAGCACAGGCATCACCGTTTCCACAATCAATTTTTCACGACGCTGAATATTCGTTACATTCATTTTTTCTTTCAATTTAATGGCTAAGGCAGCCTTTATGGTTTGTAAAAAGGCAGGAGTTCCGCCGTCTTCACGAAGTTCAATGTCATCTACAAATTTATATTCTCCCCATGGATTGGTCCAATCAACAGTGCCACCTCCCGGTTGGTCGGGTATGGAACTGTTGTACATGGAACGGTCAAAAATCAATACTCCGCAGGAGCCGGGACCACCCAAAAACTTATGCGGTGAAAAGAAAACGGCATCCAGTTTGGCATACGGGTCATGCGGATGCATATCGATAGAATCGTAAGGCGCCGAAGCAGCAAAATCAACAAAACACAATCCTCCGTATTGATGCATCAACTTGGCAATTTCATAATAGGGAGTTTTAATGCCTGTAACATTGGAACATGCCGTTACCGAGGCAATTTTAAAAGGACGGTTTTTATATTTTTTGAGTTTCCCTTCCAAATCGTTTAAATCTACCAGTAAATCTTCGGTAGGATTAATAATTTCTACATCTGCTATGCTGGCATACCATGAAGTATGATTGGAATGATGCTCCATGTGTGTAATAAAAACGACAGGGCGTTCACGTTCCTTCAGACAGGGTCTGTTCATCACCATACCACAATGCCGAAAGCCTAAAATACGCTGAAATTTATTTATAACACCGGTCATTCCAGAGCCAGAGGTTATAATAACATCATTTTTTGAAGCATGTACATGTGTTTTTATAATTTGCTGCGCCGTATGATAGGCAAGGGTAATGCGTTTTCCGGTTTCGCTAGTTTCAGTATGGGTATTGGCAACAAAAGGTCCTATATTATTCGATATAATTTCTTCTATGGGTTTATAAAGTCTTCCGCTCGCTATCCAATCACCATAAATAATTTTTTTATTTCCATAAGGCGATGGATAAGATGAGTTTATGCCTACTGTATTTTTTCTGAATGGTTCGAAATATTTTTCAAGCATGAGTTAATTCGGTTATTTACGGCAAAATTAGAGTTTGTTTTTTGATATTCAAAAAAAATATTTTTTGGTTAATTAAAATATATGTTGTACCTTTGTAAAAGAAATAGTTATTTTTTTAGGAAGAAATTCGTTTTCTACTTAAATAAAATATCTCTTTCAATTTTTTATTTATTAATTTTTAATTTTTATTTATTTTATGAACATTTTTGTTGCAAACTTGAATTTTAAATTTCAAGACCAGTCTTTAAAAGAACTTTTCGAAAATTATGGTGAAGTTAGTTCTGCTAAAGTTATCACTGACCGTATGAGTGGACGTTCCAAAGGTTACGGTTTTGTTGAAATGCCTAACGATACCGAAGGCCAAGCTGCTATTCATGACCTTAATGGAAAAGAAGTACAGGGCAAAGCATTAGTTGTTAAGCAGGCTTACGATAAAGACAGCGAACATCGTTCGAATAGAAAATAAAGGTCTTTTATTCAAATTCAACGCAAAGGGTGTGATATTCACACCCTTTTTTGTTATCTCTTATTTATATTTCCATACATAGAGCAAAGGGCTGTTGATAATGCTGCCAGGATTTAAACCGGGGTTACCTTCGGGTATAGGTTCCTTCATTTTTTGAAAATAGGAAATCCAAACCGAAAAAAAATCTTTCGTATCAGGATTCTTAAATGTCATAGGGGCTAATTCAAATACAGCCTTTCCTTGTTTATCTAAATATAAATAATAAACCAGTTCGCTGCAATACATGGCTTGGTTGTTCAAGTTAAAAACCGAATCGTAAGGCATGCCTGTATATTTTTCCAGTTGCTTAAATGTGGGGAGTAGAATATGGGAAGTATCTTTTATTCTTCCAACATAAATCGATTCGCTACCGCTTCTTTTTATAAAACTGTCCAACGGAGTGATGCAAACTCCCCTGCCAATGGCTTCGGCAACCACCCATTGCACATTCTCTTTTAACAGTATGCCTACATGCGAGAAATGTTTACCGTTGTACGATGGGGTTACTTTATTGATAGCATCACAAAAATCACCACATGGCAAATCCTGAAACAACAAATCGCCTGTTTTCAGTTGTCTTTGTTGTGCGTATATGCTGTCATACATGCACACTAAAAGAATAACAAGCCATATCCGTTTTAATTTTATGCGCATAATTATTACAGATAAAATAAGGCTGCACTTCCCAGTATAGCGGCATTTTTGTTCATAAGTGATGAAGGTAAAACTTTTACTTTCCCTTTAAATGCGGGCAATATATTATTTTCAATTACCAATTCTATTTTTGGAATGAGCAATGAATGTGCATTGGCAATACCACCAAACAAAAAGATGGCTTCGGGGTCCAACGTCATTACAAGATTGGCAAGAGCATAACCCAATACTTCGGCAGTTTTTTGATAAGTAGCAAGGGCAATTTTATCGCCTTGTTGTGCTATGCTATAAATCTCAAGTGTAGTAATTTCTGTTAAACCGGTTTTACCTGTTTGATGAGAATAAATTTCGTGATATGTTTGTTTAATTCCCCTTGATGAGACATAAGTTTCGAGACAACCTTTTTTTCCGCACGTACATATACGCACATTGTCTGGTATGAGCGTATGCCCAAGTTCTCCGGCAAAACCATTTTTCCCGTGAACAATTTTACCGTTGACAAAAATACCACTGCCTAAGCCTGTTCCCAATGTGAGTACTACAAAATCGTTCATATCTTTGGCTGCACCAAAAACTTTTTCTCCGATGGCGGCAGCGTTGGCATCATTGGTGAGGATTACAGGAAGTTTAAATATGTCATGAAAAAGGTGAGCCATGGGAATTTTCTCGCCCCAATTCAAGTTTGGCGCAAATTCAATACACCCATCATAGAAATTGCCATTGGGAGCACCTATGCCTATGCCACTGGCTTCTATATGTTTTTCGGCACTTAATGCACGATAGGCAAAATAAATATCCGACACCAAATCGGCAGGGTCTTTATACAATTCGGTAGAATACGATTCAGAAAATACCATCTTTCCGTTTTTGTCCACCACCCCAAATGCAGTGTTGGTACCACCTATATCTACGCCAAGATAGTATTTCTCCATTATTTAATTTGAATAATTTACAAAGGTAAATAAAAAAGAAGAATGTGTTTATTCTTTTTTTTCCTGAACAGTTCAGGCATGTTATTGTTTTATTCATCCCGTCAAACATAAATAAGAGTTTTTATCTGAAAAAATTCATTTCATTCTTTTGTTTGCAGTTTAATATTACCTGAAAAAAAATTTTTATTTGTGGCATAATTTATGCTATTTTGTATGCTTAAATTTTTAAAATTATACCTATGATAAACAAATCCTTTTATTTAATGGTCTTTTTGTCCCTGTGCATGTTTTCTGTATTTGCACAAAAGAAAAATGCTTCAACCAACGACAATAAACCTTTTACCTATAAAAGTGCATGGGCAAAAGTGGACAGTCTTGAAGACAAGGGACTTATAAAATCGGCATTGGAAATAGTTAATACAATTGAAAAGAAAGCCAAAGATGAAAACAATGTATCACAAGTAATCAAAACGCGTATTTATCAAATTAAATACAGAAATCAAATAGAAGAAAATGCGTTTGAAACCATTCTTTCAGAAATGAACAATGAATCATATAAAGCACCCTTTCCATATTCATCGCTTTATCACAGTCTTTGTGCCGAATTGTATTGGCGATATTATCAAGCCAACCGCTATCGTTTTTTAAATCGCACCTATTCTCCTGACGAAGGCAATGACATGCGTTCATGGAGTTTGAAGCACCTGACAGATATTGCCATTAAACATCATCTGAAAGCGTTGGAGCAAAAAGAACAACTTCAAAAAATACCCTTGTCTCAATGGAAGGATATTCTTGTAGAAGGTGTAAATACCGAAAACCTGCGACCTACACTTTACGATTTCATTGCATTTCGTGCGGTTGAGTTTTTTACCAGTAAAGAGACTGCTTTAAGTAAACCTACTGATGCCTTTGAATTAAACGACAGCGTTTATTTTTCTGATGCACCTACGTTTATTCAACTTCATGTTACTTCTGCTGATACACTTTCGCTTCAATATTATGGCATTAAAATACTTCAGGATATATTGGCATTTCATATCAACGATAGCAAACCCGAAGCCTTTATGGATGCAGAATTGGAGCGATTGAACTTTGTTTATCAGAATACTGCCTTGCAGGATAAAAACCGTATGTATTTGAATGCACTGAAACGCTTAGAAAATCAATATCAATCAAATCCCAATTCAACAGCCATCACTTACCAAATAGCCCAAACATTGAATAGTTTATCATCGCAATACTCACCATTCGACAGTACCACGTTTGAATTCAAATCTTATAAAAAACAGGCATATCAATTGGCAAAAAAAGCCATAGAAACATATCCCAAAGCACTATATGCTGCCTTTCTAAATAATTTGATAGATAATATTGAAACACCTACCTTGTCTTTTATAGTAGAAGAAGTAAACATGCCCGATAAACCCTTTATTTTAAAGTTCAATTATTCCAATATAAAGCAAGTGTTTGTATCTGTACGTTCTATTAATAAGGAAAATTTTGAAAATCTGACGTATAATAATTATGGGAATCCGCTTATCAGCAAACTTTATCAATCATCAACACCGGTATATAATACAACTATTACTCTGCCAGAAGATGATGATTTTAATGAACACAGCATGGAGGAAATCATTCCCAAACTAGCAAAAGGATTTTATATAGTAATGACTTCCTCTGACCAGAATTTTGAAAATAATAAGGCTATTCGTTGTTTTCAAAAATTGATTGTTTCATCGCTTTCGATGGTTTCTGAAAGGCTTGACGACTATACTTATAAAATTATTGTAACCGATAGAGAAACGGGTAAGCCATTACCAAATGCTGAAGTTACTGAATACAAATTGCTGTATGGAAGAAACAAAGACAATTATATCAAAGGAAAATCAACCATGACCGACCAGAATGGAATGACAACCATTTTAACTGCCGATGACCCTTTCCGAAAAAAATACGATGGTACGGTTTACGTAAAGGTAAAATATAACGATGAGTCATTGATGTCGGAACAAAATTTTTATTCGTATAATTATTATAATAACGAGGATACACAGGAAAAATACTCCGTAAACTTTTTTACCGACAGAGCCATCTATCGTCCCGGTCAAACAGTCTATTATAAAGGCATTGTATTGAAGAGTAAAGGGAAAGAACGCAATATAGTCTCTGGCTATGCAGTTAATGTAGCATTGCGTGATGCCAATTATCAGGTAGTAGAAGAGAAGTTAATGACAACAAATGATTTTGGAACATTTAATGGGTCATTTCAAATTCCCGAAGGACAGTTGAATGGTATGTATTCCTTAAATACCAATGAAGGAAGTATATCATTTAGAGTAGAAGAATACAAGCGTCCACGTTTTTTGGTTACGGTTGAAACAGCGGCTGAAGAATATGTCTTGAATGATTCTGTTAAGGTGAATGCCACAGTAAAAAGTTATGCCGGTGTTGCTCTTCAAAATATTCCTGTAAAATATCATATTGTCCGTATTCCTCGCTGGAGAGGATACTGGTACTGGTATCGTCCCATGACATCAACTGAAATTGCTTCTGGAACAGTTCAAACGAATGATACCGGTTGTGCTGTTATTCATTTTAAGGCTATTCCTGATGTTAAATATCCTCTAAATGAAAATACTTTTTACGAATACAGCATTACGGTGGACGCTACGGATATCAACAACGAAACACAATCGGCTGCCACCATGGTGTCGGCGGGTACGGTCAGTTTGTTTTTTAATGTAGTATTGAAAAGTTTGGTCAATACCGGCGAAATCTCAAAAATATTATTTACTACCAACAATGCCAATGGTGTGAAACTGACAGCCAAAGGCAGTTTCAACGTTTATACACTGGAAGGTAAAACCGAAGAATTGCGAAACCGATTATGGCAACGTCCCGATAAATATAAATATACCAAAGAAGAATGGGACAAACTGTATCCAGGCAACGTATATATGGACCCTACCACCATTTATCAGTTTAAATCAAAAGAAAAAATATATTCCGGTACCTTTGATACCAAAACCGATACGGCAATTGCATTACCCACATCTACTTCGTGGGTACCAGGTCCGTACATGCTTGAATTTATATCCAAAGACAGCAAAGGCAGAGATGTACATCACAAAGAATATTTTACTGTGTATGCAGATGGAAATGCTACTATTCCATCAAATAATCCACTGTTTATGGTTTCTGGCAAAACAACATACAAACCGGGCGAAACGGCAAAAATATATATCGGAAGTGCTTACGACCATGCGTGGGCATTAGTAGGAATTTCCTATTTTGACAGTTCTGAATCGTATCAATGGTTGGAACTGAAAGATAAAAAGCAATCGGTAATTGAAATACCTATAGAAGAAAAACATCGTGGAAATATTTTTGTTTCCTGTATGATTATTGCACAAAGTCGAATATACCAGCAAAGTATATATTTAACCATACCTTTTGACAATAAGGATTTAAAAATCGTTACGGAGACATTCAGAAGTAAACTTATACCCGGTGAACAGGAAACGTGGAAATTAAAAATTACAGGACCCAAAGGAGAAAAAGTTACTTCCGAATTACTGGCTTCCATGTATGATAAATCGTTGGATGCCTTTGTCCCACATCAATGGTATTTTTATCCTTTCCCTTATTATTACAGCAATTCTTATTTTTCGGCTGATATGTTTTCTACATTAAACAGTTCCTGTTATTCCGATTATAAGTCAGCAAAACAATTGCCTGTTATTACCTATCCTCAGTTAAACTGGTTTGGATTTTATTACTCGTATTATAGTAGTGGATATAAGTATGACAGTTATAAAACAGCGGGCAGAAGTATGACTATGGCGAAAAAGAATGAAGTTTCTGCGCAAATGATGGAGGAGGATGAAATAACTACGTCGCAAAGAGGGGAAGCAGCACCATCGCCTCCTGCTGCGTTGGAAGAAAAAATTGCTACTACCAAAGATAAGACTGAACAATCCGTTGACGGTATTGTTACAGCAAATCAGGTAGCAACGGGAGGTGAAATGGCAAATCAGGAAAAACCTGTTTCAATACGAAACAATCTTAACGAAACAGCCTTTTTTCTACCCACGCTGCTTACCAACGAACAAGGCGAGGTAACCTTTTCATTCAAGGCACCGGAAGCACTTACTACATGGAAATTTATGGCATTTGCTCATTCTAAAGATTTAAAATTTGGTACTTTTCAAAAGGAATGCATGACACAAAAAGAGTTGATGGTAACACCGCAACTGCCACGTTTTTTCAGAGAAGGCGACAGTTTGTTGTTGTACGTAAAAGTGGACAACCTGAGTGATGAAGCGCAGCAGGTGAATGTTAAATTTACCATTGAAAATGCTCTTTCTAATGAAAAAACGTCTATGATTAAACTTGAAAAACAGGTTACCATAAAGGCAAAACGAAGTGAAGTAGTATATTTTCCCTATCAGGTTCCTTACCGTTTATCGTTGGTAAAAGTTACTACTACTGCTCAAAGTAAATCATTTAGCGATGGCGAAGAAACTGTCCTTCCGATATTGCCTAATAGAATGCTTGTTACCGAATCGTTGCCTTTTTATGTACGTGGCAAACAGCAAAAACAAATTGATTTTAAACGAATGATAGAATCGTCACAAAGCACTACCTTAACCAACGAAGCCCTGACATTGGAATATACAGCAAATCCAATATGGTATGCCGTACTTGCCATTCCTTACCTGCGTTCTTTCCCTTACGAATGCAACGAGCAGGTATTTAATCGCTATTATGCCAATAAATTGTCGCAATACATTGTTTCATCTATTCCTGACTTTAAAAAAGTATTTGACACGTGGTTGCAAGATACGTTAAATAAACCGTTGCTATCGCCCTTGTCAAAAAATGAAGACCTCAAAAATTCCGTATTGGCAGAAACACCATGGGTAGAAGAAAGCATGGATGAAACGGAGCAGCGGCAAAATATAGCCTTGTATTTTGATGAACGTCGCATCAATAAAGAGATGAAACAAGCCGCTGCCAAATTAATTAAAAATCAATACCCCAACGGTTCGTGGAGTTGGTTCCCCGGTATGCCCGAAAGTCGTTATATTACTCAATATATTGTTGCTTCCAATGGACGACTGGATAAATCATATCCTGTCGTTTCACAATTGGAAAATGCCATGTCAAATGCTGTTGATTATCTTGACCGACAAATAGAAAAAGATTACCGCGACCTTAAACGCTATCTGAGCAAGGACGAAATGGAAAAATATCAAATCAGTTCATTTCAAATTCAATATTTGTATGCTCGCAGTTTTTATCTTAACAAGCATAAGGATTTTTTAAAGTCTGAACCCTATTTGTATTTCTATGGTCAGGCAAAAAAATACTGGCTTAATACTACAGAATATATGCAAGGTATGACGGCACTTGTTTTATACAGAGGTGGAGATATAACTACGGCACAGTTAATTATCAAATCGTTGGGCGAAAGAACCGTAGTAAGCGAAGAACAAGGAATGTACTGGAAAAGTATCAGCCGTGGTCTTTTATGGACAGAGGCTCCCATTGAAGCACAATCCCTGTTGATAGAAGCATTTAATGAAATAGGCAAAGACCCGAAAATAGTAAATGAACTGAAATTGTGGTTGCTCTTGCAAAAACAAACACAAAACTGGAAAACCACCACAGCCACTGCTGATGCTATTTATGCATTGCTGTTTAATGGGAAAACGGAATTAACCACATCGTTTGATGCCGATATTTTATGGGGGAATCAACCTATAATTATAGAAAAAACCAATGTCGAAAATGCTACAGGTCATATAAAGGAAAAAATAGAGCCCGAGAAAATCAATAACAGTTATGCAAAAGTACAGATAACTAATAAAGGAAATGATATTTCGTGGGGTGCCATTCATTGGCAATATTTCGAAGATCTCGATAAAATAAGTGGCTACGAAAACAAATATATGTCCATTAAACGGGAATACTTTATCGAAAGAATAACACCTTCGGGAAAAGTTTTAGAACCTATGAGCAATGGTCAGGAGTTGCATATAGGCGATGTGGTTATTGTTCGTCTTGTGCTTGAATGCGACCGCAAATTGGAGTACGTACATATCAAAGACATGCGCCCTGCGTCGTTTGAACCCATGCAAGTATTGTCGGGATATTCATACAAGGATGGGCTTGGCTATTATGGTGAAACCAAAGATGCGTCGTATAACTTTTTTATTGATACTATGAATCGGGGTAAATATGTGCTGGAGTATTCGTTGCGTGTGTCGCAGAAAGGAAAATTTTCTACTGGCATAACCACTATTCAATGTATGTATGCCCCCGAATTTAATGCCCACGCACAAGGCATGATAGTATATGTAAAATAGACGCTCTTAAAAAAATCGTTTTTGGTTTGGTATTATTCACTTTTCTTTAAAATATTTTTTCAGCGTTCCAGTTGAATCATACCTTTATAACAAACATGCTGCCCGGTGTTGGTTTCACCTTCTATTATATAATAATAGGTTCCTTCGGGTGCCATCTGATTGGTATTTCTAATTTTCCCATCCCAACTGCCATCAAGGGCTTTCCATTGATAAACCATTACGCCATTTCTATCATAAATAGAGCCGTTTATGGAATGCATATCATATAATTCTGGTGAGAATTTATCATTTATTCCATCGCTATTTGGTGAAAATACATTAGGCAATTTTTCACCGTTCTTAGGAATGGTAACTACCAGCGATTTGGTAGAACTGTCTTTACATCCATACGAACTTGTTACCACTAATGTAATGTTATATTTTCCAGGAACTGTATAATTGTGTTGAACTTCGGGCAATGTGGAATATGTTCCATCTCCAAAAGACCATTTATAGGAAACATCGGTTACTTTATTCCAACGTATATGGTCAATAACAGAAATGTTTTCAAAATAGGAAAACATCTCATTCCCCACAGGCAAGTCAAGTATGTTAAATTCTGCTTTTACTTTGCCACTATCCGGTACAACAACCTGTAAGGTGTCAATAATGTTTTGCTTGATATGTGCAATAATCGTATATTTCCCTGCTTTCAAATTTTCTACAACAGCAGCATTGTCAAGAGATAAATCACTCCACGAAAATTGTACTGATGGATTATCCGACCTGATAATTACTTTGCCATTCGCATTGCGACACGATGCAGATTTTACCATTATTTGATAATTGCTATGAAGTGTTGGTTCATCTTTTATGGGTGGAGTGATTGATTCGTGAAGACTAACCATAGACGTAACATTTGAACTGTTTGATTTTTGATTTTCGTTATTGTTTACGGATGAAGTGTTTTCTTGAACCAATGAAACTATTTTTTTACGTTGCATTTTGGGTGCTACAGCATCCGACGACATAGGGATTGTTTTCTCGGGATGTTGTACCGAAAGAGTAGCAGAAATTGCAGTATTCTTGAAAGCAGGAACAGCAGAAGAATTTTTGGTATGCGTATTAAACGGAGTAAAAATAAAGAATAATGCAATAATGCCGGCTATAACACCACCTACCCATATCCACGATTTGGTATAAAAGGGATGTGATGCAGCATGAAACTCTTTTTCCAGAGATTGAAAAACACTTGCCGGTGGTTCTTTTTCTAAGTTGTACAACTGGCTTTTTACCATGTTATCAAACTCTTGTTCAGTAAGTTTTTTCATATATATGTTTATTAATTTTTTTCATTAATACTTTTCTTGCTTTCATGAGTTGTGTTTTAGAAGTTGATTCGGATATGCCAAGCAGTTCGGCAATCTCATTATGTTTATACCCTTCAATAACATACATGTTAAAGATAATGCGGTATCCATCGGGCAGGGTGTTAATGTGAGCCATCAATTCATCTGCAGAAATAGAATCTTCCACACTTATTCCTTCTGTTTCCAATATTTCTTCCGAATCTTCTATGATAAAGTAACGGCTATCATAAACACGATAATTATTGATAGCAGTGCGAACCATTATTCTTCTAATCCAACCTTCCAAAGAACCTGTGCCTTTATACTCGTTAAGGCAAGAAAAGACTTTTAAAAAACCATCGTGCAGAACATCCTGTGCTTCTTCCGTGTTTCGTGCATATCGCAAGCATACACTATACATTTTGCGGGAATAGGTTTTATAGACTTCTTCCCATGTAACCGTTGAGGCTGGCGATATGAAATTATCGTTTTTATGGTCCTGCATTTTTGGTTTTTTCATGTATAAGACAATTTAAACACTAAAAACGTTGTCCAGAATAGTCAAAATTAACACTTTTTTTTGAAAGATAAAAATATTACGATAAAAAAACGATAAAATTATACTAAAAACGGCAATTATTATATAATTTTGCGTAAAATTAAACGGTGATATGTTCGAAAATTTAACCGATAAACTTGAAAAATCGTTTCGCATACTGAAAGGCGAAGGACGTATAACAGAGGTTAACGTTGCAGAAACGCTAAAAGAAATAAGACGTTCGTTGTTGGATGCCGATGTAAATTACAAAATTGCCAAATCCTTTACCGATACGGTTAAAGAAAAAGCACTTGGGCAAGACGTTTTGAAAGCCATACGACCAGGTCAAATGTTGGTAAAAATAGTCCACGATGAACTTGTTACCTTGATGGGTTCTGAAAAAGTGGAATTAAAACTGAAAAATAATCCATCTGTAATTTTAATGGCGGGTTTGCAAGGTTCAGGAAAAACAACCTTCTCTGCCAAACTTGCCCATTTTTTAAAATCCAAAAAAGGCAGACAGGTATTGCTGGTAGCCTGTGATGTATATCGCCCTGCGGCTATTGAACAGTTAAACGTGTTGGGCGAACAAATTCAAATTCCTGTTTATACCGAAGCAAACGAAACCAATCCAGTAAAAATAGCACAAAATGCTATAAAAGAAGCAAAACAAAATGCTATTAACACTGTCATTATTGATACAGCAGGACGTCTTTCTATTGATGAAGAAATGATGCAAGAAATTACTTCTATCAAAAAGGCGATTAATCCCGAAGAAATATTGTTTGTGGTTGATGCTATGACCGGTCAGGATGCCGTGAATACAGCCAAAGAGTTTAATGACCGACTCGATTTTGATGGTGTAGTTCTAACCAAATTGGATGGTGATGCCCGTGGCGGTGCAGCATTGTCTATTAAATCTGTCGTTAACAAACCTATAAAATTTGTTGGTACGGGTGAAAAAATGGAATCGCTGGATATTTTTTATCCTGAACGTATGGCAGACCGTATTCTTGGCATGGGCGATGTTGTTACGCTGGTTGAAAAAGCACAAGAACAGTTTGATGAAGAAGAAGCACGAAAACTTCAAAAGAAAATTGCCAAAAATCAGTTCAACTTTAATGATTTTATACAGCAAATACAGCAAATAAAGAAAATGGGCAATCTCAAAGAATTAGCATCATTCATACCGGGCATGGGAAAAATGATGAAAGATGTAGATATTGATGACGATGCTTTTAAATCTATCGAAGCCATTATCGGTTCCATGACACCGCTTGAACGCGAAAATCCTTCCATTATTAACGGTAGCCGCCGAAAACGTATAGCGATGGGGAGCGGTACCGACATTCAGGAAGTAAATCGCCTATTGAAACAGTTTGAAGAAACACGCAAACTGATGAAGATGGTTACCACCAATAAAAATGTTATGCAGCAAATCCCCAAACGATAAAAAATGAGTTTATGAACATTCTGGATGGAAAAACGGTCTCGGAAAATATAAAAAAAGAAATTGCCCTTGACGTAGAACAATTGAAAAAATCAGGGAAGAAAATTCCTCATCTGGCAGCCATATTGATAGGTCATGATGGAGGAAGCGAATCGTATATAAGTTATAAAGTAAAAGATTGTGCAGAAGTTGGCTTTAATTCAACCCTGCTTCGTTTTGAGGAGAACATTACCGAAGATTTTTTATTGCATGAAATTCAAAACCTCAATAACAATGACGATATAGATGGTTTTATTGTTCAACTACCGTTGCCCAAACAGTTTGACGAACAAAAAATAATCAATGCCATTGTACCTTCCAAAGATGTAGATGGTTTTCATCCTGTAAATACAGGTAGAATGGTGTTAGGGCTTCCCTGTTTTGTATCGGCTACTCCATTGGGTATTATAGAACTGCTAAAACATTACAGGATAAATACACAAGGAAAAAATGTTGTCATTCTTGGCAGAAGCAATATTGTGGGCAGACCATTAAGTATATTGCTTTCACAGAAACATGAATACGGCAATGCAACGGTAACAATGGTTCACAGTTATTCCTCCCATATAAAAGAATTATGTCTTCGTGCAGAAATTATCATCGCTGCCATGGGACAGCCCGAATTTCTAAAAGAGGATATGGTTTCAGAAGGAGCCGTAGTTATTGATGTAGGTACAACACGTGTTGCCAGTACAGCAACCAAAAGCGGTTTTAAGTTGACAGGAGATGTTAAATTTGACGAAGTGTCGCCCAAATGCAGTTGGATAACACCGGTGCCGGGTGGTGTAGGACCTATGACACGCGTAGGATTGTTAAAAAATACTTGGTTGGCGTATAAAAAAGAAATTTATTAAAATGACCATTGAAGAAATAAAATCTATATTATCTCATAAAACCGTAGGCATTGCCGGATGCGGAGGGTTAGGTTCCAATGCTGCCGTATCGCTGGCAAGAGTTGGCATTGGGAAACTCATTATTGCCGATTATGATGTGGTTGACCTCAGCAACCTCAATCGCCAATATTATTTCATTGAACAAATAGGAGAAAAAAAATGTTTTGCACTTCAACGTATTATTTCGCATATTAATCCACAATGTTGCGTAGAAGCTCACGACATAAAACTCGACCATGAAACAATTGTTTCTCTGTATGCCAATGTTGATGTATTAATAGAAGCATTTGATAAAGCCGAAATGAAAGCAATGCTTTTGCAAACGATGATTCGCTCATTATCACATATACCCTTAATTATGGGGTCGGGATTGGCTGGCTGGGGAAATTTTGCTGCTATTAAAGAACAGTCATACGAAAATATATACGTCATGGGTGATGGCGAAACCGAAGTTAGAGATGACATGCCACCACTAGCACCACGTGTATGTATTGTTGCCAATATGCAAGCCAATAAAGTACTTGAATTATTATTAAAAAATAGTGTATGAAATTGATAATTAATAATAATCCGGAAATAATAGATGCAGAAACGTTAACGGTTGCAGAGTTATTGACCTTGAAGCATTTTACATTCAAAATGATTGTCGTAAAAATCAACGGCAAGCCTATAGATAAAAACGAGTATGCCACTACCTTTCTTAAAGAGGGCGATAATGTTCAGGCTATACATTTAATCAGTGGAGGATAAGAGAATGAATTTTTTTAAATCTATTTTTCAAAAAAAAGCCTTTTATACCAACAAATATTTTTTGGTAACTCTTATTTTTTTGATTTTTATTATTATATTCAGTCAAAACAACCTCATAGAACGTATTGCCGCTATTCAAAAACGTAACGAATTGCTAAAGCAAAAAGAGTATTATGAAAAATCTGTCAAAGAAAATTCAGAAAAAATAAAGGAATTGAAAAGCAACAATGCCTTACTTGAAAAATTTGTCCGTGAAGAGTATTTAATGAAACGGAAAGACGAAGAAATATTTTTGATAGTGGACAGTGTTGAAAAGAAAAAATAATTTTTTCACTTTTTTTTAAATATCAATCCAGTATTTATAAAAACATTTTTTGTCAATTAAAAAACATTGTATAGATTTGTAAAAATAAAATAGTCATGTTTCGCATGGTTAAATATGTTGGATGTGTCATTATTTTGATAAGTGTCATTTCGCTACATGCCACAACCATAGATAGTTTGCTGAGGATTATTAATAAACATAAAACTGATTCCATTTCGCTAAACGCATACTCCAAATTAATTCAAACCATTCAAAGCAATGACGACTTGTTTATAAAATACTGTACCGAAGCCATTAATGCAAGTAAGGAACAAAATAATAATTATTATATAGCCTATTTTTCATCACAATTGGGCGACAAAAATGAGTTTATTGGTGAGTTTATTAAAGCAAAAGACTATTATGAACAGGCACTGGCAGCATATATACAACTTGACAGTGTTCGCCTTATAGCCGAAACAAAAAACTATATTGGACGGGTATATGAAAAATTATCCGACTATGAAAAAGCGCTTCATTATTATTTAGATGCCCTTAAATTGCGGGAAAAAATAAACGATGATAAAGGATTAGCCTCCAGTTTAAACAGTGTAGGATTGATTTATTATTATCAAGGCTCTTATAAAAATGCACTCAAGTTTTACCTTCAAGGATTACAACTTGTTCAAAAGAAAAACAACGATTTAGGTATTGCTACTATATATAACAATATTGGTTTATTGTATGATGCACAAAAGAATAGTGACTCGGCCATCTATTATTACACTCAATCGCTCAAACATTATGAAAAAATATCCAACAGATACGGTATCTCTAAATGTTACCTTAATTTAGGTAATATGTTTTATGTGAAAAACGATTTAAAGAATGCTGAAAAATATTATTCGCAGGCACTCAACATTAAAAAAGAGTTGGACGATAAAATGGGACTTACTAGTACATACATTTCCTTATCTGTTTTGTATCAAAAAAATAAACTATACATCAAAGCCATAGATTATGTTTCGGAAGCAATAAAAATATCAAAAGAAATCGGAAATAAAAATGGGTTAGCCAATGCATATAGAGTTTTAGCCGAACTTTATGCTCAAACGGGAAATTATAAACTAGCGTATGAAAATTTTACAATTTTCTCAGACTATCACGATACAGTTTATAACGAGAACAATGCTAAATACATTAATCAATTGCAGGAACAGTTTCAAGCCGAAAAACGCGAAAAGGAAATTCAACTTGCCAATAGTAAAATTCAGCAGAATGAACTGAAAATTAAACAGCAAACCACGATGATTTATGGTGCCATTCTGGGACTTGTTCTATTATTATCGCTGGCACTGGTCATTCTTAGAAGTTATAGGGAAAAGAAAAAAGCCAACGAACTATTATCATTGCAAAATGCTGAAATCACATCACAAAAAAACATCATAGAGCAAAAAAACAATGATATTTTGGCAAGTATAACGTATGCCAAACGAATACAGGAAGCCATTTTGCCCATGCCTCAATTCTTGTTAAACTATTTTCACAATATGTTTGTGCTTTTTAAACCCAAAGATATTGTCAGTGGAGATTTTTACTGGTTTGTCCCTGACGAAAACGAAACACTCCTGTTTGCTGTAGTTGACTGTACAGGGCATGGCGTTCCCGGTGCCTTTATGAGCATTGTGGGATATAACAGTTTAAATCAAACCATTAAGGAATATCATTTACATGAACCAGGACAAATGCTTGACCAATTGAACATATTGGTAGAGCAAGCACTTCATTCTTCCGAACAAGATATTAAGGATGGTATGGACATTGCCTTATGTGCCTTAAACACCAAAACAAGTATTATAAAATATGCCGGTGCCAACAACCCATTGTATCTTATACGCAGTAAAGCCAACGATGCTCCAAAACCGTCTGAAAAATATATTGAAACCAATACACATTATTTATTCGAAATTAAAGCAACTTCGCAACCTATTGGTGCCTATTTAAAACACTTTAACTTCGAAAACAACGAAATTCAATTATACAAAGACGATACTATTTATATTTTTTCTGATGGCTTTGCCGACCAATTTGGTGGCAAAGAAGGGAAAAAACTAAAATATAAACCTTTTAAGGAATTACTGCTCTCTATTCAAACGCAAAACATGGAACAGCAAAAAAATTCACTCAATAAATTCTTTGAAGAATGGCGTGGCGAACACGAACAAATAGATGACGTTTGTGTTATGGGATTGAAAATTTAATGATGTGGCATTTGTAATTAGTCTTCTATTATTTGTTTTAACCTTTCTATTTGTGTTTGCTTGTTTATTTCACGCAAGCGATTGGCTGTATCAGTAAAATACTGGTGAGACGATAAAAAATTTAATTGAAGTTTATTCCAGTCGTTCATGGAGCCAATTAATTTTTGTTCGTGCATCTCTTTATATAAGGTGTTGGATACAGGAATAAAATCGCTTCTTCCTAAATAATCAAGGTCGGCATCGCATATAATTTTTTGTAACAATGTTTGCGGTTTAGGTGGCAGTTCTGTGGCTTTGATGATATCACAAATTACCTGAATCTGTTCTTTAGTATAATTAAATTTTGGTAAAATAGATGCTGCCAGTTGAGCACTAATAAGTTCATGTCCTTTGGATTGCACGGTTTGACCTGAATCGTGAAACAGAGCAGCCGTTTTCAATAAAAGCATTTCTTCGTCACTTATTCCTTCACCTCTACCTAATATTTCCGATTGAATAACCACATCCATGGTATGTTTCAAATTATGATAATACAGATATTTGGGTAATTCACGTTCCAGTTTGTTTAACATAAATTCTTCCAAGTCATCATAGCGTATCAGTTGTAATTTTGTTAAAAAACTACGGTTGGGTAAAATGTTGTTTTTATTAAGCGTAAACTCAGGAAGAAAACCTGTAACATGATACAAGTTCATATCTCCTATATATTTTACCGGTAATTTTCCTAAATAATTGCACCTGAAAAAGGGTGCTACCAATTCGCGCGTTTGTTCTGATATATTTATTTTGCCATGTTCACTGGACGATTCAATACGACTGGCAATATTAACCGTTTCACCTTTTACTTCATAATTTTCTTTCTTTTTTCCAGTTATGGAACAAGTTACTGGTCCGGTATGAATACCCATGTTGATTTCCCATATTCTTTTTCCAGAGCCAAACAGTTCTTCCTGAAAACGGTCAAACTTATATTGAATTTCCATAGCTGCAAGTACCATTTCTATAGGGTTAGTACGATTTTTCTTTGGAATTCCACCTACAAGCATTATAGTATCACCCACCGAAGAAACTTTTTCGATATAATATTTTTTTATAATGTCGTCCATAATAATATAAAAACGGTCCAGTTCATCTATGAGTTTTTGCGGGTCATCTTCGGTAGAAAGTTTTGTAAATCCTCTTATGTCTGCAAAAAGAACTGTCACCATTTTAAAACGCAGGTTTTTTTTATCTGCCGATTCATGTTCTATGCGGATTTTTAATCTTTCCAGTTCTTCGTTCAGCAAGTTGTTTTGTTCAATCAATTCTTTATTGCGTTGAAGCAGTTCGCGATTCTGTTTTATTTGCTCTTCGAGTTGTTTGGCAATATCCGCCACAGTATTATTCATATTCTAATAGGTTTTGGTCATAGTTGATGGAATAACAAGTATAAAATTCCCCTTTTGCTTCATATCATCAAAGGAAGGATGATATATATCGGGTTCTTCTATAGAACTGATAACGATAATATTCAAGTCTTTCCTTTTTTGTTTAATATACCAAACAATGCCTTCAAAATTATCACTGTGATATGCTCCATTGATGTGGTAAAACAACCATTTTGAAGGTAAATATTTTAAAATAAAGTATGCCATGGTAGCATCTTTAATGGCTTGTGCTTTGGGTAAATTGGCAGAGGCATGCATATTCCCCATACTGCCCATGGAAAGCATATTTTTATAGCAGGGTACATTTTCGTCATAAGCCACAGGTAAGGGTGCTATATATTGTTTTGCCTGTTCGGATAAACTGTCTAAACTTTCAAAACCAGCACGTGCTACTTTGGCAGCATATCGGCGTGGTATATTCGTAGCAATAAGCGATATGCCATTCTTGTAACATATATCTACTATGGGTTTATAATCGGTTTGATAGTTGGTCCATAGACGAACATTTTCTTCCCATTTGTTCATCGGAATTAAATGTTGAAAAAGTTCATTAATAACCAATTGATTGTCGGCTTCAAACATTTCAGCACCTACCACTATTTTTTTATCTCTGATACGAATTAAATCATGCAACATTTCCTGCTCAAGCCAATGGCAGATTGGATTGTTGTGCTGTTCACCAAAAAAAATAATATCTGCTTTGGAACAAACATCCAGCATTTGAGCATAATCTACCACTTTCCCTGTAGAATCATAAAGCAAGTAAGCAGGTTTTGATTGTGAAAACATAGAAGTTACTGCAAAAAATGCAACCCAAAAAAATAATAATTGTTTCATATATTCAATATTTAATACATTTTATACGTTTTATATTTCAAGCGTTTTGGTTTATCAAAAAAATGTTTGCTAATTTAGCCTAAAATTATGAATAAAAATCTGACGATATTTATTTTATTGTTTTTGTGGGTCAATGTTGGATTTTTAAAGGCACAATCGGCATTTTCTATCGAAGCATTAACCATTGGAATTCATCCATTCGGGAACCCAAATCTTGGCGTTTACGAAAATAATATCGACTCTATGGGTATTTTTAATGCTGAGCCGGGCTTAATGGTATCGTATGAATTTTTTATTGATGAAAACTGGCTTTCGTTACAATTATCGCAGAGCATTTTTGCCGACGCAGCTGGCTTAACTGCTGGTTTTACTTCCCTTTCACTACGATACATGTTTTTTCATAAATATCGCAATCAACTTTACATTGGCTTGGCTCCAGCCATGACATATAGACGTTCATGGAAAAGCCTTGGACCCCATTATATTCCTGAAACAGATTATAAGGTTGACGGTAAAATGGAATATCGCCCTTCGGTAATGGCAAAAGTAGAGTACGATATTTTTTTAGGAAATAAAAATGATATAAACATGAGCATTCTTTTTGGACATTCGTACAATGAATTTGCTTTTTTAGTCGGTTATCGACATTGGATAAATGCCAATGTCCGTGTAACCAAAGATTGCAATTGCAACCATTTTAAACAAAAAGGATGGTTAAAAAGGCTTTTTAAATAATAAGGGTGGAAGACCGGGCTCGAACCGGCGACCTCCAGAGCCACAATCTGGCGTTCTAACCAAACTGAACTACATCCACCATTAATTTAAGAGTGCAAAAGTAAATAAAATTTTTTAACCCTTCCTTATATATCTGATTTAATTTTTCAAAAATTTTTTCAGGCAACTTTTTTATATGTATCTTTGACTTATAAAAAAATAAATCTTTATAGGTATGAAAAAGTTACATTTAATTAGCGTATTTTTAATGATGCTAATGGCAAATATGTCTATAGCTCAATCGTTAAAAGTTGAACTTATTAAGGAAGAAAACCATTATGTTAAAACATTGGACGATGGTAAAGTGTCGTGCAATTTTTATATCACAGGCATACAAAGTGAGCAACAAGCCAAAAATCTGGAAAAATATATTCAAGGATATCGTGGCGTAGAAAATTTTTCGCTCACTTTTGATAGTAGCAGTTCAAAATATTTGGCACAGGGACTTTTTTACAAGTTTGCTGATGTTAATTATTTTAAATATCTATTCACCATTATGAAAGTTGAACAGGTATTTAAAGACAATACATGGATTAAAATAGAACAATTAAATAATTTGCAATAATATGAAAACGAAAGCATTTATTCTGGCATTCCTGACAGTGCCTTTTTTCATGAAAGGACAGTTACAGGTTAATGGTTCATTAACACCAACTCAATTGGTTCAAAATGTATTGGTAGGAGGCGGAGTTAATGTTACCAATGTTACTTATACAGGACCCAGTGGTTGTATCGGTTCCTTTTCCAATGGACAAACCACCAACTTGGGCTTGCAAAGCGGTATTATTATGTCCACCGGAGGCATATCGGATGTTCCAAATCCAGGCTCTTTCCATTTAAGTAATTCTTTGGGTGGAAATGGAGACCAGCAACTCTCCAATCTTGCAGGTGGAAATACTTCGTATGATGCTGTAGTACTTCAATTTGATTTTACACCGCAATCTACTCCTATACATTTTAGATATGTTTTTGGCAGTGAAGAATATCCTGAATATGTTTGTTCCACGTTTAACGATGTATTTGGTTTCTTTGTTACCAGTTTGAGTTCCGATGGATTTAATTATTCCAACCAAAACGTGGCATTAATCCCAAGTACTACAATCCCTGTTATGATTAACTCTGTCAATAATGGCAGTATAGGAAGTTATGGCTCTTCTGGCAATTGCATTTCTTTGGGATATTCACAATATTATGTAGATAACTCTTCCGGTGCAACTATTTGCTTTGACGGTTTTACCACTGTTCTAACTGCTACCATCAATGTTTTGCCCTGTCATCCATATCATATAAAACTTGGTGTTTGTGATATTGGAGATGGAATTTATGATTCCGGTGTGTTTTTGGAAGCCAACAGTTTTCAATCCAATGCTATCAGTACCGCATCCTACTATACCAATCCTGCTCTTGGATTACATGCTATTGAAGGATGTTCCAATGCCATTATTTCGTTTACATTGCCCAGTCCGGCCACTCAAAACGATACCGTTTATTATACTATTAGCGGCACGGCTACGAATGGAACCGATTATACATCTATTCCAACTAATTATATAATAATTCCTGCTGGTTCCGATTCGGTAGGTATTATTATACATCCTATTATGGATGGAAATACCGAAGGAAATGAAACAGTAATATTAACGGTTCAAACTTCTGCATGTGGTACCGGAACTATAACGGTTAATATTGCCGACAATACTCCGTTACAGGAAACGGTCAGCAATGTTATTCCTATTTGCGATGGCAATCAACCTGTCACGTTTAATGCTACAGGGTCGGGCGGTGTCGCACCCCTGACCTACAATTGGAGTGGCGGGCTTGGTACTAATGCAAATGTTTCTATAAGCCCGCCTGTGGGAAACTATAACTATGTGTGTACCGTTACCGATGCGTGTGGAGCAACGGCTACAGATAGCATACAGGTTACAGTAAATCCTACACCTACTTCCAATTTTACAGCCGTCTCCCCTATTTGTGCAGGAACTCCCAGTGATATTAATTATACAGGTACAACAACGCAACCATCTACTTATACATGGAATTTCAACGGTGCGACTATATTGTCTGGAAGTGGTGAAGGACCTTATCAAATTACTTGGAATACGGCTGGTACGTATCCTATTACCTTACAGGTTACCAATCAATATAATTGTGTAAGCACTGTTGATACTCAATATGTAATGGTACTTGCAGCGGGAACACCTAACTGCTGCACTTTTCCAACCCCTTATGCTGGACCCGATAAAAGTGTTTGCGGACTAACAACCCAGTTTAATGCAGATGCTCCCGATAACCCAAGTTACGTAGGACAATGGACACAAGTCAATGGACCTGGTACTTCAATCTTTGGACAGCAAAGTTATTTTAATTCTTCTGTAACCGTAAGTTTACAGGGTACTTACACATATCAATGGAACGAAATTAATGGACCCTGCGATTCTGCCGATGTCGTTACTATTACTTTTATTCAAATTCCTGCTGCCAATGCAGGTCCCGATGCTTCTATCTGCGGTACACACTATACTATGAATGCTGTGATGAGCACTTCGGGGACAGGATTATGGTCAGGCGTTGGAATAAATAATCCTTCAAGCCCTACGTCATCTGTTAATGTACCAACAACAGGTACCTATACATATTGTTGGACAGAAACCAACAATGGTTGCTCGGCTAAAGATACTGTTATTATTAACTTTTTAATAACACCAACACCCAATGCAGGATTGGATACAACAACATGTGGAAACAGAGTTGTCTTAGTTGCCGATTCAACCTATCCAGGATACTGGACTGGACCATCTAATGTGATATATATTTATGGCGATACTTCTGCTACAACACCTATTCTTGTACCAAACTATATAGGTCCTTCTTATTCTGCAACATTTACATGGCATGAAGTCAATGGTCCGTGTGCTGCATCAGATAATGTAGTAATTACTTTTATGCGTCCTCCACACGCCGAAGCAGGAAATAATACTATTTCTGTTTGCGGAACACTTGCTCCGTTGCAGGCAGATACTATTGGAAGTGGAATTATCTCTGCATACTGGTATTCCAAGCCCAATGGTCCGGTTATTAATCAAAGCGGTGCTGTTCCTGCATCAGCCTCTGTGGATATTTCACCCATGGGGAATAATGCTTTTCACTATTCTGTTGGACAATTCTATTTATATTGGGTTGTAAACAACGGCCAATGCACCAACTATGATTCTGTGAATGTTTTATTTTATGATATACCTGTGGCTTATGCTGGTATTGATACGTCTATATGTGGAAAATCCTATAATCTGGCAGCCAGTTGGAGTATTGATAATCCAGTGGGGCAATGGTCAACATCTTCAGGTCCTGGAACAGCCAATTTTGTAAATGCAACACACAACACGACGTTAGTTACCGTTACACAAAATGGTATCTATCGCTTTGTTTGGCGTGAAATGAACGCAGGAAATTCATCATGCTACACTACCGATACCATCACCATTGATTTTAAAGTAAAACCTATGCCCGACGCAGGAGCAGACCATGGTGTATGCGGATTATTTGCATATATCTGTGCCACACCCACCGTTTCGGGCGGTGTATGGAGTAGCTATCCTATAGGGATTGCTTTTTATGATACAATTGGTGATATTTCACATTATCATCCTGAATATAAAGATTCTGTTTGTACTTGGATACGCTGGCCATCTGAAAATGATACCATTACCATGTACTGGACCGAATTTAATGGTGTTTGTTCTGGTTATGACTCTGTTAATGTATATTTTGGAAGCATACAAACAGCCACTATTACCACCAGTCCTGCCGATTCACTCTGGTGCGGTCCAAGTTATCCACTTCTGTCTGCTACACAACCCGCTTACGGTAATGGCTACTGGATAGATACGGTTTCCAATACTACCTTTACCCCTTCGCCACAAACCAACAGTCAATTAGTGGCTACTATTGATACAGGTGGTACTT
>CAYSIN010000017.1:0-36950 GCA_964431135.1 uncultured Bacteroidales bacterium
TAATTTACAAATCCGCGACATTTTAGGTTGCCCCAAATCAGGAGTTCTGAATTTAATAATTTATATCAACTTTTTTTAATAAGTTTTTTAATAAACACCGTATTATTATAAGTAATTTTTAAGAAACATACGTGTGAATCTATATTTTTCGGTACAGAAAGTTGTGTTATTCCTTTTGATAAATTAATTTTTAATGATGAAATTATTTTCCCATTTACGTCTATCCATTCAGCATCAACAGTAATAATATCGTTACATGAAATATAAACATTATCACTACATGGATTAGGAAAAACATGAATAGAATTTATGGAAAAAATTGTTTCACTGGGTATGTATAAAGTTGTATCGGCATAGATTCCAAAACCGTAATCTTTGGTTATTTGAGTGGTATCAACAATAAAATTCACATTGGCAAAAAGTGTATCAAAAGGATTTACAGTGATATAATGAGTGGTTACCTGAGGTAAACCTGAAATATCAACTTGAATTTTATAATTTCCCTGAGGAATATGATTAAGTGAATAATAGCCGTTTTCGTCTGTTTTTTCATGTATAGCGGGAAGATTTGCAGGCTTGTATAATAAGTAAACGTCTGCATCTTTTACAGGACCACCATTATCATAAGAAATGGTACCGCATACGAGGCAATTTCCACCAGAAGCATAGGTATAATTGTACATATTTATATTTGCTGAAAGTGTATCACACGTTTGTAAAGTAATAGTTTGCGCATCCTGCCATAGCCACGTGTCTCCATAATAAGTGGAAGCAATTCCCGTTGAATTTTCCGGATTCAAATTTTCGACTTTTAAATAATACGTTCCGGGATTTGCATTTAGTACATAACTTCCATCGGTATTTATCAGGGATGTTGTAGAAGAATTAAATAAATTCGATTTGAAAAGATTCGTTGAATAATTTACGCTGTTATCAAGCCCGTTTATGTTTCCTTTTACTGTTCCAGAATTAATAAAACGGACATATAACGCGTTACTGGTATCTCTGCAAGGTCCGTTAACAGTAATCCAATGAAAATAATGAGCGCCATAATATGCTGTTGTAGCCGCTAAACTATCGTTAGAGAATGCAGAAGGTGTAAATTGTGTATTAGGAATGGAATCTGCCCAGTAACCATATCCATAATTTGGTTCAGAAGCCGATAATAACGAATAACTTGCTCCACAAACCAATGAATCTGAAGGATTCGTTAAAATAATTGCATTTTGAATACTCCCAAAATATATATTTACAGAATCATACCCATAACATGCTCCGTTATTTTCAGTCCAATACATGGTAATGGTATCATTTTCGGTTGTATATCGTATCCATGTACAGGGATTATATCTGCCATTTAAATTATAATAGATGATGCTGTCAATATTGGTGTCGAAAAAAGGAATGCCAGAAGGACCACTCCAATACCCGCCCAAAATTGAGGGTGTTGCACAAATATATGCAAATACTCCACAAATTTCAAAATCAACACCTGCATCGGGCATTGGCACTTGTATAAAGTTGATAGTAACCGTATCTGCAGTAAAACATGAACTGTTTTCGGCATTCATTTCGCGCCATACAACATGGTAACTACCATATTGTGTTACTGTGATGGATGCATCGGGAGCATTATTGGGTGTAAAATAGACCAAGCCAGGATTACCAGCAACACTGCTCCATATACCTGTTGAATAGGGTATACTCCATGTAGCAACACTTTCATAATTCATCCCGCATACGGAAGTATCGGGACCTGCATTTGCCTGAGGCACTTCATAAAAATTAACCAGCGCACTATCTTCCGATGCACATCCTACTCCATTGGTCACATGCCAGTAAAAATAAACGGAACGTTTGCCGTTAATAAAAAAATCGGAAACCTGTGAGGCATCTACAAAAACATCAGCGGGAACATTCCCTGACTGATTGATTATAATTCCTGGTAAATTACATGTCCAATAGGCAGAAATGATACCACTCCCGATAGTGTCTGCATGAAGTTGCGTTGTATAGCCACATACAGATTCTATAATACCGCCATCGGCATGTGGCAATTGAAAGAAAGTAATTTCCATGCTGTCGGTATGATTTATGCTGCCGGCTGTAATGTAGTTCCAATAAAACCAAACACTGCGTTGTCCATTGATAAAGAAATTGGGAACATTACCTGCAAAAACCTGAACGTGATAATGTAATGCCGTACTGTCTATACTGGTTATACTTATTTCTGGAATAGACGATGTCCAGTTTCCTGAAACGGCATTGGTTCCAATAGTATCTGCCGACAATTCGGTTATAACTCCGCATACATATTGCGATTCAGCAAAAAGTTGCACATTGCTAATGATTGCTAATAAAACAATAAACTTTTTCATAACAGTTGCAATTTAAAATTTTATAGTTAGACAAAAAAAGGGCATTATTGGTTGTCTGACGAAATAGTTTTCGTGAAAATATTTTTGAAAATATATTCAGGTAATGCTTTTATTTTCTAACGTTGCCGCGTACATACGAGGCAAAAATTCCACCGAAACAAAAAAGAGAAAAAATTCCGAAGGCAATATGTAAACTAAGAATTAAATCGGAAAGATGGGTAGAATCAATAACATTTTTCCCAATAAAAATAGAAAAAATAAGCATTGCCATTCCCATGCTGAACATTTGCCCCGTAAGACGCATTGTCGCTATAGTAGCCGACGCAATACCCAATTGTGGTTTGTCAACGGAACTCATCACAGCATTGGTATTGGGTGATGAGAACAAGGCAAACCCTGTTCCCAATATAATTAAACAGACTATAACATAAGCAATGGGTGTATGGTAACTCAAAAAAGCCATCATCGATAAACCCAGTGTTGACAACGACATGCCACAAGTAGCCACAATACGAGGTTCAACCTTATCCGATAAATTTCCTGTCAATGGCGAAAGCAATGCCATTAATACTGGTTGAAAAAGTAAAATCAAACCTGCTTGTGCCGTATTTAACTGCTTTATGTATTGCAAATAGAAACTCAACAACAAAGTTACTGCAAACGTAGCAGCATAGTTAATAAAAGCAGCCATATTTGAAAAGCGAAATACTTTATTTTTTTTTAACAGATTTATATTTAACAGGGGAAATTCATTTTTTTGTTCGTATTTTACAAACCAAAACCCTAATATGAAGGAAAAGATTATACATAAAAATCCTTTTAATTGAGGTAATTCCGAAAATCCATAAATTAATGATGATAAAAACACAGCATAAATGAATGTACCCTTTTTATCAAAAGGATGAGATTCTGAAACAGGTTTTTCATCTTTTATAAACCAAATTGTAAGCAGTGTTGTAATCACCCCAACGGGCACTACACACCAGAAAATACTTTGCCATCCTAAAAATTTTACCAGAACTCCGCCCACGGTTGGTCCTAACGATAAGCCAATGTATGATACAGCGACATTCATTCCCAAAACTTTTCCTCTTTTGCTGACAGGATACGTTGAAGTAAGTATTGCTGTAGAAGTACTGAAAATCATGGATGCGCCTATGCCCTGAATAATACGAAACAAAATAAGAACATGAATATTCCATGAAAGAGCACAAAGCACGCTACTCACTGTAAAAAGAATAATACCCGACAAAAATATTTTTTTTCTGCTGGTCATGTCTGCTATTTTTCCAAAGGGCAGTAAAAACGTAGCCGAAGAAAGTAAAAAGCCGGTAGCAACCCAGTTTAAAAGAATGACATTGGCATTAAATATCTTGCCTATGGAAGGTAAGGCAATATTAATGGATGAACCCATAAAAGGTGTCAGGAAAGAGGCTAACATAGTAATAACAAGTATTACACTCCATGTTTTTTTCTCCTCCATAATTCAATTCCTGCAAAAAATAATCTATGAAATCCGAATAAAAAAGGTGTCAAAAGAAAATGTATGATGTTACTTATTTGGAATGCGCATTTTGTAAAACGAACGCCAAACAAATATCAAGGCAACGGCAAGAAATACGATACCAATATACGGTGCAATGGTTCTAAAATCGGGTGATATGGCAATTTCCATAGCCAATAGTCCAAAAAGAGTAGTAAACTTGATAATAGGATTAAGTGAAACCGAAGAAGTATCCTTAAAAGGGTCTCCAACGGTATCGCCAACAACAGTAGCGGCATGCAGTTCGGTACCTTTTTCTTTCAAATCTACTTCCACAATTTTTTTAGCATTATCCCATGCACCACCGGCATTAGCCATAAATATTGCCTGAAATAAACCAAAAATGGCTATGGCAATCAGATAACTAACAAAAAACGATGCCGATGCGGTGGCTGCTGCTGTTCCAATTCCTGCGGGTGCAGAAATAAAAGCAAATGCCAATGCAAACGAAAATATGGCAATAAAAATATTTATCATTCCTTTTTGAGCATACTGTGTACAGATTTTTACTACTTCCTTTGAATTTTCTGTAGAAGCACTCAGACTTGAATTGGGGTCAAGGTTGATATGTTTTTTTATGTATTCTACAGCACGATATGCTCCCGTAGTTACGGCTTGCGTAGAAGCACCCGTAAACCAATAAACCACTGCACCACCAGCAATATAACCAAGAATTGACCATGGGTTTAGAATGTTTAATATTTGTTCCGGTTCAATATGCAATACATTTTTAATAACCAGAATAAGTGAAAATATCATGGTAGTAGCACCCACAACTGCAGTACCTATTAAGACGGGTTTGGCAGTTGCTTTAAATGTATTTCCAGCACCATCATTGGCTTCCAAATAATATTTTGCTTTTTCAAAATCAGGTTTGAAGCCAAAATCTTTTTCTATTTCTTCATGGATGCCTTCTTTAGTTTCAATTAATGATAATTCATAAATGGACTGTGCATTATCGGTAACAGGTCCATAACTATCCACGGCAATGGTAACAGGTCCCATTCCTAAAAAACCAAAGGCTACCAAGCCAAAGGCAAATACAGCACGATATGCAGGAATAACCTGTTCTAATCCGAAATTGCTGGCATAATAGGCAATGAACATCAACACTATAAAAATCATTCCCTGCCAGAAAGCACTAAAATTGCCAGCCACAAAGCCTGAAAGAATATTGAGGGAAGGACCACCTTCCTTAGATGCACGTACTACTTCCTTTACATGTTTAGATTTAGGGCTTGTAAATATTTTTGTGATTTCAGGAATCAAGGCAGCACCAAGTGTTCCAGCACTGATAATAATGGAAAGAATAATCCATAAATTATCTGAGACGGCACCAAGCAATGTACCTGGTCCCAACATGAAATAACTGGCAACAAACGTTACTATAATAGACAAGATAGAAGTTATCCATACCAAGTTGGATAAGGGAACTTCAAAATCAAGGTCATCTCTGTTACTGTATCTTATTTTTGCAAAAGAACGATTAATCCAGAAAGAAAAAACAGATGTAATAATCATTAAAATACGCATGACAAATATCCACGTTAGCAATACCATTTGATATTCTATGTTGGGAATGGCCAATACAATAAATGAAATCAATGCAACACCGGTAACACCATACGTTTCAAAACCATCGGCAGTAGGACCTACGCTGTCGCCTGCATTATCACCAGTACAATCGGCAATAACGCCAGGATTTCTTGGGTCATCTTCCTTAATGTTGAAAACTATTTTCATCAAATCACTACCTATATCGGCAATCTTGGTAAAAATACCTCCGGCTATACGAAGTGCACTCGCTCCCAGTGATTCGCCAATGGCAAAGCCCACAAAACTGGCACCGGCATACGCACGCGGTACAAAAAGTAAAATTATCAACATCATCAATAATTCTACCGATACAAGCATCACACCAATACTCATTCCTGCATCTAACGGAATATTTAAAAGTTTTAACGGTTTGCGTTCTAGTGATGCAAAAGCCATACGACTATTGGCAAGTGTATTCATACGAATACCAAACCATGCAACACTATAAGAACCTAAAATCCCTATCACCGTCCAGAATAAAATCAGAAGTACACCGCCAAACGAACTGTGTTGCAAGTATCCAAAATAAAACGTAATGATTAATCCTACAATTAAAAACAAGATTAATAAAAAACGTCCTTGCTGTACCAAATAAGTACGACACGTTTGAAAAATGATATTGGCAACATCGAGCATGGATTTATGGGCTTTTATTTTTCTAACTTTGGTGAATTGATAAAGCCCAAACAGCAAGCCTAAAACAATAACAATTATTCCCCACAACAAAAGATGATTTTGACTTGTGTTCAGTTCAGGAATTTTTAAATCGGCTTCGCTTGCCATCATCATAAAAGGCAAACCCATCATTACGATTAACAACATTGAAAGTTTTTTTCTCATAGATTTATATTTAAAAGATTATTAACATGCATTCATTCGTTTTTTTTCTGCTATAATTTTTTTTGCAAAAATAATACATTTTGATTAATTCAAGCAGAAAAAATAAAAAAACTGCCATTGCTTTTAGTAATGGCAGTTTAAAGAATAGTGATAAAGATTTAGCAACAAGATTTAGACTTTGCTAAGTTCTTTTTTTTTAAAAATTCGGTTAACACCTGTTCCAGATTGGGAGTTCCAATTTCCTGAAGTTCATATCCAACGGTTACATAAGGTTTGCTGATATGAATAACACGGCTCAAGTCTATAGGAGTAGCCACTACCAAAACATCAAAAGGTGTATTGTTAATGGTACGTTCCAAATCATGAACCTGTTCGTCGCCATAACCCATGGCTGGAAGCAATGTCCCAATATTAGGATATTTAACAAATGTTTCGGCTATTTTACCAACAGCATATTGACGTGGGTCAACCAATTCGGCAGCACCGTATTTTTGTGCAGCAACGGTACCAGCACCAATACGCATGTGTCCATGTGTCAAGGTTGGTCCATCTTCGATTACCAATACGCGTTTTCCTTTAATCAGTTCAGGTTTATTAACAGTAAGTGGCGAAGCGGCATCTACAATCACCGCATTGGGATTAATACGGCGCAGGTTATCGCGTACCTGTGTAATATTTTCTAAAGAAGCGCTATCTATTTTATTGATAACAATAACGTCGGACATGCGGGCAACTGTTTCGCCGGGGTGAAAACTTACTTCTGCACCGGGGCGTAAAGGGTCGGCAACGCCTACCATTAAATCGGGCTTATAGAAGGGGAAATCATTGTTTCCGCCATCCCATAAAACAATATCGCAACCATTAGGGTCGTCTTCGGCAGCACGAAGAATTGCTTCATAATCTACGCCTGCATAAATAACATTACCACGAACAACATGGGGTTCATATTCTTCCATTTCTTCAATGGTACATTTATTAAGTTTTAAATCTTCAATAGTAGCAAAGCGTTGAACTTTTTGTTTTACCAAATCACCATAAGGCATGGGATGACGAACAGCCACTACTTTTAAGCCATGTTTCATGAGTATTTCAATAATACGGCGGGATGTTTGGCTTTTCCCACTACCTGTACGTGTTGCACCAACGGCAATCACTGGTTTGGTAGATTTTACCATGGTGTCGTTTGGTCCAAGAATCATATAACTTGCACCTGCTGCCATAACAATGGAACCAATGCTCATGACTTGTTGGTGTGATACATCACTGTATGCAAACACACAGATATCAACTTTTAAGTCCTTGATTAATTTGGGCAAGTCTATTTCGTTATAGATGGGAATACCATCAGGGTAGAGGTCTGCACCTGCTAATTCTTTTGGATATTTACGACCATCAATGTCGGGAATTTGGGTTGCTGTAAAAGCAACAACATTGTAATTGGCATTACCGCGAAAATACATATTAAAGTTATGAAAATCACGTCCCGCTGCTCCAATGATAATTACATTTTTCTTCTTCATAAAAATAAAATATTAATTTATTCTGCTGCAAAGGTAGGTATTATTTAATGGTAAATAAAAGATATTTATTAACAATTTTAAGGCATTCAATTCTCTGACCAACAATTATTTTATTTAGATTGTTGTTTTATAACAGCATTTAACGCCTTTCATTGTTCATAACTCAGGTCTTTTTTATATTTTAACTATTTTTTAACTCATGGTTGATTTTTTTAATATGGGAGTAATGGACAAAAATAATGGTTTTTAGGAGACTTTGTCTTGTAATGGACATTTTTAATGGGTTCAATATTTTTTTTATACCAACTTGCTAACAAGTTCATTAAAACAATTCGCTTCGCTTTTGTTTTAAAACTGTTAGTCTGTCGGCATCCCGTCTCGTCATTATTGACGAGATTAGAGTTTGACAGGACAAAATTCATTTCATTCTTTTGTTAGCGGTTTGGTATAAGTTGCACAAAGCTAAATAAAATTTACCACTATCCGCCCAATTTTTTATATACCTTGTTATGCAAAGTAAGTTATTTTTCTTTTTCCCCTTTGGGTTTTGCCTTAGAAAAATTGAATGTCGGAAGGATTATAGGGTCAATTCCAGCATTTATTGTTAGAGTGGAAATAAAACTTCTAAGGTATGGAAAAGCAATTGCGGGTGCATTTATGTGAATAAAGTTTGAATTTCTAAAATCTTCCGTTATTTTTTCCCTTGTTTGAAAAAAGGCAATATATTTTACATTTATTTCTATTGTCTTTTTTTTATTTTTCAATTTTGCAAAAAATTCAACGATGAAATTATTCTCTTGTTCAGGTGAAAATAATACATTATGCCCAATACTTAAATCAAGTTTTTCAGAAATTCCTCTATTAAGTATTTCAATTACGTGATAATTAATGTCAACAACTTGAGTTGATACTAATTTAAAAGCTATTTGAATAGATGGTTTTTCCATTATGATGCATTATCTAATTCATATTGATTGGTAAAATACTGAACAGGAATAGAACTTTTCTGTTTAATGTCTATATATTCTTTATGCGAATAAATTACTTCATTTTTATATGAACTAAAAACGCTTACCCCCTCTACATCAATCTCAAAATCATCTAATGATTCTGGTTTTACATATTCAATGCCGAATTGATTAAATGTATCAATATTAAACAACTCGATATACTTATTAAATGATACTCCTTCATAATCCAATTTATCAAAGAATGAAAGTTCTTCATTTATAATATGCTTTGGGGTTTCATTTAAGTACTTATCAAGTAGCTCTAACGATTTTTTTAAATGTGCTTTCATTTCCATTTCTTTATTATCGGATAGATGATTTTAAAGTCCGACAAAAGTAATTCAGTTTTCTCAAATAAACAAATAATAAATATTGGACGTAAACTTGTATATCCAGTTTTACCTTCGGCAAATTTATACTTTTTATAATTATCTTTATCGTAATCTAATGCTCTAATAGCCTTAAAAGGGAAAATTCCTTTAAAATCTTCATCTAACTCTTTTTTCTTTAAAAATTCAATGAATTTACCAATTGGCCAATTTTCTCTATTAAGTTTTTTTATTAATTTCTCAAAATACATTATATTCTCTCTGTTTCCTACTAAATCAAGAAATATCTCATTATCCAAATGCAATGTAGCTTGACAAATTACATAGTTACCATTATAATGAATATTACCCCAAACTTTTGCAAAATGATAATTATTGTCCCAGAAATAAAAACCCTTTCCTAAATATGGATTTCTATCCATAGTTTGAAAAGGTCCATTCTGTTCGATATAATTGAATGTGTTTCTATTCTCAACCGTATGGTGTCCTATTGTTTTCACTTAAATAATTTTTACAAATGTATTTATTTTTTTTCTGGTTAAAAATTATTTTGAGGTGCTATTATTTTTTTAAGACCTTTGTGTAAATTCAATTCATTTAAATAATCGTCCCTTAAAAAGTACCTATTCTATCTCATCCTCGTTTGCAACGAGGATGCACATTTTCATTTTTTTTGTTAGCGGTTTGGTATTATGTGTTCACACAAACAATTGATTTTTTAAGGAGCGACTGATTTATCCATCATTGATGTAAAAAAAAGATTTAAAACAAGCATATACTCAATCGATGCTTATGGTACAGGGTCGTAACCGCTTCCGCCCCAAGGATGACAGCGTGCAATGCGTTTAATGGCAAGCCATGTGCCTTTCAACGGTCCATATTTTTGTATTGCTTCTATGGCATACGTAGAGCATGTAGGCGTGTATCGGCAAGAATTTGGCAACATAGGCGAAATGGCGTATTTGTATATTTTAACCAACCCGATTATCAATTTACCCACTATGTTTTTTATAAACTTCATGCAGTTGCTTTAATAATATTAATACGGAAGGTTCTATTTGATGATAGGATAATTTTTCATCCGAAAGATAAACAAAAACAAGGAATAACGATTCGTTACCCATCTCGTTATGTAATATATATTTATTTTTACGATATATTTCACGAAGCACACGTTTAAGGTAATTTCTATGAACGGCTTTTTTAATTTTTTTTGCTGAAATGAAAAAAGCAACTTTAATGGTGGGTGTGTCGGTTTGGATAAAAGAAAACTGTACTTTTAACGGGAATACATATAAACTTTTTCCGTTAGAAAATACGTGTTCAAAATCCTTTGCTTTACAAAGTCGTTCGCTCTTAGGAAAAGATATATCCATGCGAAGAGAGTTCGTGCGTTATTTTTCCTTCAGGCATTTTTTTATAAATGCATCCAATGCAGCCGTAATAGAAGGAAATTCCTTAGTAGGGGATACTATTTGTACATTCAGTCCGACATCGGTAGCGGCTTGCAAAGTAGAAATGCCAGAAGTTCCAATATAAAGATTTTCCTGTTGGAAGTCGGGAAAATTTTCAAACAGTGACTTAATGCCCGAAGGAGTAAAAAATACGACAATATGATAATCGTGAAGATGGATACCCTTCATATCATTGCTAACGGTACGTGAAAGAGTAGAAACAGTAAATTTTAAATTGTATTTATTCAACACTTCCAATGTAGATGCCTTATGGGGTTCGGTAATGGGAATAAGATAGGTACAATCTCTGCTTTTGTTAAAGGCATCTTTCATGTCTTCAAAGGTATTGTTGCCAAAAAAGATTTTGCGTTTACGAAATACAACATATTTTTGCAGATAGAATGCTATCGATTCGTTCATACAAAAATATTTCATCGTTTCTGGTATGGTTACACGAAGTTCTTCGCACATCTTAAAAAAATGGTCAACGTGCAACTTGCTTGTAAAAATGACTGCCGAAAAGTCAAGAAAGTTGATATGTTGCTGACGGTACTCACGGGCTGTTAAGGGCTCAACCCGAATAAAGGGGTTAAAGTCAATTTTTACATTGTACTTGCTGATAAGGTCAGAATACGGTGATTTTTCGCATGGCGGGGCTGGTTGCGATATCAGTATCTTCTGTATTTTCAAGGTCGTTAATATTTAGTTAACAATCACATTATGACCACATAATAAATGTCTTTACGGCATATATAAGTGGAATAATTTCTAGGGTGCAAAGATATATAAAAAAAAATAAATACGAAAATTTCATTTGTTTACATAAAATAAATCCTCGATATAGTCGCATTAAATAAAATCCTATGAACAGCAAAAAACTCAATATAAAAAATAAATTTACGATGCGATAATCTATATAAAAAAGGATTAATGATAACGGTAACAGAACAACAGCCAATATACGGTAAAAAACATTAAAATGATTGACCACGATTATAGTTTGTTTAAGCGTATCGGTTAAATATCCAACTCCAAAGTACAAGGCATATTTTATCCCCAAGAATAGCAGAACAAAAATAAAAATCATTAAAAATGCTTTGTAAATAACAATTTGTGGGTTTACAAATTTATATATTATGGAAAGCAAGAACATGGAAGCACTGAATGAAAACAATATCATCAGGTTTATTGAAAGTTTTTGTACAATGCCACTTTTCTCGTTAATTAATTGACGTGCATGCTGAAAATTGAACAATGATTTAAAAAGTTGTTTAAATGCATGTGGAAACTGTATTTTGATGTAAGTAGTCCAACCAAATAATATCAATCCTGCAATAAATAATACATCAACATGAAGCAAGCAATTATTTTTATCTGCATTTTGATATAAAGGTGTTAATATTTTTACATGTTGGTATTGCTCGGTATAAGCAGTATGAATTTGTTTTTCCAACATATTCGCTGCAAAAAAATTTTGACCAGACCATTCGTTATTTTGCAATATCTGGTTGTATGGAATCAACGGTTTAATGCAACTCTGTGATAAATTCATAGATTGATTTTCAGAAATACGGGAACAAAGTTACGGGTTAACTTTTAAACAAAAAAGCGACCTTGTACAAGGTCGCTTTTGGTTAATTATTTTTTATTCAAGAATACTTATTTTAATGGATGAAATTATTATTTCGTATTATCGGAAGGTTGCTCTTTCTTTTGAGGACCATTTTTTGGTACAGGTTGCTGAGTTGGTGGTTTGGGTGTTTCATCTTTTTTGATTACTTCACCAGAAATCTGAAGTGTAACATTTGCATTGTTGGGGTCGTTGGTAATAACGTTAATGGTTTTGTTTTGCTTGCCTACTTTGCCCGATGTGTTAAATGATGTTTTGATAAGGGTAGATTTTCCCGGCTTTATAATTTTTTCGTCTGGTGAAACGGCAGTACATCCGCATGAGGCTTTAACTTTGCGAATAATCAAATCGCTTTTACCATCGTTGGAAAGTTCAAAATCATAATTTTTTATTTCACCTTCGTTGCAAGTACCAAAATTATAATTTTTGGTTTTGAAGTTTGCCTTGGGAGCATTGGCTTTTTGTTCGGGGGTCATTTTAGAAAAATCTTCTTCTATGGTAGCACTGATAGAAAAACGATTGTTGGGGTCTGATTTCCCATTAAGCAATACATCCACTCTATCCATAATAAAGCCCCACTCTTTTTGCTTGTTGCCATCATAAGTAACTACAATATTTCCTTTTTGATTCGGCTTCAATTCATCGGGAATGGCTTTAATGGTTATATGGGGAGGAATGCTGTTGAATGAAATCTTTATATTTTCCTTAGACGTATTGATAATTTGAACGCTATCGGTTTTAATTTGGTTGTTATAAACAGTAACAAAGGCAAGATGGTTTGTTTTTAAGCGAATACCGCCAATTTGCATGGGGTAGTCGTCTTCAATGGTTCTTGGTTTAGGAGTAACAGTCCCTTTAATAATCAAAACAGCAGAAGCATTTTCTGCATTGGACGTTACAGTAACTGATTTATTAAAAGGTCCAGGACGTCCCGATGGATTATACGTTACTTTAATAGTACCTTTTTTCCCTGGTAATACGGGGTCTTTGGTCCACTCGGGGGTAGTACAGCCACAGGAGGCTTTTACATTTTGAAGAATAAGTGGTTGGGCGCCTGTGTTGGTAAATGAAAACTCATGAGTAACAGTTCCTTTTTCTTCAGGAACGGTTCCAAAATCGAATGATTCTTCGCTAAATGTTATTTTAGCATTCTGGGTTTGTCCAAACAGACTGGTAATACCCAAAAGAACAATTAACAACAAAAAATTAATCTTTCTCATATACAATTAAATTTAATGAATAGAATTACTGCAAAAATTTTACCAAAAGTAAAGCAGGTTTTTATTAAAAAAAAATCTTTTTGTTAAAATTAACACTTTTTAAAGCAAAAACAATTTATTTAAGCAAACTTATTCTGTTCCTTGTAATCCACGGATTAAACTTCTACACCTATTAATAGTATATCATCAATTTGAGCAGAATCTCCTTTCCACGATAAAAATCTTTTTTGTAATTCAATATTTTGTTGAAGCATGGGCAAATCCTGCATTTCTGTGAGCCAGTGAATTAAGCCACTTACTTTAAGTTTATGTTCATCAACGCCAAACTGGTCGGGCAATCCATCGGTAAAAAGGTAAAAGCGGTCGCCGGGTGCTAATGGAATCTCTATATCAGTAAAAATTTTTTCTACACGATACTTGGAAAAGCCTATAGAATAACGGCTTCCCTTATAATACGTCCAGGTTTTATTATGAAAAATGATGATGGGACGCATAGCAGCAGCGTATGTTAATTTATACGTATTCTTGTCAAAAAGACAAACAGCAAGGTCAAGTCCGTCTTGCGTTTCAGAATTTTCCTGATTGAAAATAGTAGAGATTTCTCTGTCCAATTGATGCAACAAATGACTGGGAAGAATAATTTGATTAAGTTGCATGATATCTTTTAAAATAGTGCTACTGATAAGCGACATAAATGCTCCTGGCACACCATGTCCGGTGGCATCGGCACAGATAAACATAAATTGTTTGTTCTGTTCATTAAACATGTAAAAGTCGCCACTTACAATATCACGCGGCATGTATAAAATAAATGAATTAGGGAAATTGGAGTGTAGTATTCGTTGCGATGGAAGAATGGATTCTTGAATACGTTTGGCATATTGGATGCTGTCGGTTATATCTTTATTTTTATGCTCTATCAGTTCCTTTTGAAGCACCACTTCGCGTGTACGCTGGTCCAGTCTTTCCTTCAATATTTTTTCCATTCTAAGGTGGTTTCGTTCTCTTATTTTTAAAATCAGGTAAAAAATATAAACAATAACTATAACAGACAGTAAAATAAACCACCACCGCTTATAAAAAGGTGGAAGAATTTTTATGGTAATGGTGCATGGATTTTTTGAAACGACGTTGTCGTAATTGTATGCCAATACTTTAAACGTATAGATACCTTCTTCAAGACGTGGATATTGAACTGTTCGGTTGCTGGTTTTTTCTGACCATCCAGCGTCGTAACCTTCGAGCATGTATTGAAAGGTAACGCCTTCCGATTCCCGCAACGAAATACCCGTAAACGAAAATTGTATTTTGTATCTACCCGAACCCAATTCCATATAAGGTTTTACTACATTTTCAATATCATTAATTTTGATATTGCTAACTAATACCGTGGGTGGAATTTTATTAATCATGCTTTTCTTAAAATCGTATCGCAAAAGTCCTTTGGTTGTACCAAACCAAACGGTGCCATTTTTATCAACCGTTACAGCATTGGGATTACAATCGGAAAACAACCCAATATTTTTTGAAAAACTTCTAATCATATTTTCCTTGATAGAGGAAATACCTTGACGATGTCCCACCCACACGGTTCCCGATTCGTCGGCAATAATACTGTATGTATAATCGGAAAAAAGTCCATTGGCAGAAGTATAATTTGAAACTGTTGAATCGACCAATAAAACACCACTGCCATACGTAGCCAGCCACATATTATTATTTATATCAAAACATAAGGCATTTATCTTAAGAATATCATCGCCTGCATTGATTTTATCCACCGAAATTTTATGAGTAGCAAAATTATATTTGGCAAGAATGTTAGTAGGAGTAACAATGAGAACATTTTCTTGGATATCGCATAATACCTGATTTATATAGTTATGTGGTAAGCCTTGTGCAGTGGTTATAATTTTTTGAGCATACGGCTGATGTTCAGTATTGATTACGATGAGTCCATTTCTTGTACCCACACATTTATAATATCCAAATCCGTCTATAGAACTTATGCTGTTTAATAAATCATCGTCAAACCGAATTTGTTTAATAAGTTTATTGTTGACCAAATCGAGCAAATACAATCCGCTTTTTTCGGTACCTATCCATAAAATAAAACGATTGTCCACAAACAAAGCCGTTATTTTATTTCCTACTATGGTGGGAATATCAAGTAATTTTGACGATTGAAAATTATTAATATTCAATTTATATAGTTTTCCATTGGCTGTTCCACCATAAAGATATTCGGTATATGTATAGCAAGCGGTGAACGATTGTTCCTTTTCGTTGTCTTTCTGTAATAGTTGAGTAAAGGCACTTTCAAAATATTGAAACAAGCCATTTCCATAACTACCTATCCACAAATTTTTTTCTCTATCAAAAAAAAGTTTGCGTATTTGCATATTGGGTAATCCGTTATTAGTAGTGAATTGTTTTTCTTGTGAAAAAGTATTATGAGTCTGATTAAATCTGAAAAAATAAATACCTTCGCCCATAGTGCCCAGCCAAATATTACCTTCTGTATCGTGGACAATGTCTTTTATGTTGTTTATAAAGGAATAGGAATGCAAAACATTCCATTCGTTATTTTTGTTTATTATTTCAATCATTCCTTCGTCTTCGGTTCCTATAAAAAAAGATTGTGATAAAGAATTGTAATGAATGCAGTTAATTTTAGTTTGAGGAACACAAGTTAATATCTTTAACTGGTTATGATGATATTCATATAATCCATCAGACGTACCGATAAGAAAATCATCTTTCTGCTTATAAAAGCAATAAGTCTGCATATTAGTTGTAAGTATGGGTTTTGACTGCAATTGTAAATTTTTGATACAATAAAGTCCTTTGTTTTGAACGGCTACCCACAGTTCATCGCCATAAAATTGCAATTGATTGATAGTACTTTTAAAAATGATCGTTTCCTTTATTAAGGAAAATTTTTGTCCATTTTTGTAAACAATCGTTCCATTGTTAAGTCCAAGATAGGAATTTCCTTTTTGGTCAACTGCACTGGCAGCGACAAAATTGTCGCCGGCAATAAGTGTAAGTGGAAAAGAATTGAGTGTATTCCCATCATACAAAAACAATCCATCACCCGTACCTATCCATAAATACCCCAAACTATCCTGATGTATAGAATAAATATATGGATAAATATTGGTATTCTCAGACGATAAAACCTTGAATTGATATGTTTGTGCATAAAGGGTAGATGAAAAAGTAAAAATAACCCACCATGCAATAACTATCTTTTTAATTTGTGTTTTATTCATTCTGAACCAAGTTATTTTAGGTCTTTGCTTAGCATGCCCTGTACGTTATTTCTTTTTATTCTGTATTGCTTTTACTTTTCCTTCGTATTTTGGAATTCCACCAATAGGGCTAACATAAAAAGGCAACATTTCGCCATATTGGTTGGTAACATATACTACTACATTATTATTTCTTATCGGTTTCTTTTTTTCTTTGATAAATTGAATGTCGAAAGAAGTGTTTTTTTCTTGCTGTACAATGGGCAATACGGTACTTTTCCAATCTCCTTCACTGGAAATATCCACCGGGATACCATTTTTGGCTATAGAAATGACACGTATAATGCCATCGTTGTCCCAATCAAAATTGGTAATTTTTACTGAAATAACCTTATTATCAATATAAGGATAAATATGGGAAATATTGTTGGGATTATCGTGCATGCGGAACGTATATTCAAATGTAAAGGCATTTCCACCTTCGATGGGTTTATTTTCTGTAGAAGAAGTACTGACAAATAATCGGTACAAATTTCCATCATCACCACTAATACCCTGTACAATAAGTTTAAAAATGTGTCCCCCAAAATCGGTAACCATTTCGCCTTCGGAAGGATTAAACGGTCCAAAGGAGTACCAATTATTATCATATTTGGCATCGTCAGCAAAGATTTTGGAAGCAAGCAAATTTCCAGCCTTATAATTTCCTTTGGGGTCTATATTTTTAGAGTCAGGGTCGGTATAGCAACCCTTCCCTCCATATATAGAAAAGGATGTTTTAGTATTAAAAGGACCTTTGGCTTCATCGTACTGACCACCACAGTTAGGGTCAAATACGCGTATATAAAAAGGTTGAATATAATTGGCAGGTACAAGAATAAAAAAGATTTCGCAAAAATCATCGTCACCCCATTTAATATCACTGTTGCCACCGAAAGTAACCAAAAAGGGAATGTTTTCCTCAGTGGTAGGAATAGGTTGAGACATGCCTGTTATGGTTAGTATTAAAAGTATTAAAACTAAAAATAGATTTTTCATGATTACAAAATTAATCATTCTATATTTATTTTGCAAATAGGATATAATAAAAATCATTTGTCATTTAAAAATACATGTATATATTTGCCGCGAATAACCAATTAAAAATTTATATCATGGCTTATACAATTTCAACAGACTGTACCGCATGTGGCACTTGCATTGATGAATGTCCTGTAGGTGCTATTTCCGAAGGCGATATTTATAAAATTGACCCCGAAACCTGTACAGATTGTGGTGCATGTGCTGATGTTTGCCCCACAGAGGCTATTCATCCGGCATAATGTTTACGTGTGCATTTAACAGACATAGACAATTAAATGCTACAAAGATTCTAAAAGGAATTACATAATAAGTAATTCCTTTTTTTTATACATTGAACCGAATATGTAAAATATCTCCATCTTCTACTATATAGTTTTTCCCTTCAATAAAAAACTTTCCTTTTTCCTTGCAAGCATTTTCGCTTCCCAATGAAATAAAATCGTTGTATTTCATAACTTCGGCACGAATAAAGCCTCTTTCCAAATCACTGTGAATAACACCTGCTGCTTGTGGAGCCGTCATGCCTGCTGTAATGGTCCATGCTTTTATTTCTTTAGGTCCAACGGTAAAAAATGTTCGAAGGTGAAGCATGTTATATGCATATTGAACCAGTCTGTTAACTCCCGGCTCTGTTAATCCGGCATCGGTTAAAAAAAGTTGTCTGTCTTCGGGGCTTTCAAGTTCGGCAATTTCAGATTCGAGCAAAGCACCTATTAAAAGAAAATTTTCACCTTTTTCGTGCAAATATTTTTCCATAGTCGATGAGTATTCATTTCCAGTTGCAACATGAGCACTGTCCACGTTAGATACATATAAAACAGGTTTGGCAGATAATAGGAAGAGGTCGGCAATGGCTTCGATAGAAGATTCGGAGAGATTCATTTTTCGAACGGGAGTAAAGTTTTCAAGTAATGCTTTGATTTCAAGCAATGCTTCTATTTGCTGTTTTGCTTCCTTGCTTCCCGTTTTAACAACTTTTTCCAAACGCTGAATTTTTTTGTCCACCGATTCAACATCTCTGGTTTGAAGTTCTATTTCCATGTTTTCTATATCCCGAATAGGATTTAACGACCCGTCTGGATGAGGTACATGAGGATTATCAAAACAGCGAACTACATGAATAAACGCATCGCTGTTGCGAATTTCGTTCAAAAATTTTCGTGTACTTTCGGTGGATGTTGCATTTCGCGTTAACCCTGGAATATCAATTAAATTAACCGTAGCATGTACAATTTTTTCGGTTGTCTGATATTTTTCCAATTCATACAACCGGTTATCGGGCACTTGAATAACACCCAAATTTGCTTTATCTGAAAATTGTACGGTTTCTGCTTTTGTACCCGACAAACTGTTAAATAGCGTTGTTTTGCCGCATCCCTGTATTCCTATTATTCCACAATTTAAAGCCATATTCTTTTTTTTCGTTACAAATCTACATAAAATTCCTCATTTGGATTAACAACATGCTGGGGTTACGTGATAGGGCGTATAATTATACGCCCTATCAAACAAATAAATTCTTCAATATATAATCCGTTATCAACCATTTTTCTTCGGGTATGTAAAAATGGTTGTCATCGTTAATTACATTGCCTGCCGAAACTTCCTTCATAAATTTTGATTGCCACATAGTAAATTTTTCCTGACTTATCAATCGCAAATCTTCCAGATTGCCACCAGCAGAAGTTCTTAATCGCGTTAATAAATATTCGTTAAATAGTTCTGTAATTCCAAGCCTTTCCTGCTCAAAATATTGATGATTGGAGTGTATTTGGTAGATATATTTTTCTACGGAAGAAACATTCCATCTGCGTATGCTTTTATTATAGGAGTGTGCCGATGGTCCAATGCCTGTATATTCCGTACCATTCCAATACGAAGCATTATGTTTTGAGGTATAACCTGATTTTGCAAAATTGGATATTTCGTAATGCTGAAATCCAGAATCGTTTAATAATTTACAAAGTATTTCATATTGTTTGATGCTTTGTTGTTCGGAAACGAGTTTAATTTGATGATTTTTTACCAATATATTAATAGGTGTATTTTTTTCTATACTTAAATGATAGGCTGAAATATGCTGTACAGGCAAATGAACAACTGTTTTTAACGTTTGAGCCCATACCCCTTCCGATAAACCCGGTATGCCATACATTACATCTATGCTGATATTATTTATGCCTGCCTCATAAATTTTTTCTACTGCCCTTATGGCTTGCGGTACGTTATGACGACGTGAAAGAAATTTCAATAATGATTCGTTCAGCGACTGAATACCCACGCTTATTCTGTTGATTCCAAGTAATACATACTGTTTCACTTTTTCTTTGGATATATCATCGGGATTAACTTCAATAGTGATTTCTGGGTTTGAAACAACGTTAAAATGAGCAAAAATGACCGTTAAAAGTTTTTCAATATATTGTGGATGTATAAACGAAGGAGTACCGCCGCCAAAATAAATGGTTTCTATAGGTTCATTGGTTTCGTGGGAACGTAATTCCACTTCTTTACATTCCGCATCTACCAGTGAATCTATAAAAGCCTTCTCTGTAATACTGAAAAAATCGCAATAAATACATCGTGTTTTGCAAAAGGGAATGTGAATATAAATCCCTGCCATTGTTATTAATGCTCTATCGGAAATGTTTTCATAAATGAAATAAACTGCATTACTCGTTCATAAACTTCTTTTTTACCGAGCAATTCCATAATTTCGTCCATATGAGGTCCTTTGGTAGTGCCTACCAGTGCTACTCTTAATGGCATCATAATATCACCAAGACTTATTTGATATTGTTCACAAAACCGATGTAGAAAAGATTCCAATGTTACTTTGGTATAATCATCCAAAGACAACAATTCCTGATTAAGTGTTCCGAGCATGGCAATTGCCGATGACTTTAATTTCTTTTTAATAATGGTTTCGTCATACGCAAGTGGTTTTTCGAAAAAGAATTTTCCTTCGGAAATGATATCTTTAACAAAGGTAACACGTTCTTTCATCAAGGCAATAATCTGGAGCATTTTTTCCTTGTCTATACAAATATTTTCCTGTATGAGATATGGTTGTATCAGTAAATATAATTCTTCGTTCGATTTCATTCGCAAATACTGCTGATTGAACCATTTTGCTTTTTCCGGGTCAAAGCGTGCACCGGCTTTATTTACTTTTTCAAGTGAAAATTGTGTTTTCAATTGTTCCATGGAAAATATTTCCTGTTCAGTGCCCGCATTCCAGCCAAGCAAGGCGAGCATATTTATTACTGCCTCTGGGAAATAACCCCATTCGCGATATCCCAAGAAGAGTTCACCGTCGGGATTGAGCCAGTTGCACGGAAATACCGGAAATCCAAGTTTATCGCCATCGCGTTTACTTAATTTTCCTTTGCCATCGGGTCTAAGCAATAAAGGTAAATGTGCAAACGCCGGCATGGTATCTGTCCAATCGAATGCTTCATACAACAAAACATGTAACGGTAGCGAGGGCAACCATTCTTCGCCGCGTATAACGTGGGTTATTTTCATCAAATGGTCATCTACAACGTTTGCCAGATGATAGGTAGGCATCCCATCCGATTTGAAAAGTACCTTATCGTCCAACATGGTTGTGTTGAAATGTACTTCCCCACGAATAAGGTCATGCACTATAAGTTCCCTGTTTTCTGGCATTTTAAAACGAATTACATAAGGCATACCCTCGTTGAGTAATTTTGCTACTTCCTCTTTGGATAACGATACACTGTTTTTTAAGTTATTTCTAACGTCAGCATTATAACAAAAAACTGATTTTTGGGCTTCGTATTCCTTTCTTTTATTTTCGAGTTCTTCGGGTGCATCAAAGGCGTAATAGGCTGCGCCCTTTTCAATCAACAGGTCTGCAAATTGTCGGTAAATATCTTTTCGCTCCGATTGTTTATAAGGTCCAAAGGGTCCACCAATATGTACACCTTCGTCAAACTGAATGCCACACCATGTTAGCGATTCAATAATATATTCTTCTGCTCCCTTTACAAAACGCTGCTGGTCGGTATCTTCTATACGCAAGATACATGTTCCATGATGTTTTTTGGCAAAAAGGTAATTGTACAATGCTGTTCTTACACCACCTATATGAAGCGGACCTGTGGGGCTTGGAGCAAATCTTACACGAATTTCATCATTATTATTCATTCAATTTTTTCACAAAAATACAACATCTATTTTTACTTTTACAACCAAAACAAAAAAGGCTACCCATTTTTTGAGTAGCCTTTCATGTTATTTTTTTGATGATTATTCAATCATCATTTTCTTGGTTACAGCATGATTGTTGGCTGTAACGGTATAGAAATAAACACCGCTCGAAAGATTGCTGATGTTAAGCGTAATAACATTTTTACCTATGGTTAAACCGTTCTGATTGATTTCCATTACGCGTTGACCCATAAGGTTAGTAACAACTACGTTTACATTGGCATTTTCTTTTAAGGTAACAGCAATTTCTGTTGTTGATTTTGCCGGATTGGGATTATTTTGTGATACGGCAAAAATGTTGTTCGTTCTATTATTTTCAATCCCACTCCCAATGCATTCTCCTGTTATTGTAGATGGAGAAAAGGTTTCTGTAAATTGATTTGGTGAAATACGTATTCCTTCAGCAAAAAAATGGTTTTGTGCAACATCCGGGTTGGATGTTTCAAAAATATCTTCATACGAAATGGGTATTACATAATCGTTATTGCCATCTATTAAAAGTTGTTTCGGCACGCCTAAAAAGTAATACACGCCACCTTCACCGGGAGTAAAATTAATAACCGGTGTTGCCATATTGGTTTCAAGATTCCACGCACGGGCTTTAAGTTCTGGAAGGTCATTATGAATGCTCATAGAAGGGTCTGTATCGGTCCATACGAAAAATATTACCTTACGGTCCGGGCTGGTGCTGATACGCATCATGTGTTCCCAACCAATATATGTATCACTGCCATTAGTAAACGGAGTACTGTCTGCTACACCAATAATAGGAAGTGTACGTATGGTATCAATAAACTGTACATCCCATGTTTTTGACCCGTCAGCGGCATCGCCTGTAGTATAGACATCAAACATTAATTTTGGATGATTGGCAAAAGTATAGCCTAACGAATCGGGATGGGTTGAATACATACCCTGTACTACACAAAAAATATGAAGGTTGCCCTGATAATCAATAACGCCGGGATTTATTCCCTCATCACCTTGTGCTCCACCATCAAAGAAGGGACGAAAAACTAAGTCGCCACCACCGGTTAACGAAGCTAATGTAGGCCAAATTTGGTCTGTCAAATTCCCAAATGTATGCCAGCAACCGCTTGCACGACGTGTAACCCATGTAGCACCTGCATCCCATGTTTCCCAAACCAATGGTGTACTTGTTTCAATATAAGGGTCAAAAATAGAATCGGCACCCATGCAGTAAGCATATCCATGTGTACCGTTTCCATCAAAGGTGATATTCCATTGTGCATTCCAAGGAATGGTAGCATTAGAAAATGTACGCAATTTCCAGGGGCGATTTAATATGGAGCGGTTGGCATCCACATCAAAACCATTAGTTGTTGGATTAAAGGTCATGTTTCTTACCCACCCATTGGTGTACCACGTTCCATCATCTGCCAGAGTTAGTACATGATATTTGCCATTGCCGCCGCACAAGTTGATACGTTCCAATTCTGTATTTACAATGGGAATAATATTGGGAATATAATTGGTACCATTTAATTGTTGTGATTCAAAATAATTACTGGTCCATCCCGTACCAGCGGTAATAGGTCCACAAATCAATGCGAAAGCATTAGCATGGTCTGTATTTCCAGCAGGATTATACATAACACCACTCGGATAACGGCGAGCATTTGTACTGTATGGAAATACAACGGAATCTGTCCATGTAGCACCAAAATCATAACTTATCTTGCAACGAATATCGGAACTATTGCCACCCCATGCACCACCGCCACGGTGTGTTTTCATAATGGCATGAATATCCTGTGAAGCATCCATCCATTGGCAATCTTCGGAGATATAAGTATAAGCATTGGCACTTGTACCTATAAGAATATTATTTACCGATTTGTTATGAGCCATGGACGGCTTTTTTAACGGTAACATTGGAACTGTTTGTCCAGCATCCATAAGAGAAGTAATTTTTTTAGCAGGTAACGCATGCATATTGGTTACTGCATACTTATTTTGAGCAATACCACTCAAAACAATGCCTACAGACGAAATAACAAGTAATACTTTTTTCATAGTAAAAAAATTTAGTTAAACAATAATGCAACAAAAATACATCTATTTTTTTTATCAAACAAATTTATGACGAAAAAAATGAGCAAAAAGTTGCATTTTTTAAAAAAAAATTAAATCACTTATAAAAATAATGTATAATTTTGTGCTGTAAAGCAATGTTTTATAACATATATTTATGATGAAAGATTATTTAACCCGTGTAAGTAGTAGTTTCGAAAAAGTTCGAATCCTATTTTCGGTATTAACAGATGACGATGCCGATTTCTTAAGCCAACATCAAACAGGTGTGTACATCAAAAAAAATGAAGTGATTTATAAGGAAGGAGAACGCCCCACAGGTTTAATTTGTCTGTCGGAAGGGAAAGTAAAAGTGTATAAGGAAGGATTTGGTGGACGCGAACAGATTGTTCGTTTAGCAAAACCGGTAGGTTTTATTGGATATCGTGCCCTGTTTGCTGAAGAAAATTATATGGCATCGGCTATGGCTTTGGAAAATTCAATAATCTGTGTAATAGAAAAAGATGCTTTTTTTAAGGTGCTATCCAAAAATCCAAAACTGTCCCTTCAAATTATTCATTCATTAGCCTCCGAGTTGGGGTTTTCTAATAGCCGTTGTGTAACCTTAACCCAAAAACATGTGCGTGGCAGACTTGCCGAATCGCTTCTGGTTTTGCTCGATACGTATGGTTATGAAGAAGATGGCGTTACTATTAGTGCTTATCTTTCCCGTGAAGACCTTTCCAGTTTAAGCAATATGACAAATTCCAATGCCATACGTACCTTGCGTCAGTTTGAACAAGAAGGCGTAATTAAAACAGACGGTAGAAGAATAAAAATTTTAAATCTGTCAAAACTCGAACGTATCAGCGAAATGGGATAATAAGGCTAATTCATCTCGTCATTGCTGACGAGACAAATAGCAGATATAATATTAAAAGGATAGCACACGGATGACACAGATAGAGTGGATTAACACTTGCGAGAACTACGGGTAATTAAATTTTACGAACCAATTCTTTAATAATGCGTGTCATATTGGGCTCGGAATTGGCAGCAATATTCTGAATATCGGTATGAGTAACCATCTTTATTTTTCCTGGAACACCCAAATCGGTAATAATAGAAATGGCAAAACAAGGAATGTTCATGTGACGGGCGACAATAATTTCTGGAACTGTGCTCATGCCAACAGCATCACCCCCAATAGTTCTAAAATGTATATATTCTGAAGGTGTTTCAAGGGTAGGTCCGGTAACGCCAATGTAAACGCCTTTCTGTACTTTAATATGCAACGTTTGCGCAATGGATTCTGCTTTTTGAATAAGATTTTTATCATACGCATCGCTCATATCGGGAAATCGAATTCCCAATTCGTCATAATTTTTTCCGATTAATGGATTGGGCAACAAATTAATGTGGTCGCGAATAATCATGATATCTCCAATTTCGTAATCTGGATTAACGCCACCGCTGGCATTGGAAACCATGAGGGTAGATATTCCCAAAAATTTCATAACACGTACTGGAAATGTAACTTCCTGCATGGTATAGCCTTCGTAAAAATGAAATCGTCCCTGCATGGCAATTACTTTTTTACCGGATAGTGTGCCAAAAATTAATTTCCCCTTATGTCCTTCGACCGTGGAAATAGGGAAATGGGGAATGTCTTGATAATTGAGGATATGTTCTATTTGAATTTCACGAACTAATCCTCCTAACCCCGTACCTAAAATAATGCCTATTTCAGGAGTAAAGTTTGTTTTTTCTTTGATAAATGCTACTGATTGGTTGATTTTTTCTAACATATTCTATCAATTCTGTGTTAAACATTTCATTTTCGTTATATAGAAATTCTATTTCAATCGGAATATAAAAAACAGGAATACTTTGAAGTAATTCTTTTTGTGGCGATTCTTTCATTCGTATGGCATCTTTTTCGGTAGTAATGATTATTTTCTTTTCATTTTCAATGGCAGCAAAGATAGCAACAATTTCTTTAATATCTTTTGCTTTAAAATAATAATGGTCGGGATAACGTTTTTCAGTGATTTCGGTCGAAAAGCGTTTGATATGTTCTTTTAATGGTGCTGGATTGGCAATACCTGTTACAAGCAATACATGATATTTGTTTTTGGTAAAACTGTATTTAATAGCAGAGAAAGTTCCCGGAAAAACTACCACCGGATTTTTATATTTAATGCTGGTAAAAAATAAATATTGAAAGGGGTACAATTCAAGTTTTTTCTGAACAATGCGTCGTTCTATGGGTTTAATACTTTCATCGGTATTGGTAACGATTACAATATGTGCTTTTGACTTGTGATGTTGGCGTTCTCTTAAATTTCCATAAGGTAATAAATGGTCTTCATATATAGGATGATTATAATCGATTAATAAAATATATACACCGGCATTTATTGCCAAATGCTGATAACCATCATCCAATACAATTACATCGATGTTGGGGTCTGTACGTTTTTGTATTAGTTCAATAGCCTTTCGACGATTTTCACATACCACAACTGTAACATCCGGAAATTTTTGTTTAATTTGTAATGGTTCATCACCTACTTCTGTAACTTTTGAATCAACAAAAACTTCTCTATATCCTTTGGTTTTTCGTTTATAGCCGCGACTTAATATGGCTACATGATATTGTTTTTGTAAAATATTGGTAATGGCTTCTACATGAGGCGTTTTTCCAGTACCACCCGCCGTAATATTTCCCACACAAACAACGGGTAATGGATATTCTTTTGATTTGTAAAAACCTGCATGATATAAGAAATGACGTATTCCTACTGCCGCACCATATATCCACGACAGCGGAATGAGTATAAAACCATATTTTTTTCTATTAGCCAGTGCTTGAATTTTTAAGTGGCTAAAATAGTGTTAATTATTGAAAGTACAAAATTTTTGTGTTATAAATGTTTATACCGACTTGCTAACCAGTTCATTAAAACAATTCGCTTCGCTTTGCTCGCAATGACGAGAGGGGGTGAATAGTTACAGGAACGACTATTTACAAGTTTATTTCATTTTATAGGTATTAAAACTGGCTATCTGCTCAAAGGGTTTTCTGATTTTTGGACGAAGCGGATAACCGTCTTCTGGGTAGCCAAGTGTAATAAGCAACCCGACATGTTTAGACGGTGGGATGTTTAAAATTTTCTTCACGCGTTTTTCGTCGAACCATCCAATCATACATGTTCCCAAACCCAGTTCGGTAGCCTGTAGGCAAAAGTGTTCGGCTGCTATGCCCGCATCTATCCATGGAAAATCACGATTTTTTATTAGTCCTGCTACACGTGTAATTAGTTTGGGGCTTTCTATAACCTGCACTATAATAACAGGTACTTGAAAGGTAAACTTATTAATAGGTATTCCTTTAGTAATTGTACTTTCGGCAAGTTTATTTTTTAATTCAGGTTCATTGGCAATTACGAAATACCATGGCTGAGAATTACTGGCAGAAGGTGCCATACGTGCAGCCTCAATACACGTTATTATGTCAGATGTACTAACAGTCCGACTAGAATATAAACGAACACTTTGCCTTTGATGTATCAGGTCAGATAGTTGCATACCTCACTGCCGCATATCGTTTATTTCTACTTTTGGATATTTAGTTTTATCAAACGCAAACAAAGCATCAGCCATTTCTTCATTGGGATTTATAGAAAGAATTTCAACATAAAAATTTGTACCATCCTTACCAAATCGTTTCATACTGAATAGTTGCATTTTATCCTTATCAATTTTTAATTCTATTTTAGTAAAATCTTTTTTTAAATCAACAGGGTAAAGTTCTATATGGTATAAAGCACGATTTTTTTCAAAACTTTCTTTAATAAAGCGTATTTTGAATCCTTTTTCATAAATAGAAAATATATTTGCCGGGTTCAAGGTATTGTCATCGTTGGGGTCTGGTGTTGAAATGTTTACTTCATTAGATTCTTTCATATACGTCCACTGGGTTTTGCCGTCATAAAAAATAGTAGAAGAAGATAAATCTACTTTATATTTATTATCTTTAATCCAAACAATGCCTTTTTTGGAATCGGAAGTTTTGTTTTGTTTATTTTCTGTAACCAAACCGAAGTTAACATGAATAGTTTTATAGGCTTTGTTTTTAGCAGATACTTTGTCGAGTATGGATTTGGATTTAGGGTCTATTTCTTTATAATCAGAGGTATAAGTTTGTTGTGAAAACAATGAACTTGTACACGCTACGATAAAAAATGTGATAAATGATTTCATTATTTCTACTTTATAATTATACAATATTTCTTATTTCCATTTAAAAAAATTAACTATTCTGTATTTTATATCTAAAATTTTATTTTTACATTTATGAGTATCCTAAATCTCTCAAAATTTGTTCCAAATAATTCAGGTCTTGAATTAATACCTGTCGTGGCTTGCTTCCTTCAGGTGGTCCAACGATTTTGCATTCTTCCAATTGGTCCATGATTCTGCCTGCACGGGCATATCCAATAGAAAATTTTCGCTGAATGAGCGAAGTGCTACCCATTTGAGTGGAAACAATAGTACGGGCAACATCGGCAAAGAGGTCGTCGCGTACGCCGTTATCAAGATTGTCGGACACTCCGGATGCAACATTTTCTTCAACCACTTGTGGCAAATAAAAATGATGTGATGGTGCTTGTTGTTCGGCAATATGATTAACAATTTTTGTTATTTCTTTTGAATCAATAAAAGCACATTGAATACGAATCATATCGCTACCGGTTAAAATGAGCATGTCACCGCGTCCAATTAATTGATTGGCACCAGGAGTATCTATAATAGTTCGGCTATCTATCATGGAAGTAACTCTAAATGCTATGCGTGTAGGGAAATTGGCTTTAATAGAACCTGTAATAATATTGGTTGAAGGGCGTTGCGTTGCAATAATAAGATGAATGCCTACAGCACGTGCTAATTGAGCAATTCGGGCAATAGGTTCTTCTATTTCTCTGCCTGCGGTAATAATTAAGTCGGCAAATTCATCTACTACAACAATAATATACGGCAGGAAAGGAAATTTTGAAGGATTTATTTCACGTTGCTTTAATTTGTCGTTGTATTCCTTAATGGTTCGTATGCCACCTACTTCCTTCAAAAGGTTATAGCGTCTGTCCATTTCTACAGTAAGCGATTTGAGTGTGCTTTTAACCTTTTGTACATCGGTAATAATGGGTTCTTCTTCGTCGGGCAGTTTGGCAAGAAAATGATTTTCTATTTTAGCATAGTCCGAAAGTTCAATTTTTTTTGGGTCTATCAAAACAAACTTGATTTCAGAAGGATGTTTTTTGTATAGTAACGATGTAATAATAGCATTGAGTCCGACCGATTTCCCCTGCCCGGTTGCACCGGCAACAAGCAAATGAGGTGCTTTTGCCAAATCAAAAACAAATACTTCGTTTTGAATGGTTTTTCCCAACGCTACAGGCAATTCGAAATTAGATTCCTGAAAACGACTGCTGCCAATAACCGATTTCATCGATACTATTTGTGGATTTTGATTAGGGACTTCTATGCCCACCGTTCCTTTGCCTGGAATAGGTGCAATAATACGGATGCCCAGTGCCGACAAACTTAGCGCAATATCGTCTTCAAGATTTTTTATTTTTGAAATTTTAACGCCGGGTGCAGGTACAATTTCATACAGCGTTACCGTTGGTCCTATGGTCGCTTTAATTTGAATAATTTGAATACCGTAATTTTTTAATGTCTCTATGATGCGGTTTTTATTGGCAAGTAATTCTTCTTCGCTTACTTCGCTTTTATCGTCTTTGTGTTCATCAAGCAAATCGAGGGATGGAAATTGGTATTTGGGCGCATCCAGACGGATATCAAATTCACCATATTCTTCTACCAGTTTCTGGCTCAATTGGTAGGGTTCTTCGTTTTGTTCTGCTTTTCTTTCTACTATGAGGCTTACATCATCTTCACTATCGGATTTAATTTCATTTATAATAACGTTTTCATTTTCTTCAGGCTTTTCTGCTTCTATCTTTTTTCCCACCTCAATAGGATTAATACTTTCATCGTTGTTTTCTACATCTAAATTATCATCTGAAACGGATTTCTCTTCTTCATTTTCATCGGATAACAATTCTGTATCTACAACAGTTGATTTTCGTTTGAACGACGAAGCCATGCGTTTAAAGAAAGGTAATGTTTCCTTAAATGTGATAATTAAAAAGGCAAAGGCTGTAGCAACAATAATAAAGAGCGTTCCCAGTTTTCCGATAGCAGCGTTACACCAGTTTGCCAAATAATACCCGTATCCGCCACCCAAATAAAAGTAAGACGTTCCAAAAATATATCCTAAGGTAAATGATGTCCAAAGGGTAAGAAAAATAAGGTGTAGTAAAAGTTTTGCAAGAGAACTGTTTATAATATTAATGAGTCGTAACGAAACAAACACCAAAAAAACAATTAAACTAACAGACGCAATACCAAAAGTATTGTGAATTAGGATATGACTGAAATAAGCACCCAGTTTGCCTGCCCAGTTATCGGAAGTAATGGTTGGGTCAAATAAGTATTTTGAAAAGGAAAGAGTGAGTTTGCTTTGGTCATTGCTCCATGTAAATAAATAGGAAATAAACGCAAGTACTAGAAAACCGGAAAAAAGAATAAGGATAAACGATAAAATATACCTGAACCGTTCGTCTTTAACCAATGCAACAAACGAAAAAGATTTATTGTTGGATTTTTCTTCTACAAATTCTGAATTTTCTGTATCCTGTATTTTTTCTTTTTTCTTGGTCATGGATATAACTAATGATAAAAATCCCCTTTTTGCAAGGGGATTAATATATTTATTATGATACCTTTCTATTATTCTTCACCACCACCGAACATTTTTTGGAATTCATCCATAGTCATTTGTTTATAATCGGAAGGTATGGAAAAAATATCATTCTTAACTTTACCTTTTTTTACTTCTTTTGCTGTATAAGTTAAACTGATATCCTGGTCTTGTCCAGTGGTTTGTGAATATTCAAGCATAACGCCGCTTATGTTTTTATAGGGGCTTTGCCAGTTTGCATTCGAAACTTTAATATCGTCTGCAACATATACATTAGAAACCTTGTCATTAAGGGTTACTTCAACCTTTTTGCATTTATAACCGGCAATTTGTTTGGTTTCTGTAGTAACATTAATTTTTGCTTCGGGGTATTCTTTCAACGCTTTTTCGGTTTCTTCCTTGCTCGATTTAATAGCCATTTTCTGTCCCATCATATCAAACAGTACAATTTGTTCTTTGGATTCAGAATTAGCAATTACGGTAATACTTCCCATAGATGTTTTTTGGACGGTACAGGATTGATTACCTTTGTAGGAAGTTACTACTTCAGTTGGTAGTTGTGCTTTAGTATTGGCATCTATATCGCCATTGGGAATTACATTATAGGTAATAGTTCCCTCAAACGTTTCGACTTCTTTTGATTTTTTTTGAGCTGTTGCCGTTATGGTCAATATACTCAGTACGGAAATAATAAATAAATTTTTCATATAAAATTACATTAGGTTGTTAATTACTTCTTGGATTTTTTCTTTAGAAACTTTTTGAAAACCGTCAGGTACCATAAATTCATCATCCGAAATATCTTCCTTGATAATTTTTTTGGCTGTCAGTTTCATAGGTATTTTTTGAAAGTTCATTTGATACTGCAATAATAACCCTTTTACTTCCTGAAATGGATTGGTGCAATTAGGGTTGTCAAGTTTAATATCGTTTGTGTAAAAAATAGTAAATGCTGATTTGGTCGAATCGTTTAAATATACATCGTATGCTTTGCATTTATAGCCGGCTATTATTTTGGTAGAATCGCTGGGAATCAGTTTCATTTTAGGATAATCATCAAACCCAAAGGAAGGTCCGTCCATGGTTGTTTCGAACACATATTTTTCACCCATGATTTTAAGGTATGCCGATTTATAGTTTTCTTCTCTTTTGGCAATACCCGCCATTTGAAATACACCCATCCAGCCTTCTATTTTTTGAATAGAATTACCTTCTTTTATTTTAAACGACAGGGTGGTTGGTAGTAAACTGATAAGCGGATTTTGCTTTTCGTCCTGCAAATATTTGATTTCGTACTCAATAGTCCCTTCGTCTAATTTTCCAGAAAATGAATCGGTAGAGCATGAAGAAAATCCTACTAATACAAACATTATCATGAGTAAATGGTATATAGAATTTATTCGTAACCGCATCTTTCCTTTTTGAAATAGCAAAAGTATGAAAAATATTTTTTAGTTCAACCAATTCCATAAAATAAAATCAATGAATTTTATAAAGAACTTAATATCAGAAGAATACATCAATAAAACAAAATAGATATAACCACTAACAATTGAATGAAATAATTTTTTGTATGTAGGGTATTTCGTTTTAACTATCTTACTCGCAAGTCGGAATTAACCAAAGCCAACTAACAAAATTCATTTCATTCTTTTGTTAGCGATTTGGTATAATATGCTTAAAACATTTATGTTTTGATTACTTTATGATATACGTATTGTACTATACCTATTAAAATATAAAGCCAGATGATGAACGGTACGCTTTTCCATCGAAGTAAGACAACCAAGATTATTGAAACGGCAAGAAAAAAATAGCGTACCTTGTTTTCTTTCCACGCAAAGGATTTCATTTTAAGCGAAAACAATGGGAATGGTGATATCAGTAAAAGAGAATGAATAATAATAATGGTCAACAATGTTTTCAGATTCAATATAATAAAGTATATGGTTAAATTGTAACTGCTTAATAAAACAGGAAGCCATGCAATAAAGATAGCGTTGGCTGGCGTAGGAAGACCAATAAATTCGGAAGTTTGTCGGCTATCAACATTAAATTTGGCTAAGCGAAGTGCTGAAAATACAACTATAAGAAAAGGGCTAAGTAATATAAATATGTTTATACATGTAAGGTCAGTGCTTTCGATATGATTAAGCAGCAATATCGATTTCATAAACACAAATAAAATAAAAGATGGTGCCAGACCAAAACTGATAATATCAGAAAGTGAATCAAGTTCTTTACCAACAGACGAAACAGCCTTAAGAAGTCGTGCTGCTAAACCGTCCAAAAAATCAAACACTGCCGCAACCAGAATAAATATTCCAGCCCATAAGGGATACCCTTCAACGGAAGATATAATAGAAAGACACCCAGCCAATAAGTTCAACAATGTCAATAAATTTGGAATAGAATTTTTAATCCACAAAAAAAACTTCATCTGTAACAATATTTGCGACAAAATTATGTTATTAATCAATAACTTTTTAATAATAGAGATAAAATTATTATTTTTGACCGTATTTTGTTTTTATGAAATTCAGATTAATATTTTTAATATTGTTCGTCTGCGTAGTAAATGCGTGGTCTCAAGCCTATAAATACAGCAACGAATTTTTATCCTTAGGTGTAGGTGGAAGAGCATTGGCAATGGGAAATGCTACGGTAGCATCTGTTTCAGACATTAATGCCGGTTATTGGAATCCGTCGGCTATGGTTGGTTTGCAAAACAATTTAAATCTGGGTGTCATGCACGCTTCGTATTTTGGCGATTTGGCTAAATATGATTACGGAGCCGTAGCAATAAAAAATTCCGATTCATCTGCCTTTGGCATAAGCATTATACGTGTGGGTGTGGACGATATTCCAAATACCCTTGAACTGGTAGATGCCAACGGAAACTTTGATTACAGCAAATTATCTTCTTTTTCGGTTGCCGATTATGCAGCATTATTAAGTTATGCACGTAAATTAAAACAAATAGAGCATTTTGATTATGCCGTCAATGTTAAAATTATTCGACGTGTGGTGGGCGATTTTGCTTCGGCGTGGGGCTTTGGATTTGATGCAGCAGCACATTATACGTATAAGAATTTTTTGTTGGGTGCTATTATTCGCGACGTAACATCTACGTTTAATGCGTGGCATTATAATACTTCTACTTTTGAAGAAGCCTTTATTAAAACAGGCAATGCAATTCCATCCGACGGATTAGAAATAACAACACCCAAACTTATTATCGCTGCTGCTTATCAACATGCTATTAAGGAAAAATTTTCCATATTAGCCGAACTGGACGCTGACTTTACGTTCGATAAAAAACGAAATACCCTTATCAAATCATCCTTTGCAAGTATCGACCCGCATGCAGGCATTGAAATGTCTTATATGAAAATGATTTTTGTTCGTGCAGGACTGAGCAATATTCAGCATGTAACTTCCATGAGTGGCAAGAATGTTTTGAATGTACAACCTTCTATTGGTATTGGAATTGAATATAAACGCTTTGGCATTGATTATGCGTTTACCGATATTGGCAATGCTTCGGCTGCACTCTATTCTAACGTTGTCAGTTTAAAATACGGATTTGACCGCAAATAATTTCTTTTCGATGTGGCAAGCCGAAGAACGTTGTTTTGTTTTTGTTGTTTGCGGTTCCAAAGAGCATATTCAAACGTTGCATTTTTCGCTTAATGCCTTAAAACAATTTTCAATATATCCCATAGTGGTTGTTACAGACACTTGTCGTAACGAAATACCTATCATTCACGACTCTATCATTGATATGAAAACGCCGTCCTCTTTTGACCATCATCAGGCAAGCATTTGGCTAAAAACATCGCTGCACCACATTCTTCCCGCAGGCAAATTATATTGTTATCTCGACAGTGATGTTATTGCACTTAGTTATGATTGCAACAAAATATTTGACCAGTTTGTACCACCAATTATTTTTGCTCCTGACCATACTACGGTATCCTATTTTAGCCCTTATGCCGTTAATTGCGATTGTTCTGACCGCTATCAAAAAGATAAAAAAGAATTGGAACAGTGTGCTGCTACTATTTTACCCCATGCCAACTTTCCGCCCAACATGGACGATACTCAAACACGCGAACTGGTTAGGTTTTTGAATACTGTTTCAAAAAATTATCTTACTCTTATAGGGTTCTTTTTTAAAATAATCTATGCCTTTTTTGCAGGAAAGGTAAAAGTATCTAATAATTTATATTTTAATTTTCGTAAAAAACAATGGCAAAGCAACGATGAACATTATACGTGCCCTGTTTTACCGTTATACAGAAAAAAATTAAAAAGAGCATTTGGTTATCGGTTGAGTTTAAAACAAAAAACATGGATTAAACCCAATGGAGAACCTATTTCAAAAAATAGGTGTACCCATTTGCACGAATCAATAAAAAACAACATGGGCTATACATTAAAGAAAGATTGGCAACAATGGAACGGCGGCGTATTCTTGTTTAACGACCAGTCGCACGATTTTATGGAAACATGGCACCACTATACCATGCAGGCATTTAAGGATTCATATTGGAAAACACGAGACCAAGGTACATTAATTATTACTGTATTGCATTTTAAATTACAACATCATCCTACCTTGTCAGATACATTTAATTTTATTGCCGATTATTTTAAACCCGAAATTTATGCGGACGAAAAAAACGTTATTTTTTATAAAGGGAATACCATCGTAAAACCTGCATTTATTCATATTTATCATCACTGGAATGATACCAAATGGGATGTGTGGAATACCGCAATAAAAGTGCTTTCCATGAATACAAATCATACATAAAATAAAAATAGTTGCATGATGTTTTTTCAATTCATTCACAATAAAAATTCAACACTTTGATAAATATTACAAAACCGCTAACAAAAGAATGAAATGAATTTTTAGTGCCAGCATTGAAAAATTTTTATTTTCTTTGTAAAAAATAAAAGCGATATGAGACTGAAACGTAAATTAGCCATCAGCGAAAACGGATTTATTTTCGATCCAACCACAGGTGAAAGTTTTTCGACTAACAGCGAAGGAATTGAAATCATTCAAATGCTCAACCAAAATAAAGACGAAGTAGAAATAAAAAATTTCTTCATGGAAAATTATGAAGTTGACGAATCAACTTTTGAACATTCCTATTATGATTTTGTAACTATGTTGCGTTATTTTAACCTGACCGAAGATGAGCAAAACTAAAATCACTGTAGCTGTATCGGGGCTGAATGCAACAGATAATCCGGGTCCGGGGGTTCCTGTTATCAGGGCATTGAGAGAATCGAAAGATTTTGATTGTAAAATAATAGGTCTGGCTTATGAAAACCTTGAACCGGGTATTTATATGCCCCAACTAGCCGATAAAATATATCAGGTTCCTTACCCAAGCATGGGTAGCGACACACTTATTCAACGCATTGAATACATACATGAGCAGGAGCAAATTGATGTTATTATACCCAATTTCGATGCGGAACTTTATGCTTTTATTACCTCAGAAAAAAGACTGAAAGAAAAAGGCATTTCTGTATTTCTGCCATCATTACCGCAATTTGAAGACAGGCACAAGGCTAATTTATTTGAGTATGGCCAAAAACACGGAATCTTGGTTCCCCGCTCAAAAAATATCACTTCGCCCTCTGAAATAGTTTCACTAAAAAAAGAATTCTCTTACCCATTTCTTGTAAAAGGCAAGTATTATGATGCGTATGTTGCTTTTAATGCAGAGCAGGCTGTAATGTACTATAATAAAATTGCTTCAAAATGGGGAGTTCCTATCATTATACAGGAATTTGTGAGAGGAACGGAAGTCAATGTCATTGCTTTGGGCGATGGAAAAGGAAATACCATTGGTGCTGTTCCTATGCGCAAACTATATATTACCGACAAAGGAAAAGCATGGAGCGGAATCTCTATTGACGATGAAGAATTGCTAAAAATAACACATGACCTGTTAAAAAGTTCCCAATGGC
>CAYSIN010000018.1:0-36842 GCA_964431135.1 uncultured Bacteroidales bacterium
GAGAATAAATATAAAAATTCAGATTTCAGAATTCAAATTTAAAAAATAGCACACGAATGTAACGGATTAAAACAGAATTCAAATATCAAATTTAAAATATCAAATTTAAAATTTAGAAAAATAACACACAGAGAATAAATATAAAAATTCAGATTTCAGAATTCAAATTTAAAAAATAGCACACGGATGTAACGGATTAAAGCAGAATTCAAATATCAAAGTTCAAATATCAAAATTAAAATTTAAAAGAAAGCCATGGGAGTACATTATTTCATTATTTTCATGTCGTATTGTCGTTGCTGACGAGATTTGCGACCTTTGCGGTTACTCGTCATAATAAGACGGGACAAGCCTTCCATATTTTCACATTTTCACAACTTGTCTCGGTATCTCGTCAGAATGACGGGATGACAAGATTTTCACATTTTCACATTATCTCATTATTTTAACCTCTTTGAATGCAAATTGTTATTAATCAATATTTTCGTGGAGGTAAGGATTATCGTTCTTTAAAATATAATTTTTGTTGTTAGTAATGGTAATATTGGATGGACTTTGAGTTGACGTGTTTTGTACAATGTTACTTTTTTTTCGCTGAAATGCGGGTACTTTTTCAAGATTTTCAACGGTATCATTGTTAGATAAGTCCATAGTCGTCTGATTATTTTCATCTATAGATGTATTATTATTATCCATTACCTTTTCTTCTATTTCAAACGAAAGTTCCTGTTGCTCATCATCTAACGAATATACCTTTTTACTTGATTTTTCTTGCGATACATTGTTTTTATTGCTATGAACTTTTTTTGGATTAGTTGAATCGTCAATATTAAAGGTATCTGTTCCAAATCCAGTAGCAATAATGGTAGTAGATATTTTTTCGTTCATATTGAGATTTTTTCCAACGCCAAAAATGATATCCGAATTATTGCCAGCAACCTCTTGTAAATATTCGGTAATTTGTGATATTTCGTCTAGGGTAACCTCCGGTTCGCCACATGTAATATTAAGCAGAATATTTTTGGCTCCGCGAATATCGCTATTATTAAGCAAAGGAGAATCGAGTGCCTGCTTAATAGCAGAGATGGCGCGGTCTTGTCCTTCTGCTACGCCACTGCCCATAATTGCTACGCCACTATTTTTCATAACATTTTTTACATCGGCAAAATCAACATTAATATGACCGGGCAACGTAATAATTTCTGCTATTCCCTTGGCAGCAGTAGCCAAAACGTCATCGGCTTTGGCAAATGCTTCGCTAAATGGCAAATCGCCATGCATCTCACGCAGTTTCTGGTTATTAATAATGAGCAAAGAATCCACATAATCCTTTATTTGACGAATACCTTCTATAGCATGATTGTAACGTTTCATTCCTTCTGACTGAAAGGGCAACGTAACAATGGCAACCGTTAGTATGCCCATTTCCTTGGCTGTTTTAGCAATAATAGGTGCTGCACCGGTACCGGTACCACCGCCCATGCCCGCTGTTATGAAAACCATTTTGGTATGCGTAGAAAGTATTTGTGTAATTTGGTCAAGACTTTCGATAGCAGCCTGTTCACCTTTTTCGGGTTCATTACCGGCACCAAGCCCTTCGGTAAGTGTTTGCCCCAGTTGAATTTTAATGGGCACAGCACTTTTTGCCAATGCTTGAATATCGGTATTGCAGATTATAAAATCCACATCTTTTATACCCAAGTTGTACATATAATTGACAGCATTGCTGCCACCACCCCCCACACCTATTACTTTAATAATAGAGGGTGTTTGAGATTCCATCTCAAAATTTAAAAAGTTGTTTTCTTGATTTGATTCCATATACATAAAATATTTGTTTGTTATTTAAATAGTAGTATCTTTTGAATCAAAGAATCCTGAAAAAGTATCCTTTATTCCGACAATAATTTTATTCTGTTTTTTTGTTTTTGGCTTATTTTCCTTTATTTTTTCATTAACTTTTTCCTTTTTTTCTTCCTGTTGTTTTTTATTTTTTTCTTGAGATATTTCACCTATATTTTCATCAATAGAATTATTCTTTACTTCTGTTTCGGGATTTTTATGTTTAATAATATCTTCCCAGCCCTGAATAAGCAATCCTATGGCTGTAGCATAAGCAGGATTTTTTACATCCATTAAGTCAGTTTTTCTAATATAAATCATGGGGTATCCAATACGTGATTCAAGTCCGGTACAGTAACTCATCAATTGTGGTAAATTTTTAAGAAGTGCACCGCCACCAGTAATAACAATGCCAGCCCCCAGCATATTCTCGGCTTCCGATAATTTTATTTCATTATAAATAAAACCGATAATTTCTTCGACACGTGCCTGAATAATTTTTGCCAAACTTTTTATTTCAATTTCTTTAGGCTTGCGACCCTGAATATCTCCATCAACTACAACAATGTCATCTAATTTATCATTCTCCAGAATAGCATATCCAAAGTTAATTTTAAGTTTTTCGGCTTTATTTTTTATTATATTGTATGCTTTTTCAATATCGCTGGTAATAACATTACCACCAAAGGGAATAACAGCCGTATGAATCAACATGTTTTTATGATAAATAGCAAGGTCGCTCGTGCCACCACCAATATCTATCATGGCAACGCCGGCTTCAATTTCCATGGGGTCTAACACTGCCCGCGATGATGCCATGGGTTCAAGAATAATTTTTACCAATCTTAGTCCTGCATTGGCAATACAGCGTTTAATGCTGTTTATATTCTGGGTTTGTCCAACTACAATATGAAATTTTGCTTCAAGGCGTTTTCCTATACAACCAACAGGTTTTTCAATTTCTTCCCCATCGATGGTATAACTTTTAGGAATAACATGTAAAATTTGCTGACCAGGGTCAAGCGGCACGTTTTCCTGATTTTTGATAAACCGTTCCAGTTCTTCGGCAGTAATATCCTGTTCACTGTTGGTGCGATTGATATAGTCGGAATTTACAAGACATTTAATATTTTGCCCTGCGATACCGACATATACATCGTTCATTTTTATACCCGACATTTGTTCGGCAATTTTTACAGCCTCCTTAATGCCTTCGACGGTATCTTTAATATTAAATACCGTTCCGCGTAATACACCTTTTGATTTTACATTTCCTATACCCAAAATTGAAAAGGTATGGTCTTCTTCTTTTCTTCCTATCATCGCAACAATTTTTGTTGTTCCGATATCAATTACTGAAATGGATTGATTCGTATTCATGGCATTATATTTTTAGAACATACTATTTGCTTATCAAACATTAAATTTACTTTTTTGTAGGCATTCCAACCCACACGAGGTAGAACAACCGAATAAAATGCATAGAGTTTATTAAATTTACTTTCCATATTAGAGGTATCGCCAAAAAGAATAGTGATATCGCCTATTTTTGGAATAAGTTCGAATTGCTGGTCTTCGTTTACATATACCTGTTCTATCATCGGATTCCAAATACTGTCGTTGTATATATAATGACAAAGAGCAAACACATCGTCCAGCAAAGTTGCTCGGTGCAACGCATCCTGCTTTTCGGCATCCTGAGCCTTTTTCCCACAAAATATACCATACGGTTCATTAATGCTTCCCGAAACAACAAGTACTCTGGCGGTATATTTATCGGACAGCGGGAACAAAACACCATCTTCATCAATATAATAACTTTCACCTGAATAATTCATGATGCGAAACATGGGCGTTCGTTGTTTTATTTCAATACACAAATTTCCGTCAAGGGTAGTATAAACTTGTGCATCTTTTACCACAGAAAGATTTTTAATTTCTTGTTCCATCGTATTCAACGGCAAGTTGTTTATATTTGTATTGATTATTTTGTAATTTTTATCTTTTAACAGTTGTAAAATATCATTGGGTTCGATAAAATGATTTATAGATGAATCGTTTATGCGGATTAAAATATGTTGACATTGTTGTTGCTTGCGTTGCTTTTCTGTAAATCCTAACGATATACCCACTATACCCAGCGAAACTACCCAGATAGAAATTTGAATAAAAATAGTTATTCCCTTACGCTTCATATAAACTTTGTTTAATAGGGTTTATCCATTCGTCAATATTGCCGGCTCCCATGGTCAATAAAAGTCCGGGTGTTGCCGACTTTACCAGTTTTGGAATTTCCTGCGTCTCAATAATACGTTTTTGTTTGCAAGTAACGTGGTCAAAAATTATCTGGCTGGTTACACCTTCTATGGGCAGTTCGCGTGCAGGGTAAATGTCCATTAGCCAAAGTTCATCGAGTAACGATAATGCCTGACCGAACTCTGCTGCAAGGTCGCGCGTTCGGCTATACAAATGTGGTTGAAAAATACCCGTTATATATTGATGGGGGAAAACCGTTTTAACTGATGTGATAAAGGCTTTTATTTCTTCTGGATGGTGTGCATAATCATCAATATAAATATAACGTGCATTTTGGAATTGAACATCAAAACGGCGACGCACACCCGAAAATGTTTCTATACCCTTTTTTACAATAGTTGGAGGAATGCCAAGCCACAAGCATAGCGAACTTGCAGCCAGTACATTTTCTACATTGTAATTGCCCGTTATGCCGGGTGTTACTTTTTCAATATTGCCCCATGGTGTATGAATATCAAAAGTAAAATATCCATTCGATAAGGAAATGTTGGCTATATTACAGTCTGCATGGGTACGGGTAGAATAAAATGCCTTTTCTATATGTGGATTGTTCGGAACAAAAGTTGTTTCTTTTTTGAGCAATAGTTTACCGTTGAAGGATGTAATATTATTGGAAAAATCATTAAAGGCTGTTTTCAGCGAATCATAGTTTTTGTATATATCCAGATGGTCTGGGTCAATAGACGTAATAATAGCAGCCTCGGGTTGAAGTTGCAAAAAGGAGCGGTCATATTCATCGGCTTCTACTACGGCATAGGCAGGTTTATCGACATAAATATGATTGGATTGATAATTTTTGGCAATACCGCCTAAAAATGCAAGGCTTTTTTTATCAGAAAGATTTAATATATGAGAAACCAGCGAGGTAACCGTTGTTTTGCCATGTGTTCCTGCAATGGCTATGGTTGGAAATGAACGACAAATATTGCCCAGTATTTCAGCGCGCTTCACCACATCGTATTTCTTTTCATTAAAAAATAGCCATAATTTATTTTGTGGTGAAATGGCTGGTGTATAAATTATTAATACTTCATTGCGAGGGGCATTGGTAACAACTTCGGGAATATGATGCACATTTTCGTCGAAATGAATAACGGCTCCCCATTGAGAAAGTTGTTGAGTGATATCTGACGCATTTCGGTCGTAGCCGGCTATTTTTTTCCCGCATTTAATAAAATAGTGTGCCAGTGCGCTCATACCTATCCCACCAATACCTATAAAATAAATAATATGTTTTTGTTCCAACTTCATGAACGGGCAAGTTTAATTATTTCGTTGGCTATCATTTCGTCCGATTTTTTAATTGCCATGCGTGAAATATTGCTTCGATAAACATTAAGTCGAAATTCGTCTTGTAAAAGTTTCAGGGTTTCGACAACAAGTTTTTCTCTACAATCGGCATCGGAAACAAGCATGGCAGCATCATTTTGAACAAGCGCCATGGCATTTTTGGTTTGATGGTCTTCGGCAACGTTTGGCGATGGGACAAGGATGGCAGGCTTTGCTGTTAATGTCAATTCTGAAATAGTAATGGCACCGGCTCGCGAAATTACTACATCGCTTATGGCATAAGCATAATCCATCCGTTGAATAAAATCATACACTTTTATATAAGGATAATTTAACGCACGAATTTTTTCGAGTGCCACAGGATAAAACTCTTTTCCCGTTTGCCATATAAGTTGTATTTTGTTTTCAACAAAAAGTTCCAGTGAATTATAAATACTTTCATTAATAGTACGTGCCCCAAGACTACCTCCCAGCGACAAAACCGTTTTTTGATTTCCTTTAAGTTCAAAAAACAAAAATCCGTCTTCCTTTAATTTGGATGGGTTTATAAAAATATCCTGTCTAACAGGGTTTCCCGTAATAACAATTTTTTCGGCAGGAAAATATTTTTCCATATTTTGATATGCCACACATATTTTATTTACATGTGGAGACAATATTTTATTGGTAACACCGGGATATGAATTTTGTTCTTGAATAAGTGTAGGAATTTTTAATTTACAGGCTATCTGAAGTGTAGGTCCTGATGCAAATCCACCCACGCCTACCACCACATTGGGGTTAAAATCCTTAATTATTTTCTTGGCTTTTCTTAAACTACTGTATAAACGGAAAAAGAAATTTATATTTTGCAGTGTAAAGCGACGTTGGAAGCCTCTGACAGGCAATCCAACAATTTTATAACCAGCAGCAGGAATTTTTTCCATTTCCATTTTTCCTTCGGCACCAACAAAAAGAATTTCCGTATCGGGTTCCAGTGCTTTTAAGGCATTGGCTATGGCAATGGCAGGAAAAATGTGTCCTCCCGTACCACCTCCACTTATTATAACTTTTAATTTATTCATTTATGCTATATTTTGAGGTTCAACATTTAACGTTTCTTCTTTATTTATTTCTGTCTGCGGCATGTCTTCTTTTTCTTTTTCATCATTGCTTTTATCCTTTAGTCTTGCATTGAGTATGCTTACATTTAAAATTATTCCAATTGATAAAGTAGTAAAAATAATGGATGTACCGCCCATACTAATCAGCGGTAATGTTTGTCCTGTAACAGGGAAAATACCTGTAGCCACACCCATATTAATTAATGCTTGTAAAACCAACAAAAGAATTAATCCCACAGAAAGAAAGGCAGGGAAGGCTGTTCGTGAACGTTTGACAATAATACCGGCTCTAAAAAAGAGTACCAAATAAGCAAAAAGAATGATAAATGCACCGACAAATCCATATTCTTCAATAATTATAGCAAAAATAAAATCGGAATAAGGGTGAGGCAAGAAATTTCGTTGAGTACTGTTGCCTGGTCCCTTGCCAAAAAAGCCCCCAGATGCTATGGCAATTTTTGACTGTTCAATTTGAAAATTTTTATCATTATTACTTACTACTTCACTTTTATTAAAAATATCTATCCTGCTAAGCCATGTAGTTACACGTCCCTTATTTTCAAAAAACAGTAACGATATTGAAATAAATAATCCTACCAAAAGAGTTCCTATTCCTAAAAGTTTTAATATATGTTTTATTTTTACTCTTCCCAAAAATAATAACATCAGTGAAGTAACAAACAGTAAGGCAGCTGTTGAAAAATTTGCTGGTAGAATTAATCCACAAATAAGAAGAATGCATACCGTTAATATATTAAAGTCACGCTTAAAATCGGCAGCGGTATCGTCTTGATGTTTTGCCAAAAAGCGAGCGACATAAACAATAAGTGCAAATTTTGCAAAATCGGAAGATTGAAACGAAATTTGTGTACCGGGTACTGTAATCCACCGTGATGCTTGATTTATACTGACACCACTTAATAGAGTGAATAGCATTAGCGGAATAGTTATTAAAATTAATACGATAGATATTTTATTGTAAATTTTGACTGAAATGTTCTGAAAAATAAGGATTAGAAAAATGCCAACGATAAGCAACACGCCATGGCGTAGTAAGTAATGCAAGGTACTTCCATTCTGAAATCGAAACGCCAGCGTTCCAGTAGAACTGTAAACAGCAAGCAACGAAACAATGGACAACAGCAATACAATACCCCAAATGGTTTTATCGCCCTTGAAAATATTTGATGATGCCATTTTCATAGTCTATAAATCTCTTACAGCGCGTTTAAATTTTTTACCTCGGTCTTCAAAATTTTCAAACAGGTCGAAACTTGCACAGGCAGGCGAAAGCAAAACAACATCACCGGGAGAAGACATTTTATAACAAATTCCAACGGCTTCTTCCATATCGGTAGTTTGAACCATTGGCAGCCCAAGATGTTTAAACGATTTTATTATTTTGGAATTATCTTTTCCCAAACACACAATTGCTTTTACTTTTTCAGCCACCAGTTTTTCCAGTTGTGAATAATCGTTCCCCTTATCTTGTCCGCCGACTATCCAAATGATTGGTTTTTTTACCGTTTCTAACGCATACCACGTAGAATTAATGTTAGTGGCTTTTGAATCATTAATAAAATCAACACCTCTAATTCTTAACACTTTTTCGAGGCGATGTTCTACGGCTTCAAAATCGCTCAAGGATTCTCTGATGACTTCTTTTCTAATTTTGGAAACTACCGATGCAATCCCGGCTGCCAACGAATCGTACTGGTTGTGTTTCCCGTCCAAGGCTAATTCCTGTATCAACATAGTTAAATCGAATTTATTATAATTAATAATGAATTTATTTTCGCTTACATAGCCACCATTTTCCACTTCCTGTTCTATGGAAAAAGGAATTTTTTGTGATTGAATATTTTTTTGTCGAAGGTTTTCTTGAATTACTTTATCGTCATAACAATAAATAAAGTAATCATGGCTCGTCTGATTACGTGCAATATTAAACTTGCTATCTATATATTTTTGAAACGAGTGCTCATAACGGTCAAGATGGTCAGGAGTAATATTCAGTAATACGGCAATATTGGGACGAAAAGAAACAATATCGTCTAACTGAAAACTGCTAATTTCGAGAATATAATAATCAAACTTATTTTCTAATACCGATAGGGCAAAACTTTTACCAATATTGCCTGCCATACCGACGTTTAATCCTGCTTTTTTAAAGATATGATACAAAAGCATAGTGGTGGTGGTTTTTCCATTACTGCCGGTTACTCCAATGGTAAACGCTGTGGTATAGCGTGAAGCAAACTCAATTTCTGAAATTACCTGAATTTGCTTGCTATGAATTTCCTTCATAATGTCAACCTTATCGGGAATGCCAGGGCTTTTAATAATGATATCGGATGATAGCACTATATCTTTGGTGTGTTTTTCTTCTTCAAAAGGAATGTTTGCTTCTAAAAGTTGTTGTTTGTATAGGGGTTTTATTTTTCCACTGTCACTAACAAAAACATAAAATCCTTTGTTTTTGGCTAACAGGGCAGCCCCTGTTCCGCTTTCTCCAGCACCCAATATGGTAATATTCTTAATCATTATCTTACTTTCAAGGTTATAATACTTACTACAGCGAGTATTATGCATACAATCCAAAAACGTGTTACAATTTTTGGTTCAGCATATCCCGATTTTTGATAATGATGGTGCAACGGAGCCATTTTAAACAATCGTTTCCCTTCGCCCGATTTTTTCTTGGTAAATTTGAAATAACCTACTTGCAGCATAACAGACAGGTCTTCTACCAGGAAAATTCCACATAAAATTGGTAAAAGAATTTCCTTACGGATTAAAATAGCAAATACAGCAATGATGCCTCCTAACGCAAGACTGCCTGTATCACCCATAAAAACCTGTGCAGGATAACTGTTATACCACATAAAACCGACCGTAGCACCTATAAAGGCACTGGCAAAGACTACCATTTCACCTGTATATGGAATGTACATGATGTTGAGGTAATCGGCAAATATGATGTTGCCCGATACATAAGCCAGTATGCCCAACGTTGTTCCAATAATTGCCGATGTTCCTGTCGCTAAGCCATCCAAACCATCGGTCATATTGGCTCCATTTGAAACTGCTGTAATTATAAATATTACGGCTAAAATAAATACCAGCCAAACCCACTTGTCACGTACCCCTTCTTTTAAAAAGAATAATAGATATTTATAATCAAATTCGTTGTTTTTTACAAATGGGATAGTGGTTTTAAATGATTTTACATCGCTGGACAAGGCTATACTTCTACTTTCAAAATTGGATGATACTTCATTATCGGAAACAGGCTGAATAATTTGCCTTCTAACTTTTTCGCGAATAACAATATCGTTGCTCAAATAAATAGTTAACCCGACAATAATACCAAGAACAACCTGACCAAATATTTTAGTTTTTCCGTGTAGTCCCTTTTTGTTGTGCTTGAACACTTTAATATAGTCATCTACAAACCCAATAAATCCAAGCCATACCGTAGTAATAAGCAAAAGAATGATATAAATATTATGCAGTTTGGCAAATAAAAGCGTTGGAATAAGAATAGCCAAAAGAATAATAATGCCTCCCATGGTGGGTGTTCCCTGTTTGCTCATTTGTCCTTCAAGTCCAAGGTTGCGTACTACTTCGCCTATTTGTTTTTTCTGTAAAAAGCGAATAACACGCTTACCTATAAATAGTGCAATTAGTAGTGATGTTATTAATGCCATTCCAGCCCTAAAGGATATATAATTAAATACACCTGCACCCGGGAAATGAAACTTTTCATATAAATAAATAAATAAATAATACAACATACCTATTTAATATTAATAAGTTCTTTTACCATTTGAACATCGCTGAACGGATATTTAACGCCTTCTATTTCCTGATAAGTTTCGTGTCCCTTTCCAGCAATTAAGACAATATCGTTTTTTTGTGCTAACATGAGTGCTGTGCGAATGGCTTCTTTGCGGTCAATAATAGTCAGCGTTTTTTTCATATCTTCCTCGTTCAATCCTTGTTTCATGTCGTTAATTATATCTTCTGGCTTTTCAAAACGTGGATTGTCGGAGGTAAGAATTAGTTTGTCGCTAAGTAAGGCAGCCTCTTTAGCCATTTCGGGGCGTTTGGTCTTATCACGATTACCCCCTGCCCCAACAACTGTTATAATGCTACTGTCTTCTTTTTTTAAACGATGCAATGTACTTAACACTTTAGTAAGGGCATCTGGCGTATGTGCATAATCTACTACAGCCGTATAACCACCTGGCGCAGTTATATTTTCAAAACGTCCGTCCACTGCGGTCAATAAACTCATATCCGATAATACTTCTTCTTTATCTTTGCCTAACAAAACAGCAGCGGCATATATAGCAAGCATATTGCTTGCATTAAACTCACCTATCAGATTAAACCATACATCTTTATTTTCAATATTGACCAGCGTCCCATTGAGGTGATATTCCAAAATTTTAAGATGAAAATCTGCCAATGTTTTCAGTGCATAAGTATAAACAGTAGCCTGCGTATTCTGTACCATCACTTGTCCGTTCTTATCATCTAAATTAATGAGCGCAAATGCTGTTTTAGGCAGGTTATCAAAAAACTTCTTTTTAGCCTTCAAGTATTCTTCAAAGGTTTTATGATAATCCAAATGGTCATGGGTGATGTTGGTAAAAATAGCGCCAGCATAATTAACTGCTTCTATGCGGTGCTGAACAATGGCATGCGAACTGACTTCCATAAAGCAGTATGTGCAACCGGCTTCAACCATTTTAGAAAGTAATCGCTGAAGTTCTATAGGGTCGGGTGTTGTATGTGTTGCATAATACATTTTAGAATCGACATAATTGACTACTGTTGACAGAAGTCCTGCTTTTTCGCCCATATATCTAAACAAGCGATAAAGCAATGTAGCAATGGTTGTTTTTCCGTTGGTACCCGTAACCCCTACTACTTTTAATTTTTCTGAAGGAAAATCAAAATAAGCGGCAGCAATAGTTCCGGCTGTACGTTGTGCATCTGCTACTCTTATATAAAAAACTTCGCTGCGTACATCCAACGGAATTTGTTCGCATACAATAAATTTTGCACCTTTTTTTATGGCATCTTCTATATAATCATGCCCATCGACACGTGTACCTTTAATAGCAATAAATAATGAGTTGGGTTTTACTTCTTTAGAATTAATAAATATTCTATTAATAGAATACGAGGGTATTTCACCCATCATTTCTAATGGATGAATAAAGGGTAATATGTCATTAATATACTTCATCACTATCCTAATTCAAGATAAACTAAATCTCCTTTTTGAAATGATGTTCCATTGGGTAACGATTGCTTAATAACCTTTCCACGTCCTATTACCCTAATTTCAAGTCCACTATTTCCCAGAATATGAAGGGCATCACGCAATCCCATCCCTGTAACGTTTGGCATAACCGACCGACTTATAATAAGTGGCTTAAAACCTATTTTTTCTTTTGAACAATTAGTTTGTATCCATTTACTGGATGGTATATTCAACGAATCTATCTTTAAAAGATGAATCAGTTTAACCATATCTGCTGAAAATCCAGATTTAATAACAGGTTTGTCATGAGTTGTTTGAGATAAATTATTTATATCCTGTTGCAGGTCAATATGCGTAGCATAAATATCATCGGCTATTTCCTTAAAAATAGGACCAGCCACCACATTTCCATAATATACACTTTGTGAAGGAGAACTTACTACTACCATGCAGGTATATTTAGGATTATCGGCTGGGAAATAACCAACGAAAGATGCTCTGTACGTTTTTTGTGCATTTTCATCCTTATATCCTTTTTTACCGCGTGCAATTTGTGCTGTTCCTGTTTTACCAGCAATTTTATAAATTGTTCCATTCAAATTTTTGGCTGTCCCCTTTTCGACCACTCTTTTTAATATGATTTTTAAATCATTTAATGTTGATTGTGAACAAATAGCCGGATTAATCACTTGTGATTCAAATTTTTTTACTACTTCACCCCTGTATCGCAATTCTTTGACAAGCATAGGCTTTACCATTCTACCCTCATTGGCAACGGCATTGTAGAGCGTTACTATTTGCATGGGGGTAAGTTTGACTTCGTATCCGATAGACATCCACGGTAAAGTAATTCCAGACCAACTTGTATCTGAAGCGTCTTTGACTACGGGAATTCCTTCGCCTTTAATATCAAGTCCCAGTTTTTCGTTCAATTTTAAATTGTAAATTCTATTAACATAAGTTTGAGGATTTTCGGAAAAGTAAGTCGTTATAATTTTTGATGTTCCCACATTGGAAGAATAGGCAAACACATCGGCTACCGAAATTTTTCCAAAACCTGCTTCGTGTGAATCTTTCATTTTAACCCCACAATATTCTGTTTCACCATTACCCGTATTAATGGTATCGGTAATTTTTACATAACCTTCATCTAATGCGGCTATCATCGAAACAAGTTTAAATACAGAACCGGGTTCGGCACTTTCACCAATGGCATAATTAAATTTTTCAATATAATTTTGAAGAGTACTATCGTATTCCAGATTAACAATGGCTTTAATGTAACCTGTATTTGTTTCCATAACAATGGCACAACCATGTTCGGCTTTATTTTTTTGCAGATGCGATAATAATGAATGATGTGCTACGTCTTGCAAATTTACATCAAGGGTGGTAACTACATCATAGCCATCTTGTGGCTCAATGGCATTGCCGTTATTAATAGGCATCCACACATTTCCAGACAATCGCTGCATAAATTGAATGCCTTCCTTACCTCTCAAATAGTGGTCAAATGCACCTTCTATACCAACTACGACACGGTCTGCACTGGTATATCCCAACGTTCGTGAAGCAAGCATTCCAAAGGGCTTTGCTCTATAGTAATTCTGTATAACAATAAAACCACTTGTATTTTGTCCCATTCGGAACAACGGAAATGTTTTCAGTTGCTTAAATTCTTCATGGTTTATTCGTCTTTTTAAAAGATAATAACGATTTCCTTGCTTGTATTGTTCTACCAAATCTTTTTTATAGTCTAACGCTGATTTATCGTTAAACAATTGCGACAGACAAAGAGAAAGCGAATCAATATTTTTATAAAACAATTCTTTTTTTAAGCCTTGGGCTCTAAAATCAATTCGAATTTCGTAATATGGGACGGATGTAGCAAGCACCTTTCCATCAGACGAGAGTATATCACCCCGCATGGGAGGAATGATAATATTTTTCTGAGAAAGTGCCAATGCCTTCGATTTCCATAAAGAACCTTCTACCAATTGTAAATACAATATTCTTCCTAAAATAATAACCCCAAATAAGGCGATTAATACATAAAATAATCCAATTCTGCTTAATATGTCCTTTTTTATTTCTGACATAACGATGGATTGATTATTATTTTTTTAGGTGGTTGTTCGGATGTTTGTAAATCGAGTTGCTTTTCCTGAATTAATTTTTCTACTTCACTTTGTTGTGATATTTGCATTAACGCAGAGGTAACCGACAGATGTTCTGCTTTTAGTTGTTCTATTTCCTTTTTTAGTTCAATCGTTTGTCTGACAAGTTTTTCGGCTTGATAATGATTGGCAATATAAACCAATCCTAAAAAGAGTAAAAACAGTAAAAAGGGAATGTTCTTTAAAATGACTTCCTTGGTAAAAAGAGAGCCGTCAGCCAGCGAACGAATAATTTCTTTTCGTTTGAGTGATTCTTTTTTCGTTTTACTATTGGTAGTTTTGTCGGTCATACAAGTTCGGCTATTCTAAGTTTTGCACTGCGTGCACGATTATTTTTTTTGATTTCAGCAACATCCGGTACAATGGCTTTTTTGGTAACCGTTACATAAGGAACAGAAACAGGGTTGCCTTTAAAATCTTTCTGTATGCTTCCATTAAAATTTCCACTTCGAAAAAAATTTTTCACCAGCGTATCTTCAACCGAATGATAACTCACTATACTGATACGTCCCTTTTTTGAAATCCAGGTAACCGACTTTTGCAACATTTCTTTCAGGGCATCCACTTCGTTATTAACTTCTATCCGCAATGCCTGAAATATTTTGGCAAGAAATTTATGCACCTGAGATATTGGAGTAAAAGGTTTTAACAGTTCTACCAATTGTTGTGTGGTTGCAAGTGTATTATTATTTCTGTTTTCAATAATAGCATGAGCAATTTTTGAAGCATTTTCGAGGTCTCCGTAATGATAAAATATATCACGTAATTGTGTTTCATTATAAGTATTAAGTATATCGGCGGCTGTTTTTGGAGAATGCTGATTCATTCGCAAATCGAGCATGCTGTCGAATCGGAATGAAAATCCTCTGGTAGCCGTATCGAATTGATGTGATGAAACGCCCAAATCTGCTATAATTCCCTGTACTTTTTTTATGCCTTTGTATTGAAGAAAATGGTCAAAAAAACGAAAGTTGGCATGAAATAACGTCAATCTATCATCGTTGTTATAATTAACCAATGCATCCGAATCTACATCAAAAGCAATGACATTAATATTTTTTGTCCGTTTCAATATTTCATTGGAATAACCGCCACCCCCATACGTCAAATCAAGATAAATGCCCCCTTCCTGAACATTTAATCCGTCTATTGCCTTTGTAAGTAATATGGGAATGTGATATGCTTCCATTACTTATCGGTATCGTTATTGCCAAGAATTTTTTCTGCCAGTGATGCAAAGGATTCATCACTCATTTTTTGCGATTCATAAGAATCCTTATCCCATATAACTATTTTATCGTCTTGACCGGCAAGAATGACATCACTTTTTAGGGAAGCCCATTCTATAAGTCTTTTGGGTATAAGTATGCGTTCACTCCCATCCAGTACAACTTCGGCTGTTCCTTTAAAAAATTCACGTAAAAATTCGGCATGTGCCCGATTATACGGATTGGTTTTAGCACGAAGTATGGATATTTGACGTTCCCACTCGTCATAAGGATACAACATCAAGCACCTCTCAAAAATTGCCTTTTTCACAACAAATCTACTCACTTTATTCTCCCCCATTTGCTTCTTAAATGCCGATGGTAAAAGGATTCTGCCTTTCAAATCCATTTTGCAGGGATAATCACCAATAAAAGTTATCATGAGTAAAAAATTATTTGCCAAAAATAAATATTATATTCCCACTTTACAACACTTTTTTACACTTTTTTACACTTTTGTTGATAACTTTTTTTTCTAACTAATATACAATAAGTTATAAATGTGATTTTCTAAAAAAATAAAAAAAAATTACATTTCACATAAAAAAATTATCTTTGTAGTCGCAAAATCCTTCTTAAAAATGGAAGAAAATAAAGTTTTACAAATAGACATTAAAAAAGTTATCGAATCAAAAAATCCGAAACTGGTAAAACTATTAACTTCGTTTGTATTATCGTATATAAAACACATACTCCATCAGGATGAAATCAATGCTTTTTTGTTGAGAGCAAAAGACAGGCACGATTATGATTTTGTAAAAGCCGTGTTGGAGTTATTCAACATAACTTATCAAACACATGGCATAGAGAATGTACCTGTGGGTGGGCGTTATCTGTTTGCGGCCAACCATACTCAGGGAGCCATAGACAGTATGTGCTTTGTTGATTCGGTTCATCAATATATGGGAGAATGCCGCATTGTGGTTAATGATGTTTTGCTCAACTTAGAAAATTTTGAGCCTTTATTTATTCCTGTAAATCATTTTGGCAGTCAAAACAAGACAGCAGCTCAACTTTTTGACGATGCTTTTCAATCAAACATGCAAATTCTATATTATCCTGCTGGTTTGGTAAGCCGCAAAAAGAAAGGCGTTATTCGTGATTTGGAATGGAAAAAATCGTTTATTAATTTTGCCATAAAATATCAGCGTGATGTAGTGCCGGTATTTATTGATGCAAAAAATTCGAATTTTTTCTATCGATTAGCCAATTTCAGAACCTCTATAGGAATAAAAGCCAATATTGAAATGTTTTTTTTACCTAATGAAATGTATAAACAAAAAGGGAATGTATTTAACTTATATTTTGGAAAACCTGTTTCATATACTCACTTTACCAAAGAAAAAACACCCGCTGAATGGGCAGAATACATAAAAGAACGTGTTTACGAATTAAATAAATCATAATATGCAACCCAAAGGAATTATACCACCCGTTTCTGTGGAATTAATAAAAAAAGAACTAACGCAAGATAAATTTATTCGTCATACCAATCATAATGGGAATCATATTTATTGCATTACAGCACACGATTCGCCCAATACCATGAGAGAAATTGGCAGAATACGTGAAATGACATTTCGTAGTGCTGGCGGTGGCACAGGCCAAGAGGTGGACATAGACGAATTTGATATCGGCGAAGTTCCATACAAACAATTGATTGTTTGGGACCCAAAACGAAAAGAAATAATTGGTGGTTATCGTTTTATTTTGGGAAGTGAAGCCAAAAAAGATACTAATGGTAATCCCATTTTGGCAACATCGCATTTGTTTCGTTTCTCCGATAAATTTATACAAGAGTACATGCCTTTTACAATCGAATTGGGACGTTCATTCATTCAGCCCAATTATCAGTCTACCGGTATTGGAAGACGCGAATTGTTTGCATTGGACAATCTATGGGACGGCTTAGGTTCATTAACGGTGATATATCCCAACGTTAAATTTTTCTTCGGAAAAGTAACCATGTATCCCGATTTTAATCGCAGGGCACGAGACTTAATTCTGTACTTTTTAAATAAATATTTCAAAGACAACGAAAACCTTATTACTCCTATAAAGCCTTTAACTATTGAAACACCGGAAAACGAACTTGAGATGATACTAAGTGGAAAATCGTATCACGAAAATTATAAAATTTTATCTCAAAACGTACGTCAGTTAGGCGAGATTATACCACCCCTTATTAATTCATACATGAATCTTTCGCCCACCATGAAAGTTTTTGGTACCGCCTTTAATCCAGAGTTTGGCAATTCCGAAGAAACGGGATTATTGATTACTATAAAAGATATATACGGCACCAAAAAAGACAGACATATTCTAACCTTTATAATTGGGAATAAGGTATTTAAATTTTAACGGCAACTATTTAGTCGTCCATTAAAAACTCATTTTAATCTTTCTTGTACTTTTCTTTTTTTCCGCAAAAAAGAACCCTGCATGATTTTTAAATAAAAAAATAAACCTTCTATTATCATGCAGGCTCTTACTGACCTTAAAAAAGAGCATTTATAGTACAGTAAAAAAAGTTCCCAAAAGAAAAAACTCGTCTCGTTAACAATGACGAGACAAATAATTTCTTATAAAAACGACATTATATAATTCATATTTAATAGGATAGGTACTTTTTAAGGGACGACTATTTATCAATATGCATTCAAAAAAATTTTTATCGGTATAATCAGAATTAGTCTATGGCATTCCTTTCATAAACGGTAAAGCGGATATTCAAATTAGCCTTTTCACTAAAAGCAGGCTTTTCGGAAATAATGTGAAACAATGGTAACTGCTCCGTGGGGAAAAAGGCATCGGCATCTTCAAATACGGCATCTACCCATGTAATGAACAATTTTTGTGCATATTCAACAAATTGTCTATAAATGCTTGCCCCACCTATAATAAAACAACTATCGTTTTGCTGCTTAATAAAATTCAATGTATCAGGAATATTTCTAAAAACACGATACTGTTCTGATTCGGGCAAATCATAAGAGAGAACAACACTTGTTCTGCCAGGCAAGGGTTTTACAGGCAACGAAAGCCATGTGTTTTCTCCCATAACAATATGATGCCCCATGGTTAATTCCTTAAAATATTTTAAATCTTCGGGAATATGCCAAAGTAATTGATTTTTTTTGCCAATGGCACCATTGCTGGCTACGGCTACTATAAGAGATAAATTTTTTATTGTCATTATAACACTGATTTATCAAGCCATTTCTTAATATCCGAAGTATGCCCGAAAATGATTAGAATATCGTTTGCCTGAAAAATATAATCGGGCGAAATAACACCTATAATCTTGGTCTCATATATATTTTTAGAAAGCACATGTTTTTGAATATCCTGTTTGATGGTAAGAATATTTATATTGTATTTTTTTCTCAAGTCAACTTCCGATACCTTTAATCCAACATATTTATGTGGAATAATTACTTCCATCACAGCATATTCTTCGGAAATATTGAGAACATCTATTACGTTTTTAAGATTGATTTTTGTAACAAAGCGTTCTGCCGAATCTTCTTCTGGATTTAGAATTTCCATAACACCAATGGCTTCGAGTACGGTACGATGTATGGGTGAAATAGCACGACTAATGATTCGTTTCACATTAAATTTTTTGAGCAGTGCTGTAATTAAAATGGAAGCCCCAATATCTTCGCCGATGGTAACGAGTACCATATCACACTCATTGAGTGGAAGAGTTTTCAAAACAGTGGAATCGGTACAGTCAACGGTAATGGCAAACGTTATTTTGTCCTTAATATTTTCTACACGTTGTTCTATAGAATCAACACCGATAACTTCATGTCCCAGCGAAGCCAGTTTGCTGGCAACTGCCGAGCCAAAATTTCCTAATCCGATAACAATGACTTTCATATTAATTAATATTTATTTCCTCAACAGGATATTTATATTTCATATTTCTTACTTGATGTAAAAAAGCAACAAACAAGGTAAAAGTACCTATACGTCCCAGATACATGGTAACAATCAATACCCACTTGCTGGCATCGCATAGATGCGGTGTAACGCCCATAGACAATCCTACCGTACCATACGCTGAAAAACATTCAAAGGCTACTCTTAAAATATCTATGTCGGGATTGAATACAGAAATCAACATAATAGCAATACCAAGTACTGCGATAGAAAGTAAAATAGCAGCAAATGCTTTTCCTATGCTAGTGGTTGAAATTTCTCTTCGGCTGATTTCTATTCTGCTTTTACCTCTGGCAAAACTAAATACATTCATGATGGCAATAACAAGCGAACTTGTTTTTATACCACCGCCGGTACCTCCGGGTGAAGCACCAACCCACATTAAAAAAATAGTCAGTAGTGCTGTAATGGGCAAAATTTGAGAATAATCTATGGCATTAAAACCCGCAGTACGTGGTGTTACAGAAGCAAAGAATGCGATAGCAATTTTTTCTACCCACGAATGTCCCTGCAATACATTATTGTTTTCAAAAAGAATGAAAAAGCCCATTCCTGTTAAAATTAATATCAGTGTAGTAAAAACAACGATACGGGAATTAACATTTATTATTCTTGGCTTGTACAAATATTTTTTTCCTTTCAGTAAACGCCCCAGATTAAATAGGTGATGTTTCATCAATTTGTAATAGTTCAGTAAAATAGGAAAACCTATACCTCCTAAGATTATTAAAAAAGCGATGACAAATTGAATAAAATAATTGTTGATAATGGTTGGGTCCATCAAGTTCATTGATTTGGTACTAAATCCGGCATTGCAAAATGCAGAAATGCTATGAAAAACGGCAAATTTAAAATTGTCAAACGAAGTAGCCACATGTTCATTTTGCAACGATAGCCAAATAAAAAAAGTACCCGCCGCTTCAAGAGTAAAAGTGAACAATAAAATTTTCATTAATGTTTTCGACATTTCTGAAAAGGTATTTGTATTAGTTATTTCTTTAGCCATCATAAAATTGCGAAATGTGGAAACCGGTGAAAAAAACAATCCAAAAAAAGTGGTGAAGGTCATAATGCCCAATCCACCTATCTGAATAAGAGCAATAATAATGATTTTACCTAAAAAGGTAAACGACGTTGCTGTATCAATAGGTGTAAGTCCGGTAACACATACCGCAGAAGTGGATGTAAAAAAGGCGTTGGTAATAGAAATGCCATGCGTAGTAGCAGCAGGCAGCATAAGCAATAAGGCTCCTACCAGAATAAGAAAAATAAAACTCAGTAAAAACAGCACAGATGGCTTGAGAGATGTAAGAAAAGATATACGTTTTTTGGAAAATTCAATTAAAAAAACTACCAGATTAATAATGATAATATACAGTGTTTCTAAAAAGTGTTCTGCTTTTCCAAACCAATTCTCGAACATATCGGGAATTAAAAAGTGCTCTACTACAAACACAGATAATATAAGTAGAATAATAAATTCGACTATAATAATTCGTTTTATTTCGCGATGCTGGATGTAAAGAATAATTCTGATAAGAAAAGCCAGCCATAAAATTATTTGAAGCCATAAAATAGAGCCTTCGATAAAATTACTTATCTTTAAATCAATTGGAAAACCCGAACGGTATATTGTTATTAAAATAGTACAAAAGGAAATAAAAAAAACCAGATTAGACAGAAAGTGAATAAGGAATGTCAAGGCTGCTTTGAAAAATTTGCGTATTTGAAAGGCAAACTCCTTAATATAATAAATAGGTCTCATGACGTGCAAAAGTAACTAAAAATCAAATCCAAAAACATTAATGTTTTTTATGCAATGTGTTCCATGAAATTACTTCATAAATACTGAATACGAAGTAGTTAAATAAAAATAAAACGGCAATCAATATTTTTTCATTACATAAAAACAAAAGAATAAAAATAATACCCAAATGCAGCAACATTTTGAATGTACTTATTAACAGGTATTTTGAAACAAATGTGGTGGACGATTTTTGCAGTTGTTTTTGGAGATATGGATATCCGAAAAACGAGAGTGTATAAAAATAAACGGGAATGGTTATCCAGAACCAGTTTTTGGAATTGAAAAAATAAATTATCACGGCAGAAAACATAATAGTAGCAACAAATACAAGCAAGGAAGTTTTTTTAAGATATAAATTATTTTTCATGCTTGGGTATATTCAAATCTTTTACAACAATATAAATTGCCGCTATGACCGAAAAAAAAGACAAAATCAACGTAATAATTGGGAACTTCCATCCTATCCATTGGTCAATAAAATGCCCACCTATTACTCCACCCGCAATTATAACACCCATTTGAAGAGCGATACTTGAGTAGCGTGCATAATTATTCAAATATTTTTTAGGAGAGGGATTATTCCTCATCGTGCGACATGCTGAATTCACCCATTTTGCATGTGCCGGTAAAAATTGCACTGGGTTCTATAGCCAGTTTGCCGGTATTAATTTCACCATTAATATTGGATGTACTTTTTAACGACAGCAATTCCGAAACATTGATTTTGCCTTCCACATTTCCGCTGATTTCCGCATTTTGACAAATAATTTTTCCTATAATTATACCCGATTGACCGACGACCACACGTCCCTTTGTTTGAATAGTGCCTTTTATATTGCCATCTATGCGAATATCACTTTCGCTAACAATATCACCCACAATGTTGGTAGTACTTCCAATAATATTAATGGAATTGGGTGTAACGGTATTTTCTTGATTTTTTCCCATAATGAAAAAATTTGATTTCAAAGATAATACATTTTTTTCAAACAAAAAAAATCTTTTATTCTGTAGGGTATCTTTTTCATACTGACTTGCTCGCAGGTTCATTAAAACAATACGCTGAACTTTTGTTTTAAACCCGTTAGTCTGTCGGCATGAACCAAAATCAACTAACAAAATTCATTTCATTCTTTTGTTAGCGGTTTGGTATAAAAGCAAGAAATATTTATTCAATTCTTTTTTTTGCTTCCTGAAACTCGGTTACAATATTTTCGATAACCTCTTTAGCCGGTTTTATTTCATTGATGAGTGAAATGTTTTGGCCCACTTCGAGCATTCCGTTTTGTATATCACCATCAAAAATACCAAGTTGTGCTTTGTTTTCGCCTTCACCAAGCATTTGCCACAATTCTTCGGCAGAAATGCCCTTACTTTCGGCTTCTGTGATTTTTTGAAATAAAGCATTTTTGTACAACCGCGTAGGAACCGTTTTCTTAAGGCACAAAAAAGTACTACCTTCTTTGGCTTGCACAATAAGATTTTTAAAGTTTTCGTGTGCTGATGATTCGGTTGTTGCAATAAATCGTGTACCTATTTGCACTCCCTGTGCTCCCAATGCAAATGCCGCCAACATCTGTCCTCCGGTGGCAATGCCTCCTGCGGCAATTACTGGGATGGAAACATTTTTTACTACTTCCGGAATTAAAACCAGTGTGGTGGTTTCTTCACGCCCGTTATGGCCACCGGCTTCAAAACCTTCGGCTACAATGGCATCTACACCTGCTTGTTCGGCTTTTTTAGCGAATAGTGAACTGGAAACAACATGAATGACCTTAATCCCTTCTTCTTTTAAAATAGAAGTATAAAGTGCTGGGTTTCCAGCGGAAGTAATAATAACCGATACATGCTCTTTGATAGATATCTCCATACATTCTTTAGCGTATTTATAAAGAAGGGGAATATTAACACCAAAAGGCTTATCGGTTGCCTGTTTGCATTTATTGATATGCTCATGCAATAGATTGGGGTTCATAGAACCGGCGCCGATAACGCCCAATCCTCCGGCATTACTTACGGCAGAAGCAAGTTTCCATCCGCTACACCATACCATTCCTCCCTGAATGATGGGATATTTTATTCCCAGCATTCGGGCTATGGCATTATATTCAGGCATTACAACTTTTTATAAACGATGGATGTTAAGGTTTTATCGTCACCGCCCATATTAACACTTAAACCGTAAGGCTTATCGGCAGGGATATTTATTTGTGCATTTCCTGCTTTTCCTGTTAATTGTTCCCAAATAGTAACGGCTTGATGTACGCCTGTTGCACCAACCGGGTGTCCCCAACCAACTAACCCACCGGTAGTGTTGAATGGGATTTTACCTGTACGCGAAGTATGACCTTTGTTAATAAAATCGGCACCTTTTCCCTTGGGGGCTAATCCCATGGCTTCTATCGCCATAATTCCAGCAATGGTAAAGCAGTCATGGCATTCAACAGTTGCTATTTTATCTATAGAAATATTTGCCATTTTCAATGCTTTTTCAACGGCAACTTTTGTGGTATCTAATTGCGACGGGTCGAGTGGTGGTTTGGTAATATCTTCAATGGCTTGACCAAATCCGACTATTTCAACAGCATCTTTTTTTGATTTGTTTAACTTTTTCAATCCTTCTTCGGACACTACCAGTAAGGCACATGCAGCATCGGATACTTTGGAACAATCATAAACAGTGATGTTATCAAGAAACACCTTTGGATTAGGTTCTACCATAGCCACGTTTTCAGGGTCGGGCATGGTGTTGTGATATTCTTGGGCAGTGGGACATAGGCGGGCATTTTCAACGGCATTTTTATACCAGCGGGCCATTGCCTTACGGGTATTTTCACGGCCATATTTTTCGTAGTATTTTCCGGCTCTGTTGCTGAATTGTCCGGGGAAATAATGAGCATGTCCGTTTTTACGGTCTTTATGCCAACCGGCACCTGCCAGAATATCGGCTCCATATACGGCTTTTACCGTATTCTGAACTTCAACACCAACAACTAATACAACATCGGCTGTTTCACCCAAAATAGAACGTATGGCTGTTCCAAGGGCTAATCCTCCGGAACCGCAAGCACCTTCGACTCGAACCACAGGAATATATCGCAGTTTTTCATCAATTAATGGAATAAAAGCGGCTAAATTTGCCTGCAGGTTGTAACGTGCAGCCATAAAATTGCTGATTACAGCTTCATCAATTAATGAAGCATCGCCGATTTGTTTTACCACTCCTTTTCCGGCTTCGGTAATGTATTCTTCTAATCCCGGGCGTTCTTTTTTAGGATTAAATTCTTTTCGTCCTGTTCCCATGGAAACAGTATTGTAACCGGCTGTAATAAATACTTTTTTTCTTAACGTTTTCATCATATTATTTTTTATTTGAAATATTCGTTAATTGGACCATAAGCATGAAAAAATCCCATCAGCAAAACTTTGTTCACGTCTTCCTCACTTTTGGCAACACCAGAAGTAACAAGATGCTTTCCTATTTCTTTGGATTTACTTCCATAGGTTCTTGCCAATGCTGCACCTTTGGTATTCATGGAATATATTTCTTTATATAATGCAGATAACTTGGAATCTTTGTCTTTGGCAGATACAATCGATTTCCAGGCGATTAAATTTTTTGGTTTATCTCCCAGTTTCTGGTCGCATTCGGTTTGTATTTTATCGATAGGGATATATGTTTTTGAGTTTATGTCATAAATACCTGTGATTTTGTTTTTTTCATATTTCAAAAATCCGTCTTTTTGTGAACCGTCTGAATATTGTCCACCTTTAATATTTTGTGATAGCATTTTGTCCAGCATAGGACATACGATTTTATCCTGAGGCATATATTTATTCATCACATTCATAATAAACGAGCAAACATCTATGCCAACGTAATCGATAAGTTGAAAAATGCCCATGGGTCTGATAAGATATTCCTGCGAAATTTTATTTATTATATAAACCGATTGAACAAATCCATGTTCTTTTTCAAGTTTTTCTACTTCTTCGGCGGCATGAATAATATCTCGCATAAAATGTCCGTTACCAATAAACCCAACGACATCGTTGGATTCGATGATGGTCTTTCCCAATTTTTGTGCTAACTGTAATGAAAACTCCCTTAATTCAGGAAGAGTATCCTTGCATGAAATTAATTCAACCAATTTTTGTATAGCGGGTGGGTTGTAGAAATGATAACCAATAATTCTTCCATTTAAGTTGGCTTTATCGTTCAAAAATTGAATAGGAATAGAAGAAGTATTGGTAAAGAACCATGGTTGATTGGGATTGTTTTCATTAATTTTTTTTAAGGTAGATACTTTTAAATCGGCATCTTCTTTAATGGCTTCAAAAATGCAATTGGCATTGTATGCTGATTCGGTAAGTGTGGTTGGGCGAATGACCGACATGACATGGTTAACATATTCTTCAATAATTTCACCATTTTCAATAAGGTCTCCACGGTCTTTATACATTTCGCGAAGCCAACTGATTTTCTTTTCGGCAATTTTCACAACCTGGTTTCGTACGTAATGGATTAAGCCTGATAAAGCCTCTTCTGACCTACTTGTTGCATAGATTACGTATGTTTTACCTTTGTTTTCGGGAAGTAAACTCAAATCTGCTATTTCCACAGCATTTAGTAATAAAATACCGCTTCCCATTTTTCCGGCCGCTCCTAAAACAGCCACTTTTTGCATTCGTTCGTTATAATTCATATAGTTTTATGGTTTAGTTAAATTTATGTCACATTTATTTTATATTTTTTTTCCATTACGCTAATAGAGTATGAAACATTTTATTTTGGTTTATGGACGCAAAATTAATACTTTTTATTTTAAATGGCAAAATATATTTTTATAGGTTCATTCGTAAAATGAATCAAATTACCAAACAGGGTTCCTTTTTTCGATAAAGGCTTTCATGCCTTCTGCCCCTTCATTACCAAATAAAGAAGAGAAAGCGTTCAATTCCATTTCACATCCTTCGGAGAAATTTGTATTAAAGCCTTTGCGTGTAATTTGCTTAACCAATGTTACTGCGTTTGGACCTTTTGAAATAATTTTTTTGGCTATAAGCATAGTTTCTTCCATAAGTTTTTCGGGCTCGGCGATTTTTTGAACCAGTCCGATGCGGAGTGCTTCCTGTGCATTGATGTTTTCGGCAGTGGTTAGCAGATACAATGCATTTCCAAGACCGATGAGGCGAGAAAGACGTTGTGTGCCAGCATAACCGGGTGTTAGTCCAAGATTTACTTCAGGCTGTCCAAATTTTGCTTCTGGTGCGGCAATACGAAAATCGCACGACATGGCTAATTCACATCCGCCACCTAAGGCATATCCATTGACGGCAGCAATTACAATCTGCGGAATATTTTCCAGTCGTGCAAACGTTTTTTGTCCCTTTTTGCCAAAATTATAGCCTTCCTTTGTGTCCATATTCACCATTTCTGAAATATCGGCTCCCGCTACAAATGCTTTTCCTTCTCCGGTAATAATGATAACACGAATTTCTTTATTCGTTTGAATTTCATCAAGGAAATGATTAAAATCTGTAAAGAAATTACTGTTCAACGCATTCAACGCTTGAGGTCTTGCCATAGTAACCATTGCAATTGAGCCTTGAACATCAACTTTAAGGGTATTATACTCCATAATATTTTTTTACAAATTTATACGATTATTTTTATTTCAACAAGAAAACAAATCACCAAAAAAATCAGTCGAATAATTTCAGAAAAATTATTTTTCATTTTGTAAAACAGTAATGGCTTTTTTAACGCCTTCATCGTTTTGCAGAAAAATAGCATAAAAACCTTCATCGTTAAAGATATTGCGAACAATGTATGCTCTGAGTAAATTCATAATAGGCGATTTGGCTTTTTGTATATCTGTGCTTGATGGGTTTATATGCTGTGTTTTTATGTAGGCAATAAAATCATTATATACGGTTGAGTTGACTAAATAATTATCCAATTGTTGCCACGTTTTATAAATCATTAACGATTTACGATGCTGGTCGCTGTATTTAAAGGCATATTGATATATCAACGACTGATTAACCAACGTATAATAAAAATCTGGAATATCGTTTTTAAGATTGTTAATTATAATATCGGGAGTAATGCCGCCATTGCCATAAACCACTCGTCCTTTTAATGTATAAAACTTAGGTGTATGTTTCTGATTTATGGTATCAAGTGAATCGTTTCTATAGAGTAAATCGGTGTAATAATCAAGGGTGTTCGTTTTGTAATTTCGTTGAATGCATCTTCCGCTGGGAGTGTGATAGCGGGCAATAGTTAGTCGAACAGAACTTCCGTCGTTAAAATCAATAGGTTCCTGAACGAGTCCCTTTCCAAAAGAACGTCTGCCAATAATGATGCCTCTATCGTTGTCTTGAATGGCACCTGCCAATATTTCACTGGCAGAGGCAGACCATTCGTCTATTAATATAACAACGCTATCTTGCTCGGCAATACCATACGTGGTTGCCTTGTATTCTTTTTTGGGTTGTGTTCTGCCTTCGGTATATACAATCAGTTGTTCCTTTTTCAAAAATTCATCGGCAATCTGGATAGCAGCATCCATATAACCCCCGCCATTTCCACGAACGTCCACTATTACTTTTTTCATTCCTTGTTGATGTAATTTTTCTAATGCTTGATGAAATTCGTCTGGTGTTGTTTTGGCAAAGCGAGCAATTTTAATATAGCCCATATTGTTTGATAGCATCATGGAAGCATCTATGCTGTGTACGGGAATTTTATCACGCGTGATTTCGAAAGTTAACAATGAAGAAACATTTCTACGTAAAATATGTACTTTAACTTTTGTACCTTTAGGACCTTTCAGCAGTTTCATCACTTTATTATTGGTTATACCAATGCCTGCCACTACACTGTCGTTTACTTTAACAATTCTGTCGCCTGCCATAATACCGAGTTTTTCAGAAGGTCCGCCAATAATAGTATTCATTACAACAATGGTATCGCTTTGTAAACTAAATTCAATACCAATACCGTCAAATTCTCCCTCCAGCGGCTCATTCATTTCTTCGTAATCGGAAGGTGGTATATACACCGAATGTGGGTCAAGATTTTGCAGCAACGATTGTATGGTCAGTTCAATGAGCGAATCTTTATTGATGGTATCTACGTATTCGTTTTGAATATAATTAAGTATGGATTGAAGTTTATTTTCGGGACGGATATTTTTAATAGACAAGGTAGATTTAGCATCGTTAAAAAACTCATCTAATGGATTGGTAAAAAAAATTTTTCCCAGATACATCCCTAATACGAGAGTAAATGCCAAGATGATGGGAAAGTAATACAGAAATTTTTTATTACTGTTCATGATGTAATGGAATATGTGAAACTTCAATATGGGCTTTTTTCAAGAGTTCCAATCCTTCCTGTTTTTGATAAAGGTCACAGAACACAACGCGTTTAATGCCCGATTGGATGATAAGTTTTGCACATTCAATGCAGGGTGAAGTGGTTACATATAATGTTGCTCCGCTACTGCTGTTGTTTGATTGTGCTACTTTGGTAATAGCATTGGCTTCGGCATGAAGTACATAAGGATACGTTACGTCGTTTTCGTCTTCGCATTTATTTTCAAATCCGGAGGGAGTACCGTTATAGCCATCGGAAATAATCATTTTATCTTTGACAATAAGTGCACCTACTTTTCGGCGTTGGCAATAACTGTTTTCAGCCCAAACCTGAGCCATTCTTAAATAACGTTTGTCTAGCAAAATTTGTTTCTCATTCATAAAAAAACCCTCTTAATGAGGGCTGCGGTTAGTACCCGGAGCCGGGGTCGAACCGGCATGGGTTTAATCCCACTGGTGTTTGAGACCAGCGCGTCTACCAATTCCGCCATCCGGGCATTACTGTTTTTTATTTCATAGAACTCGCAAAAGTATATCAAAGTTTGGAATAATACAAGTCATACTTTTTTATTTTAATAAAATTGGAAGATACTACTTTATAGAACTATTGCCTTTAAATATCGAATCAATATCAGGGCAAATATTATCACCGTGTGATAAAAGATAATGGAGAATGATTTAGCCGTGTTAATAAATATTTTGCAAGTTGTATTATATCAGACGAATAGATTAGTCGTTTGAAATTTATTGATTGTCAATAAAAACTTTACTGTTAAAGAAAACAGATAAAATAAAATATGTATTTTTGCCAAGGAATGGATTAATTTGATGTATGAAACTTATTTTAATAGGTGGTGCTGAAGACAAAACAGGTTCGTTGGTGGTGTTGTCGAAAGTAGCCCAAGTGGCTAATTTTAAAAATATTGTACTTATTCCAACAGCCTCAGCCTATTCAGGCGAAGTAGAAAGTAATTATGCTGAAGCATTTCGAAAATTAAACGTATCGGATTTTAAAACGTTAGATATACGCTATAATGATGATTGCGACAGACCTGAACATATTGCATTGATAGAAAAAGCCAATCTTGTTTTCTTTGGAGGTGGCGACCAGGTTAAATTGGTACGAACATTGGAAAAATCAAACTTGTTTTCCATAATAATGCAACGGTATAAAGAGGATTCGCTTATTGTTGCTGGTACCAGTGCAGGTGCGGCATCTGCATCAGAAAACATGCTGTACGAAGGAGATTATCACGGATTTTTAAAAGGACGCGTTCAGCATGATAAGGGATTTGGCTTTATAAAAGATGTTATCATAGATACGCATTTTATGCACAGAGAACGAATTCCACGTTTGACACAAATGATGGCCTTGGGCTTAGAGAGTAAAGCGATTGGCATAGATGAAGATACAGCCATCTTTATAGACCAGCAAAACGAGTTTGAAGTTGTCGGTTCGGGAATGGTTACACTCCTTAATGCTGAAGAAGTAACCTATAATGATTATCATGAAATAAAAAACAACAGTATTTATAATATTAACAATATTAAAATTGGATTTTTATCTCATGGAGCACATTTTACTATAAAAAACTGGTCTGTAATACAACCTCAGCAAGGTGTTTTTAACGAAGATATTGTTTTTGACCCGCAGTTGATTAATCCTGCTGTTTACTTTTAGTTATTATAAACAATATTTATAATCTGTCCATTTTTGTAAATGGTTGTTTTAATCAGTTTTCCTGTTTCGTCGTAAAAATATTTTTTTCCATCCATAAAAAGTCCGCCTTTCCAATTACCATCACGGTCAACCTTTCCTTCTTTGGTAAATGTCTTATGATAACCATTTCCGTTAAACACTTCCATTTCGGTTTTTTGCGGCTGTGTAATTTCCTGTATTTGAGGCAATTCATTTTTCTCTGTATCTGATACTTTTTCGGTGTGAGTATATATTTTTACATTAGTTGTGTCCAACTGTCCATTGTTGTATGATTTTTCGGCTAACAAATTTCCTTGCTTATCATATTCCTTAACCACACCGTTTTCTTTTCCGTCGTTCCATTCGCCTTCAATCATCAGTTTTCCGTTATCGTGAAAGTAACGCTGCACGCCAGTTCTTTTTCCCGTTTCGCTGTATTTCCATTCGTATGCAGGTGTACCATTAGGATGATAATATTTATAATCACCAACCCATTTGTTTTCTAACCAAATACCTTCTTCGCTTATATTGCCATTTTCATAATAAAATTTTGCATAGCCATTGGGCTTATTTTCTTTGTAAGTTAGAATTTGCTTTATACTTCCGTTGGGATAATATCCTTTCCAAACGCCTACTTTATTGCCATGGTCAAATCTGCCTTCTTCCGTTTTGACATTATTTTCGGTAATAATCCAATATCCGTGTTGTTTGCCATCGGCATCGATTTTATTAAGAGTATCATTTTGAGCAAAGGACTGAAACGTACATGCTCCAAACATGATTATAAAAAACAACCCTATCGTTCTACCTCTATTCATTCAATAATAGAAATTAAACGTAAAAAAATAAAAATTTCCATATTCTCATTTTTCTCTGTTTAAACGAAATTATCCGTTTTGACGTTGCAAAATTAATTCCAAAAAATGAGAAAAATTATTTATGACTATGTTTATTCAACTATAATTTTTGTAACCAGCACAGTGTTTGTTAAATAAACGTTGATGAAATATATTCCTGATGAAAAAGATTTTCTTGAAATATTAACTTCTTGTTGTTGTATTTCAGATAAAGAATAAACAACTTTCCCAACCAAGTTTACCATTTCAACTTTTTCAATAACTTCTTTAGAAGAGGTTATTATTAATTGTTCTTTTACAGGATTAGGAAAAACATTAATCGTGGAAAGAGTATTTGATGCAATGCCTTCCCAGCAACTAATGCCATGTGTACAATAAGTAATTCCATTGCTGATGGTCCCAGTATTGACATCAAAATTTCCCGATTGTGAACAAAAGTCAAAATTTCCAAGCACTGCCCCGGAATTTATGCTGTTGCTGCCTACGCAAAACGAACCGCTGCTGTTGCCGTCAAGCGTGTCAGTATTTGTAAAATCGTGCATGATTTCGGTAAGTCCGTTATTGTACCAATGGGCATCGTGATGTAATGAATCACCATTTGTACAATCGTTGGTCATGGTTATGGTATGGTTTTCATCGTTGTAAAAAATGCCGGCATTGGTATAATCGGTAAACGTCATGGTACCGTCGTTGTGCGAAACAGCATTGTTGTAATGGTTGGCAAACTGAATTTGTCCATTATTCGTAAAATTACCATCATTAAAAAAATTAACTCCGCTAATTTCATTATTATTTACAAGAGTGCCTGATGAATACAGGTTGTTTGAGATAACGGTTCCAGTATTTGTTAAGTTTATGGGTAGATATAAACTGTCTATCGCATTTAATGTACCGGAGTTGGTTAATGTACCATTAAAAAATGCCATTTTAGACAGATTAACAGTTCCAGCATTATTAAAAGTACCACCATTTTGTGCAAGTGCTCGGGGTGAAGAATCCTGTATTAAGGAACCGTTAACATTAACGGTAATAGAACCGCTTGTATATCCCCAATTAGTGGTAAGCGTTACCGTATGATTTATTACGACATTGCTTCCGGGCATAGGGACACAACTACAGTCCCATGTGGTGGGCATAGTCCAACTGCCATTTGATACGGAAGTAATAGTTTGAGAAAATAAATGCCCAAACATAAAAATTGTCATTGTTAAAGTAAATAGATGTTTCATATTGTTTCAATTTTAGTAATCACAAAGGTAAAATTAAAAATCAAGACTTAGTGAAAGATAAAATATTTTTGGCATAATTATATTGTTTTCGATACCCCAGGCCCAGTCGGCTCTTACAAAATAGCCCAACAATCTACTTCGCAATCCAAAGCCATATCCCCACACCACTGGGTCACGTTTTTTGTTAATCGTAATCGTAATAGGTCCGGATGTTACGATTTCGGTATTATATGCATTTTGACTGCTATAAGGTGAATCTCCACTCCATGCACTGCCGGCATCAATAAATCCTATTATTTGAAAATTTTCAAAAAAATCGCTGTGAATAGGTCTATTCATTAAATATTTTATAATAGGAAAACGCAATTCATTGTTCAGTACAACAAAATTGTTTCCATTTCGAATATTTTGGGTGAACCCACGTAAATTGGTGGCAATAGCCTGATAGGCATAATTTTGTGAAGGGTCTATACGAACAGAAGGGTCAAAGGTTGGAATTTTGGTACTCAGGTTTATCCAATTGTCAACACTTCCCAAATAATAGATAAGTTTTGCTTTTCCAAACGAACTGCTTGCTGCCAGTCTGCTTGCCCAAATAAACGTTCGATGAATAGGCAAATAATGACGTACATCAAAACCTGCAACATACATCGAAGTAAAGTCGGAACTGTTGGTCTGATAGTAACTTTCAAAAAATGCTTTACCTCGTGTTCCAAACATCAGGTTTAATCCCTTGTTGATAGTATTATCGTAAATATATTCCCCTTTTAATCCTGCCCATACAGCGTTTTCGTTTGGATGTAATAGCGACGTTACGTCTGTGGACAAATAAGCCGTTCTATCATAGCGTACACTGGCAGTTATGCGGACGGCAGTTACTTGATTGAACGGATAGCGTAAAATGTAAAACAATTCGTGAGTATGTGTTTTTAGCAAGGCTACATTGTTAATTTTGTTCAACGCCAACCGATGAAACACCCATTGCTTGTCCCATCTGTTTTTTAGATTTTCAACACTAAGTAAATATTCATTACTGTTAAAATTACCGGCAAAGCGTACACCGCCTGTTATTTTATAGTCTTCAAACAAATCGTTGGTTCCTAACTTGAAAAAGACGTTAAGTCCAGGATTAAAATAATACGGGCCACCGGTGAATGGTTGATAACTGTTGCTCAAAAAACCGAAATCTATTTGACTGGTAAATGAATTGGTATAAAAGGAAGTCATATAAATCATAGGTTTTAAATTGATGTTGGATACACGGTTGCTGTCGTTCCTATTTTTTTTCAAATTTCCCTTTAATTGTTCCAATTGAAAATTGAACACATAATGATTGATATCTATGTTGTTGGTATCTATTGTAATATTCAAATATGTTGTATCGACTACGATGGGCAGTTTTTTGGTTTTAGCAGTGTCTGTTACCGTTTTTATCATATCCTTGCTAAAAGGTGTTTCGGAGACTGTTTTAAAGTCATTGGTTGTTAAGGTTTGCTTTTGTGAATGTTGTTTTCCCTTATAAAAAAACAATTCGGAATAAACATCCGTATTTATAAATGATTGCTGTAAAATACTGCGAGAATAATTGGTTAATGGTTTCATTTCGGTAAAATAGCGGTAATGCAAAGTGGTATCAATAAAATTGATGGTACTGTCGTATTTGGCAATGTATCTATTGAACAAACCGCCAGCGTTACTCAATAAATAAAATTCATTTTTAGAATTTGCATAAGGTTGTAATTCATCTGCATTGGGCGATACCGTAATGCGTGTCAAAACGGTATCCTTTTCTTTCAATGAATAAACATACACGTCAAAGGTAGATTGCAAACTGTCACATTTAAGCAAATTATTTAGTCTATTGGAAGAAAAAACAATTTTTTCAGAATTGTTGAAAAAATGTGGATTGATATCATCAGCAAGGTCGTTGGTAATTTGTTCATAAGAGTTGGCAGCATTGTTAAAAACAAAAATATCCGTATGTCCATTATCAACCGCCGAAAAAACAAGGTTGAACCCGTTGTATGAAAAATCCATATCTAGAATTTTGTTTACATGGAACAGTTCTTCATAAGACAGTTCACCAGTTTCCATCTCATACGTATATAAAAATTTGGTTCCTTTTTTTTCAACAACAAAGGCTACCAATTTCCCTGATGGATGCCATGCTATGATGGGATACGAGTAATCGGGTATTTGGTCAAGGCGATTGCCTTGTCGGTAAATACATTTTGTTTCATTGGTAGTCAATAATTTTAGGTAAATTTTTATTCTTCCCATTTGATTGGTGGAATATGCAATCCATTGTTCATCGTTAGAAATTTTGATATCTCTAATTACTGTATTTTTTTTAATTTTTCTGGTGATAGATGTATCGGGTGGCGTTTGACGTTTTGATTCATCTTTTTCGTATAAATCGATATAATAACTGAGCCATTCGCTCGATAAATATTTTATTGGAAGTCCAATAGTATAAAGGAATCCTGTTTCAACATTTTTTGAAATACGTGTCAGATAAAGGATATTGGGAATGGTTTGATTGCCAAATTTCTTTATAATGAAATGCCAGATAGCATGTCCGGCATAAATAGCATCGGTACCACTTAATCGGTTAAACTTATCGTAACGATGACTCAGTATTCCATCGCGAACATAATTTTCTACATCCGAACTCCATTCATCGGAAAGATAAGAAATTAATCCTTTGTAATACCAGTCGGGCAATGCAAGAAGTGTTGAATTGGTTACACGTGATTTAAAATCATTCCCATAGAGTATCTGATTGAGTAAAATTTCGGCAATAGCAGCTCTTATTTGTTTATCAAGCAATTGATGATTGCCTTCATAATATATAAAAACTTTGTTGTCGATGATTTGAGTAGTTCCGCCAATATTATACTGATCGTTTCCTGTAACCAACCCGATGTTGCTCTGACGAAAATCGCTCAGGTTGTTGTAGATTAAAAAAATAATTCGTTTCTGAAGATTGGAGCCCAATACCGCTTCTATTTCAGGAATCATGGTGGTTACTTTTTGAACGGTATAGGCGGCTATATTACTGCCTCCTTCATAAAAATAGACATCAAACGCTGGTTGGCGATAATATTGCCATAAAAAAGGACGATACTGTACTCTGTTTTTCCCAAAATCCATTTGAAGCCCATTATAAAATTGTGCCCATACATGCAAAGAAAAAAAAGGCAGAAATACTACTATGAGCCACAGTCGTTTCATGAAAAATGAAGTTAATAGGAACGGTAAAATTACAAAGATTTTTTCAAATAGTATTATTCGTTTATTTTTCGGATTGTACCAGCATAGTTGTTATATTTAACGAGAGGATAAATTCACAAATAATCGCTTTTATGCTTTTACGAATATGGGTATCTCGTAGGTAATGACGAGACGTACTATTATAAAAGTTCAAATAGCAAATATAAAATATAAAATGTATAATTTTTTATAAATACGACATTATAAAATTCATATTTAATAGGATAGTCACTTTTTAAGGGACGACTATTTAAAAAAGTTCTGTTTTATGCTTGTCAAAACATTTATTATCTTTGTGAATTATTCAGGTTAATTATTATTATTAATGAAAAATGTAGATAAAAATATATTATTATGTCCAAGTTGTAAAACCGAATCCCTGATATTTGAAAATAAACAAATAATTTGTACTCATTGCAAACAGAATTTTGAACTTATAAACAATAAAATGGTTTTTTTAAAACTTAATAAAAGCAATATAACTGATTTTTTTGATAAAATTAAATTTAGATTAAAAAAATTCAGTTATTTATATGAATTATTAATAAAATTAATTAGTCCTGTATGCCCAACTATGAATATAAAAAAACTAGTAAAAAGATATGTTAATAATGATGAAATTATAGCTATCAATCTTGGAAGTGGCAATTCAAGGTTATCGGATAAAATTTTAAATATTGATATATTTTTGTACGATAATGTAGATATAGTATGTGATATTGAAAACCTACCCTTTAAAGAAAATTCCATTGATATAGTATTTAATATCGCTGTACTTGAACATGTAAAAAATCCAGAAAAAGTAGTCAATGAAATAAATAGAGTTCTTAAAAAGAATGGTATAATTATTTCCTTTTTCCCATTTATACAGGCTTTTCATGCTTCACCTTACGATTTTTCAAGAAGAACAAATGAGGGCATGAAGGTTTTGTATAAGGACTTTGATATAATTGATTTAAAACCCGCCGGAGGCCCTACGTCTGGTTTTTTATGGATATTTCAGGAATGGGTTTCTATTCTATTTTCATTTAGTATAAAGCCTTTGTATTATTTTATAAATATTCTGTTAATGATTCTGACTTTTCCAATAAAATTCTTAGATTTTATTTTGATACATCACCCATTGGCAAAAAATATTTCTTCCGGATTTTTATTTATCGGGAAAAAAAGATAATGTTATCCATCGTAATAGATTTATATTTAGTCTCTCCTTAAAAAAATCGTTTTTGGTCTCGTCAATAACTCTTATTAGAGTTTGACGAGACCACAGCCGAAATAGAGGCGTATTGCAATACGCTACTTCGTTCAAACAGATTTTCGGCTTCCACCTATCCCTGCTTGCTTGTTTTTTTACGTAAAAATTTCTAAT
>CAYSIN010000019.1:0-36178 GCA_964431135.1 uncultured Bacteroidales bacterium
AAAATTTTGCAACACCCAAAATTATAATAATTATATTGATAATCAATATGTTACGTGGGTGTTGCAAAAAAGTGCGGAAAACAGGAGAACAGTACAAGAAAGATTAAAAGACCAAAAAAAGTTTTTAAGGGACGACTACATAAACCCACTAAGTGCAACTTATACCGACTTGCTAACAAAATAATTAAAACAATTCGCTTCGCTATCTCGTTCTTGTTTGCAACGAGGATGCACATTTTCATTTTTTTTGCAAGCGGTTTGGCATTAGATTAAGACATAAAAAATATAACTTTCCGTTACTATGTTTTGCAAAAGTAAAAAAAAATAGATTAATTTGCATAAACAAAAAAATAAAAAACATGCAGACATATCAACGAATATTATTAAAACTCAGTGGTGAGTCGCTGATGGGAAAAAATGGCTATGGTATAGATGAAAATAAACTTATGTATTATGTCACCGAAATATCAACCATTGTAAATATGGGTGTAGAAGTAGGCATTGTAATGGGCGGTGGTAACATTTTTCGCGGCTTGTCGGGTACACAAAAAGGATTTGACCGTGTAAAAGGCGACCAGATGGGTATGCTGGCAACAGTTATCAATAGCCTTGCCTTGCATTCTGCATTCAAAAGCATAGGAATATCATCGGAAGTATTTACCTCCATTCGCATGGAACCGGTGGGACAGTTATATCAAAAAGAAAAAGTGCTGGCTGCCTTATCCAAAAAAATTGTCTGTATTTTAGCCGGTGGCACAGGAAATCCTTATTTTACTACCGATACAGCGGCGGCTTTACGTGCTATAGAAATAGAAGCACAGGCTTTATTAAAGGGTACGAGAGTAGATGGAGTATATTCGGAAGACCCGGAAAAAAATCCAAAGGCTCAAAAATATGAAACACTTACCTTTGACGAATCCTATCAAAAGAAATTAAAAATTATGGATTTGACCGCATTTACTCTGTGCAGCGAAAATAATATGCCCATTGTAGTATTCGATATGAACAAGAAAGGAAATCTATCTGCGTTATTACAGGGCAAAAACATTGGTACTGTTATAAAAAAGAATTAACTTTGTAACAAAAATTTGAAATCTATATGACGGAAGAAGTTCAGTTTTATCTCGACGCTGCTAAAGAACAAATGGATAAAGTGATAAAACATTTGGAAACAGAATTGGTAAAGATTCGTGCAGGAAAGGCATCGCCACTTATGCTTGATGGCATATATGTAGATTATTATGGTGCACATACTCCCCTGAATCAGGTTGCCAATATTGCTGCTCCCGACCCACGTTCTATAATTGTTCAGCCATGGGATAAAAACATGCTTGAACCCATAGAAAAAGCCATTCAGGCATCCAACATTGGTTTTAATCCACAAAATAATGGAGAAATATTACGAATCATGGTTCCCCCATTAAGCGAAGAACGCCGTAAACAATTGGTAAAGCAAGTTAAAAACGAAGGCGAAACTGCAAAAATAGGTATTCGTAATGTCCGTCGTGATGCCAATGAAGAATTAAAGCAACTTAAAAAAGATGGCATTGCCGAAGATGAAATTAAAGAAGCAGAAGATAAAATTCAGAAAATAACCGACCAGTATATTGTCAAAATTGATACTATTCTTTCTGTCAAAGAAAAAGAAATACTTACCCTATAGAATTTAAAACGCTTTTAAGTTCATTTTTCTAATAGAATCCCTTTCACGAATGGAATATTTATAATTATAATTATAAAGTGCATCTTCCCAATCGCCATACATGGCATTGGGTAAAACAATAAATTTTTTACCAAATTCATTTTTCAAACTGTCGGTAACCTGTATCCGTCTTTGCGAAGATGCGTGGTCATATAAAAACGAAAAATCGGCTAAATTATCTCCTATCAATAAAATAATAGAATACATGGTAGATACCTTTTGTCTGCTCGGTTCCTTACTGCTTGATTTGTCTGATTTAAAAAATACATGAAGCGTATCCGCATACGGAAAACCAGCATCTTGCAAATTCTTAATAGTCGCATTTTTAAATTCTACCTTGCGGTTGGTAATATAAAATGTTTCCACATTTTTGGATGAAGCATAATTTAAAAAATCTACTGAACCGGGCACAGGTTTGGCATTTGCGTTATTAATCCATTCTTTCCAATATGCTGGGTATTGGGTTCCTTCCACAATACTTTTTGCTTCAAACGGACTATTATCAAGCACCGTCTCGTCAATATCTACCACTATTGCTTTTTTCTTTTTGGATGAATGGGCTTTTAAGTTTTCATCTAACATAATTCGGGCAATATTATATGCTTGATAAGACAACGCTACCCGTTCGGCTGCTTGTTGCTGATAAAGTACTGCCATTACCAGATGTTCATTTATAGACATAGAATCCTCGTTGGTCGTTTTGGACAGTTCTGTTTTTTGAGGACAGCATGCCATTAAAAACAACAGCATTGAAAAAATAATAAACACAGATTTCATGATAAAAAATGGTTAACTTAATAATCGTGGTTTTTGTTGCTTATATAGTTTTTGGAGAATAGTTGCAACATTTCTGTACTTATTATTTAATATCATAGCAGCAATGATGTAAGGCTTAAAACCTGCTTCTTTGTATGTTTCAATGCGATAGCGTTCAAAAACCGATGCGGCTACTTCGCCTTCCCGGCAAGACACATTAGAAATATCGGCTGGCAGGCAATGCATATACAAGGCTTTGCCATTGGCAGTACTTTTCATTTTCTCTTCGGTACATTCCCAACTTTTAAATTTGGCATTTGTTGCTAATGCTTCTTTTTCCAATTCATTTAATCCTTCCTTATCGCCTTTTTGCAAAAGTTGTGTTCTGCGTTGCATTACGTTATAGGGCGCCCAACTCTTTGGATAAACGATGTCGGCATTGTTGAAGGCTTGTTCCATGCTGTTCGAAACAGTAAATTTTCCACCACTTGCTGCAGCATTTTTTTTAGCAAGTTCAATTACATCGGGAATAAGGTCATATCCTTCGGGATAGGCTAAAACTACCTCCATTCCCATGCGTGTCATTAAACCAATAATTCCCTGCGGTACAGACAACGGTTTTCCATAACTTGGAGAATATGCCCAGGTCATGGCAATTTTTTTCCCTTTCAGATTTTCAAGTGAACCAAAATAGTTTTTCAAATGAAGCAAATCTGCCATGCTTTGCGTTGGGTGGTCAATGTCGCATTGCAAGTTGACAATGCCGGGACGAACAGGCAACACGCCATTTTTATATCCATCATCTAATGCGTTGCCTACTTCGAGCATATACGTATGACCTGCTCCCAGATACATATCGTCGCGAATACCTATAATATCCGATAAAAATGAAATCATATTAGCCGTTTCGCGAACGGTTTCGCCATGAGCAATTTGTGATTTACCTTCGTCCAAATCTTGAACTTCCAAGCCAAGCATATTACATGCCGAGGCAAAAGAAAAACGGGTGCGTGTAGAATTATCACGAAAATTGGATATGGCTAATCCAGAATCAAAAACGTTGGTAGAGATATTATTATCACGCAGATATTTTAATGCTTCGGCTACCAATAGTGTTTGCCTTAATTCATCTTCGGTTTTATCCCAGGTTAATAGAAAATCCTGATTAAAAAGATGGGTTTTTAACGAGGCTATTTCCTCTAAAATTTTTTCTAAATTATTCATATAGATTTGATTATTCAAATTATGTATGCAAAGGCAGCATAAAAGGCAGAAGCAGCCACCAAATCGCTAATAGGAACTCGTTCGTTGGGTGCATGTGCCAGCACTTCGTTTCCAGGACCAAAGCCAATAACAGGAATACCGTATATACCATTAATGGTTACACCGTTGGTTGAAAAAGTCCACTTATCCACTACAGGTTTTTTGTGAAATAATTTTTCATAAGCAGTGATACTGGCTTGAACCATTGGATGATTTTCTTCGAGTTTCCATGTAGGATAATATTTTTCCATACCATAACGCTTGCCGGTGTATGCTTCTTCTTCGTAATAAAGTACTTCCACAGTGGCATCCATATTTTTCACTATGTCTTCAATTTCTTTAACAGCCGATTCCTTAGTTTCCCCCCACGTCAACCGGCGGTCAAGATGAAACTGTGCATAATCGGCAACAGCACACAGCGAAGGGCTGCCCGATTTTATTTCTGAAATAGTAACTGTTCCTTTTCCTAAAAACGGGTCGTACGGAAGTCGTTCATTTAATTTTTCAATTTCCAGTGCTGCTCTGGCAGCCATATATATCGCATTTTTCCCACGTTCAGGTGCACTGCCATGACAGGATATGCCTCTGAACTTTACTACTATTTCCATTCTTCCACGATGTCCCCGATAAATATTCAAATGAGTAGGTTCAGTAGAAATGACAAAATCGGGACGAAGTTTATCTTCTTCAATAATATATTTCCAGCATAAACCGTCGCAGTCTTCTTCCATAACACTGCCCACCACATATAAGGTAATATCCCTGTCAAATCCCAGTTCTTTTAAAATTTTAACTGCGGTGATGGCTGCTGCTGGTCCACCTTCCTGATCTACGGTACCACGTCCATGCACAAAGCCATCTTTTATTTCACCCGAAAAGGGATTGAATGTCCAGTTGTCCATATTTCCAACATCAACAGTATCCATGTGTCCATCAATAGCAATAATTTTTTTGCCATGACCCAACCGTCCTATCACATTGCCTAAACCATCTATGTTCACTTCGTCAAAACCTGCTTCTTCCATTTGTCGTTTAAGTTCAAGTTGAACTTCTTTTTCGTGCATGCTGGTAGATTTAATTTTAACTAGTTTGGAAAGATGTTGAGCCGTATAGTCGCTGTATTTTTCTGCCAACGTATTAATTTTAGAAAATAATTCTTCCATATAAATAACCTTTTTAGAAGGCAAAGGTATAAAATTTAATGGTAAAATATTTTTATTTTTTTTACGAAGGAAGAAAAATTATTTATCTAATTTCTTGAACTGGTGCTTAATAACTTTTGCTTCCTTATAAAATATAATTTCTTCGGCAATATTTTGAATATGGTCGCCTGCTCTTTCCAACTTACGAATTATTGATAATGTATTCATTGCCATTTTCACGTTTTCCGGACTTTTAATAATAAAATCGGCAATTATTTGATTGGCTTCTTTGTTTATCTTATTTAGCACTTTATCCTTGCCAAATACACAACGTGACAATAGGCTGTTTTCATTTTGAAACGAAGCAAGGGTATCCATCAGCATACTTAAACTTTGTTCATACATGGCGAACACATTACTTTTTGATATAATTTCGTCTGAAAAAGGGAGTTCCAAATCATCTATCAGTTTTGAAATACTATCGGCATAATCGCCAATTCGTTCAAGGTTATAATTTATTTTCAATACAGATAAAACAAATCTTAAATCGATGGCAACTGGGTTATATAAAGCAATAATATCTTCACAATCTTTGTCTATTTTCAATTCAAAGGCATCCACCATTTTTTCATTGGCTCTTATTTCACCTGTCAAATTCTTATCAAAATTTTTTAATGCCAGTTGTGAATTTGAAACCTGACGAATAACCAAATGCCACATTTCAATTAAACTTGCTTTAAGCAATTGGATTTCTGTTTCTAAATGATTCATATTTTTAAATTTTAGTAAATATTTTTATCCAAATCGTCCTGTAATATAATTTTGTGTTTTTACTTCCTTGGGGTTGGTATATATTTCCTTGGTTTCACCAAATTCTATTAATTCTCCCAGATAAAAGAAACCTGTATAATCGCTAACACGTGCTGCTTGTTGCATATTATGGGTTACAATAACGATGGTATAATTTTTTTTCAGTTCGTGTATCAGTTCTTCAATTTTTGCTGTAGAAATAGGGTCTAATGCCGAAGCAGGTTCATCCATCAAAATAATACTTGGTTCAACAGCCAATGCTCTTGCTATACAAAGACGTTGTTGTTGTCCGCCGGATAATTCAAATGCTGATTTTTGCAGTTTATCGCTAACTTCGTTCCACAAGGCTGCTTGTTTTAGCGAATACTCAACTCTGTCGGTGATGTATTTTTTGTTGGATACTCCATTTACCCTTAAACCATAAGCAATGTTTTCAAAAATAGATTTAGGAAAAGGATTGGGCTTTTGAAAAACCATGCCAACACTTCTACGTAATTCTACTACATCGGTATTTTTATCGTAAATATCTTTGTTGTCAATGAATACGGTGCCACTAATTTTAACATTATCTATCAAATCGTTCATACGGTTAAATAGACGCAAAAAAGTAGATTTTCCACAACCGGATGGACCAATGAGTGCTGTTACCGTATTGGTTAAAATATCCATGGTTATATCTGTCAATGCACGAAAATTTCCGTAATATAAATTTACCTTATTTGTTTGAATTTTATACATATCCATTCAATATCAATTCATCTTTACTTTTTTTGCAAAATATTTTCTTAATCCGTTAGATAATAAATTTACCAAAAGCACAATAACAATTAATACAAGTGCCGTTCCATAGGCAATAGGTCTTGACTGTTCCAAATTGGTTCCACTGGTAGAAATAACATATAAATGATAGGGAAGTGCCATAACCTGGTCAAAAATGCTAGTTGGTAGTTTTGGAAGAAAATAAGCAGCAACGGTAAACAGAATGGGTGCTGTTTCGCCTGAAACTCTACCAATAGAAAGTATCAGTCCAGTAATTATATTGGGAAATGAAATTGGAAGTACAACCTTGCGTATCGTTTGCAATTTTGTTGCTCCCAAAGCATAACTGCCAAGACGGAATGAATCGTCCACGGCTTTGAGTGCTTCTTCGGTTGTTCTAATAACGACAGGGAGTGTAAGAATGCCGAGTGTAAGACTGCCTGCAAGGATTGAATCGCCAAAACCCAATGTATTTACAAATAAACTCATTCCGAATAACCCAAACACAATAGAAGGAATACCAGCCAGATTGTTGGTCATTAATTTTATGAAACGCTTAGCAAAACCATCTTTTACATATTCGTTAATATAAATTCCTGATAGTACGCCAATAGGAAAAGCAAAAATCATAGAACCGATTATTAGAATAATTGTTCCAACAATAGCAGGATATATACCACCCTTTGTCATTCCATCTTCTGGCATAGAAGTAAGAAACTCCCAACTGATAACCGAAAATCCACGAACAATAATAAACATTAAAATAAAAGCCAAAATAGTAACTACTATTAGGCTCATTCCTCTAAAAATGTTGAATGTCAATAATTGTGTTAACGATTTTTTTTGTTTATAGTTCATTTTTTCTTTTATTGGTAATATAATCAACCGACAGGTTGGTAATCATCGTTATAATAAATAAAATACAGCCAAGTGCGAACAATGCTTTATAATGCAAACCGCCTTGAGCGGCTTCGCCAAGTTCAGCGGCAATCGTGGCAGGAATAGTTCTGACGGGTTGAAGAAAAGAATGAGGAATAACGGCAGCATTTCCCGTAACCATTAATACAGCCATGGTTTCACCAATGGCTCTTCCAATACCAAGTATAATGGCTGCTGAAATGCCAGACATAGCATAAGGAATTGTAACGCGATAAATAGTTTGCCATTTGTTTGCACCCAATGCAAGGCTTGCTTCTTTCATAGAGCGTGGCGTTGTTCTCAATGCATCTTCTGAAATAGTGATAATTGTAGGCAAAGCCATTATTCCTAAAACAATACTTCCAGCAAGTCCTGTTTCTCCAACAGGTAATTGAAATATTTGTTGAATTACAGGGACTATAATTGTAAGCCCAAAGAATCCATAAACCACAGAAGGTATCCCTGCCAAAAGTTCTACCAATGGTTTTAATACTTTTCTTATTCTTTCGCTGGCTATATCTGCCATATAAATAGCCGTAGCCAAACCAAGCGGTAATGCAATAAGAATGGCACCAAAACTTACCCACAATGTTCCCAATATCAAAGGTAATATACCCAGTTGAGCGGCTGGCTGTGCTGTTGGAAACCATTCTTTTCCTGTTAGAAATTGTCCTGCCGAAATTTTTTCCATCGGCAATTTTTTCCCTTGGAAATCTTTATTAACGAACTTTTCGGGAATAAAAGCAACCATACCCGACAAACTATCTACTAAGCGGGAAACACAAGTAGGAACATTTTGCAACGAATCGCCCAGTTGCTCGTCAGTGTAATAATTACTAATATTATCGATGCGGAATATAATTATGGAATCCTTATTTCCTCCAACTTCAGACCAATTAGTAATTTTCTGGTCAAAGATGTCTTTAAGTTGTGAGGACGTGAGTTTATTAACAGGATTATTCTTGTTTAAAACCACAGAAAACCCTTTTTCTATGGGGGTTTCATTAAATACACTTAATCCTTCACGAAAAAGAAAAATGATGATAAGCAGTACCGTCAGTGTGGTGATGGAACTACTCAGAAAAAGTATTCCATGCACTAATTGTTCGTTAAATTTTCGAAAATATTTCATATCATTTTGTTATCACCTATTCTAATTACGTTCACCCCAGCAGGAATTTTATAACCGACACCCTTAATTGTTTTAATTATTTTTGTTCCTATTTTTTTACGGATATTGACTATATGAACATCAACTGTTCTAATCTTTGATGATGAGTGGCTTCCCCAAATTCCATCATAAAGTTGCTTTCTTGAAAAGACTTTGCCCGGCATGGAACAAAGCAAATATAGCAATTCAAATTCCTTGCGAGGCAATTCTACTGTCTTTTCATTTTTTCTGATTAAATGTTTTTCGTAGTCAATAAGAATTTCCATAAAATTATCGATTTTTTGTAATATTAATGGATAGGAACATACCCAATTTCTTCAACAATTTTTTGACCTTCGGCTGATAGAATAAAATCCATAAAGGGTTTAACTTTGGCTTCGTCTTTAGATAAATAATAATACTGTAAGGAGCGAATTACGCCATAAGTTTTATCTTTAGCCGTTTTCATAGAAGGTTCAACAAATGTTTTTCCCTTATCCATAGAAATTTTAATTCCTTTAACATTTTTATCTAAGTATGCAAGACCTATATACCCAATTGCACCTTTGGTTTGACTTACACTTTGTACAATGGCACCGGTAGCAGGCATATTGAGTACCGACGAGGCGAAGTTTTTATTCTGCATTATATGTTCCTTAAAAAATTCATACGTACCGGAACTTGATTCACGTGAATAGACAATAATTTTTTCATCATCGCCTCCTACTTCTTTCCAGTTAACAATTTTCCCCGTAAATATGCCTTCCAATTGTTCACGGGTAAGTTGTGATACTTTGTTTGCCGTGTTTACAATAACGCTAAGGGCATCATAAGCAATAATGACTTCCTTAAATGCCTTGCCGGCATCCTGCATTTTCATTTTTTCGCTCATTTTCATCTTGCGTGAAGCCATAGCAATGTCGGTAGTGCCTTCTATAAAGGAAGATATTCCAACACCGCTTCCACCGCCTACTACACTAATTTTTGTTTCAGGATGTTTTTTCATAAACACTTCTGCAAATTTTTGTGATAGTGGTAATACCGTATCACTTCCCTTAATTTTAAGGTTCAAGTCAGCCAGTTTAAAGGCTGTTGTTGCTGCTGCAACTGTTGCAATCAAAGCAACGATTCTTAACTTTTTCATACTCTTTTTAATTTTAGTTGTTTATAATTCATGTTAAAATTTATATTGTACTCTTAATGTAAAAACATTGTCTTTTAAATTACGATTAAATCCTTTCAGGTTATCACTGGTTTCATTATTAACCAAATCATAATAGGCTGTTATCTTAATATTGTTATCCCACCGATAAGCCAATCCTAAACCAACCGTACTGTATTTTATATCTGTACTGTTGGTTTTCTTATAAGTTTTACCGTCGTAGGGAGTTAATGTTTTTCCTATGTCATTTCCAGCAACATCGGTATTGGGGTCGTACCAGTCATACTTGGCAACAAACTGAAATTTTGATTTTCCAATATTCTGTAAAAAGTAAAAATAGGCTCCATTAAACGAACGAAGATAGGTATCGCTGGTGGGTTGCGAAGTAGGACTTTTAGATGTAGAAGAAGTACCGGGTTGCTGACCTTGAATATATTCTGCTCGCAAGGTAGTTAATCCAAAAGAAAAATCAATATTGATTTGAAAATCGGCACCTATATATTCACGTTTGGCAATCTTTCCATAATGGGCTGTATCGCTATTTAAAACATAACCATTAATGCCATTATTATCAGAGGCTATGGTACAAATATTATTGTTGCCTTGACGTACACCACCATTATAATAGGAAATACCCAAACCATAATTTATTTTTTCTGATTTATTGGATTTATCCATTCTAAATCTTCCGATAAAATCTTTTTTATAGTCAAAATCTGTAGCGGAAGAACTGGTTCCATTATACATACCTGCTTCCAATTTTAAGAAATTCCATCGTGATGTTTTGGGCAATTGAAATGTAAGCATTGCGCCTAAATCGCGTTCGTTTGGAAAAATAATTTGCGACATTCTACCACGTTCTGGCGATTCTCTCATACTGGAAGAGTAACCAATCTCGAAACCAAAGGGACGATTCATACATCCTACGGTAAGCGAAACAAAATTTATTTGTCGAGGTGTGAATTTTAAATACAGGTCCTTGATATTAAATCCTTTTTCGGTGGCATCAATTTGAAATACATATTGTGTGAGCGGAGTTTCGTAACTGATTTTTACACGAGCCCTTCTTAGCATAAAACGTTTGTCGGTGTGGGCATTAAAATCGCCACCTGCATACGAAGGTGTGCCGTTAGAATCGGCTAATTGAAACTGTGTTTGCAGGTAACCCGACATTTTTACACGTTTCATTAAATCTACATCCTCTTTAATTTTAAATACACTGTTTGCCAGAGTATCTAAAGGATTTTCCTGTGCACGCATACTTTTTCCAATAAAAAGAATGATTGCTACACTCAGCATAATTTTTAAACTTTTACTTTTTCTCATAAACATTTAATTTTAATGATTTACTTCGGCAAAAGTAGAAGTGTAATGTAAAGTCAATATTAAAATAACATTAAGATAATGTTAATAAAATGACTTACAACTTAACCATTAGTTAATGTAAAAAAAGTGCGTAGAGCGCCTAAAATACATAGAGTTAATGTGGAAATTTGAGAATGAGAGAATATCATACCAAGTTGCATTCATCTGTACAACATTATATTTAGTCGCCCCTTAAAAAGTGGTTGTTGATTTGTGAGGAAACTCAATTTTCATTTCATTCTTTTGTTAGCGGTTTGGTATAAGATAAGAAAGAATGAAAAGCAGTATCTTATTGTTGCAGATATATTAACCTGCTACAAATACTTTTAAATTTCAACGATAAAGAAATAATCGGGCTATAATTCACTGAGTTTTTTCCAAACAGATTGCATGGAAATGTAATTATTCAGGTAATCTATCAGTTTATCCACAGAAACGTGAGCCTGTTTCATCGAGTCGCGATGTCTTACAGTAACCACGTTGCTATTTAATGTCTCCTGGTCAATGGTAACACAAAGAGGTGTTCCTATGGCATCCTGACGACGATATCGACGCCCAATAGTGTCTTTTTCATCGTACTGACAAAAATAATAAGGTTGCAATATATGTAAAATTTCTCTTGCTCTTTCGGGCATACCATCACGTTTTACCAAAGGCAATACCGCTACTTTAACAGGTGCCAGCACATAAGGAATTCGCAAAACAATGCGTTCGGTACCATCATCCAGTTTTTCCTGTTGATAAGCATAACTTAATACGGCAAGGAACATTCTATCCAGTCCGATAGATGTTTCTATGACATAAGGTATATAACTTTCGTTGGTTTCGGCATCAAAATATTGTATTTTTTTACCACTCCATTTTTGATGTGCACTTAAATCAAAATCGGTACGTGAATGGATGCCTTCCAATTCCTTAAATCCAAAAGGAAAATGAAATTCAATATCGGTAGCAGCGTTGGCATAGTGAGCTAATTTTTCGTGGTCATGAAAACGATAATTTTCGGCAGGAATACCCAATGCCTGATGCCATGCTATTCGTTGTTTTTTCCAATAGTCAAACCACATTAATTCTTCGCCCGGTTTAACAAAAAATTGCATTTCCATTTGTTCAAATTCACGCATGCGAAAAATAAACTGCCGTGCTACAATTTCGTTTCTGAATGCTTTTCCTGTTTGAGCAATGCCAAAAGGTATTTTCATTCTACCTGTCTTGTAAACATTCAAAAAATTTACAAATATGCCCTGTGCTGTTTCAGGACGCAAATAAATAATATCGCTATCGGCAATTACCGAACCTACGTTGGTATTAAACATCAAATTGAATTGACGAACTTCTGTCCAATTACATGTTCCCGAAACGGGGCACACAATTTTTTCTTCTTCAATAATGGCTTTCAGTTCGGCAAGATTGTTTTCGTTCAGTGCTTTTTGATAGCGTTCATGAACCGCATCTAATTTTTTTTGATAATCAAGTACACGAGGATTGGTTTCTATAAAAAGTTTTTTATTAAAGGTTTCGCCAAAACGTTTGGATGCCTTATCAACTTCCTTGTCTATTTTATCCTGTATTTTTTGCACGTGCTCTTCTATAAGTTGGTCGGCACGATATCGCTTTTTGGAATCCTTATTATCAATGAGGGGGTCGTTGAAGGCATCGACATGTCCCGATGCTTTCCATACCGTTGGATGCATAAAAATCGCTGAATCCAATCCTACAATATTGTCGTGCCATTGAACCATACTTCTCCACCAATAGTCGCGTATGTTGTTTTTAAGCAATACGCCTAACTGCCCATAATCGTAAACGGCAGCCAGCCCATCATAAATTTCGCTCGAGGGGAAAATAAACCCATACTCTTTAGCATGGCTTGTCAATACTTTTAATAATTCTTCCTGATTCATATTCATCCTTATTTTGACTGGTTAATTCGTCCCATTACTTATGGAAACAATAGTTGTAAAAAAGAATTGTATAAGTTAACGCAGTTAAAAAAATTAACTGCAACGAACTGCAATGAAAAAAGAGAGAGAAGGGTTGTGATTAAATTGAAAGTGACTATATTCATATTATCTTTTTTAGTTTTGTTAAACATTGAAATTAATCATTAAATATGTTGTTAATACGATGTTACTTACTATTCTGTATTTTCAATTAAATTGCACTTGAAAATTGTTTTAAAAAGCGAATATCATTTTCAGAAAAAAGGCGAATATCTTTCACTTTGTATTTTAAATTGGTAATTCGTTCTATACCCATACCAAAGGCAAATCCGCTATATTCCTTACTGGAAATATGACAATTTTCGAGCACGTTGGGGTCCACCATACCACAACCCAAAATTTCTACCCAACCGGTGTATTTGCAAAATGCACATCCCTTGCCACCACAAAGATTGCATGAAATATCCATTTCGGCAGATGGTTCAGTAAAGGGGAAAAAGGAAGGACGCAGACGAATTTGCGTATCAATACCAAACATTTCACGGGCAAAATAAAGTAGTGTCTGTTTTAAATCGGCGAAAGATACTTTTTTATCTATATATAAACCTTCTACCTGATGAAAAAAACAATGAGCACGGGAAGAAATGGCTTCGTTGCGATATACTCTGCCCGGCATAATAATACGAATGGGAGGTTTTTGGTTTTCCATGACACGTATTTGTACTGATGACGTATGAGTACGCAAAAGAATGTCGGGATTTTTGCGAATGAAAAAAGTATCTTGCATGTCGCGTGCTGGATGTTCGGGTGGAAAATTCAAGGCAGAAAACACGTGCCAGTCGTCTTCTATTTCGGGACCTTCGGACACAATAAACCCAAGCCGTTCAAAAATAGATATGATTTCATTGCGTACAATACTAATAGGATGTCTGCTTCCGAGATGAATTGGTTCGGATGGACAAGTCAAATCGAAGGTATGTTGTTGTTCGCTCTGGTCGCTGAACTTATCTTTATTTTCTTCCCAAATCCGGTTAACTTCCTGTTTTAGCAGGTTGAGCATTTGACCTGTTTCCTTTTTTTGCTCTTTTGGTAATTCCTTAAAACGGTCGAACCATTCATTCAAATAACCTTTTTTGGATAAAAATTCCATGCGGAAATTTTCCAGTTCTTCCGGTGAATTTATTTGCAAATTTTTAATTTTCTCCAATAATTTTTCTATGTTCTCTTTCATACAGCCTTATTCTTCTAAATGTATAAACATACGAATATCTTTCAGTGGACGATTATTTTGGTCTGCTTTGACAGAAGCAATGCTATCCACTACATACATTCCTTCTATTACTTCGCCAAAAACGGTATAGGAACCGTCCAGATGAGGTGCACCACCTATGGTAGTATAAATTTTTCGTTGCTCGACAGAAAATTTGAAACGCCCATGCTTGTTCAACTCTTTCTCGGCTATAGGGTCTTGTTGTTTAATAAATTCCTGAATGGCAGTCTGATTTCCCAACTTCATCAATGAATCAATTTTTGTTTTCATCCATATATATTCTGGAGTGGTCATAAGGTTTCCGAGCAATTGATATTTCAAGTTTTGATTGATTTGCGTTTCCATCATATCAAGTTGCTGGTTGGTAAATACTTTTCCCTGCACAATATAAAATTGCGAACCGGATGATGCTTTGGTTGGATTAATGCGGTCATCTTCGCGTGCCGCTGCCAATGCACCACGTTTGTGTATAAGTGATGGGACAAATTCGGCAGGTATAGTATAAGCAGGACCTCCATTACCCAGCATCTGACCGGGCTGAGCATGTTTGGATTCGGGGTCACCACCCTGAATCATAAAGGTATGGATAACACGATGAAATAAAAGACTATCGAAATAATGCTGTTTTACCAGTTTAATAAAATTGTCGCGGTGCAAGGGTGTTTCATCATACAGTTTTATTTTGATAATGCCATAGGTCGTTTTGATTACTATTATCGGATTTTTTGAGCCCGTGTTGTGGATGACAAAACCGCACAATACAAAGATACACGTACTTAATACAATAATTTTTTTCATTCAGTTGAATTTGTGCAAAATTACACGATTCTTTTCAAAGTAAAAAAGTACTTAAAAATTATAGACATTAAAAAACATGAAATAACTACAGGTTAACCCCCAATTATGGCTACTTCATCCATTCAATAAGTTGGGAAAGTTGCTTCGTGTTTAACGGGTGTGCAGTACCGCTTGGTTTGTGTTGCAGTACCAGTTTTTTAAATGCATCGTATTTGGAACCTGTAATTCCCAATGATGATAGGCTTACGGGACAGTTTATTTTATTAAAGAATGAAATAAAGCAGTTAATAGTAGCAGAGGCTGTATTAACATTAAAGACTTCTTTACCAAGCCACGTTATGCGATGGTTCAATTCTTTTTTAAATAATTTAAGCCATGCGGGATATACAACAGAAAGGCTTGCTCCGTGAGGAATGTCGTATAAAACAGATAGATGATGAGCAATATCGTGAGCACCCCAGTCACCCGATTTACGTCCACTGGTAGTAGTTCCATTAAGTGCGCAGGTCGAAACCCACATCATTCGTTCTCTTAATGAGTAATCATCTGGTTTGTGCAACAACGGCACACTGATATCAATCAGTTCTTTTAATATACTCACTACAAATCTGTCGGATAATATGGCATCTCCTTCGCCAAAATATGCCTCCAGTGCATGTGCTGCAATATCTGCCATGCCATAAGCCGTGTTATTTACAGGCACTGTTAGTGTGTATGTCGGGTCGCAAATAGATAGCGTTGGAAAAACAAGTGGCGAACCGAAACCAATTTTTTCCTTCGTTGCCATATTTTGCAATACAGCAAAACAGTTCATTTCTGAACCTGTGGCTGCAATAGTAAGCACTACTACCAATGGCAATGCTTGTTTGGGTTTGGGTTTATATTCACCTTTCATTACTTGCCAAGGCTCAGCATTTTCGGGAATGCACAAAGCAGCGATTTTGGATGAATCGATAACACTGCCTCCACCCATAGCAACAATAAAATCAACTTTTTCCTTACGCCCAATTTTTATTGCTTCTATTACTTCGTCTATACGGGGATTGGGTTTGATACCCCAAAACTCAACCACAGAGGTTTTAGTAGATTTCAGTTGTTGCATGACATCATGATAGGCACCATTTTTTTTGGCTGATGAGCCTCCCATCATAAGAAGAACTTTTTTCCCCAATACGGATGAATGCTTTGATAAAGCCGTTATGCTTTGCTTTCCAAAAAATAATTTTGTCGGATTATAAGTAACAAATTTTTCCATGATTTTTTTTTGCAAAGATATTTCTTTTAATGAAGAATTTTTACAGGTATTATTCCATAAAACCTCTATATTTTCTTGTATAGTTCCGTCAAAAACTCTTATTAGAATTTGACGAGACAATATTCATTTCATTCTTTTGTTAGCGGTTTAGAATTATTTGTCATGTTCTATATGGCTCCTCCTCGTTTCATTGACTATTTTCTTGAGATGGCTTCGTGTGTTCCTCCCTCGCAATGACGGGGTGAATAGTTACCAATTTTGTAATTATAGTTACCTTATTTTTGCACGGCACTTTCGTTTACTTGAATAATTTGATTGTTGCTTGCATTATAAATATATGAAACAATATGACAATGTTTACTGTTCCATGTTGTGTTCCATGCTATACTAAAAGTGCGAATAAGGGTATCGCCAACTTGTTTACCTGTCAAAGGAATACTGGTACCCCATGTACCATTCAGTGATTTTCTCAGTACATGATTATGTACATAGTTAGAAACAAGATTGGGCGTTTGATTATAATCAGTTTGTGTCGAAATTATACTGTCTTCGGTTAAATACATGCACAATTTTAAAGAATCGGGTAAGGATTGAATCAACTTTATGGTTGAAGTTGCAGTAATCATTTGATTACTTGTGTTGAGATTAGCCTGAACAGTAATGAATGCCTTGGGTTGCTGAGAAACAATATCTGCAACAGCAGATGCCCAAGCATCATACGAAAGCAATAAGGTTCCACTTTGTTCGGTTCTATTAACCATTCCAACAGGATAAAGTTCAACTCCAAAGGCAGTGGTTAATTCGTTTCCTACGTCGGTTCTATAATCTTCGGGATAATCGGGTAACAATGGTTCAGCAAAAAAACCGCTGTGTATGGCAATTCCAATAACTCTGTTGCCATAAATTCCAATAAGTTCCGAAAGTTTTTCATGTGCACGCGGGCAATTACCGCAACGATGTCCCGTATAATCTTCTATCAGCACTTTCTGCACATACGTTGTTGTATCTATGATAGTCGAGTGATTTTCTTTATAGGGCGGTTCTACTTTATCACAAGAAACAAATATCATAAATACAACAAACATAAAAAAAACTGTTCTCATATTTTCACATTTTTCATATTTTAACATTTCCATCCAGTCATATCTCCTTCTAAACTCTCAAAGTTTCGCCCAGATTTTGCCGTAGTTAAAACTTGAAAGTTTTCCACAACGATAATATTTTCTTTATTCTTATTCATTTCCACATTTTCACATTTTCACATTTTCTAATTTTCACATTTTCTAATTTTCACATTTTAACATTTCCATCCCGTCATATCTCCTTCTAAACTCTCAAAGTTTCGCCCAGATTTTGCCGTAGTTAAACCTTGAGAGTTTTCCACAACGATAATATTTTCTTTATTCTTATTCATTTCCGCATTTTCACATTTCCACATTTCCACATTTTCACATTTTCTAATTTTCACATTTTCACATTTTCACATTTCCACATTTTCTAATTTTCACATTTTCTAATTTTCACATTTATTAAAACGTTGAACTGATAGAAACAATAAATCCATTGGAGGCAGGCACATTTCTGCAAACGCCTCCAATACACATAATCCCTTCAGGTTGCCTGCCGTAACCTATTTGCAAACGTGAACTGCTTTGGACATAAGCAACGCTTGCCACATAAAAATGCTGTTCGCCGTGATATTCGGGATTATTGTAATTCATTTGGTCTGCTAAAGAAAAGAACCAAGAAGGAGCAATACTATACTCTGCCGTGAGCATAACCCAATTTCGCTTATCTTGTTGAGAGAATAGCATTTCACCATCCAAATGAATAGCATGAGTATCGTTAAACTTATAAATGATATCCAATACTCCCGTATGTCCATAAACCATGCCATGTCCCGTCATTCCCCGTAACACATCAAAATTATAGGTAAAATATTGATAAATTAGATTGGCAGTAAATGTTTTTGAAAATTTCTTATTAATTTCAAACGTAATATTTTCATAAAATAATGAATTGCCCACGTCAAAAAAGGGACTGGAATACCCCAGTGTTCCCGAAGCATTGATAACATTAGTATCGGAAGGAGTATTCCTTTTAATATCATACAAACGATTATAATTGAGCGAAACATTGGTACCATACTCACCTCCTAAGAGAGTACCTTTTTTAAATTTATACATCAGTTCTGTACCGGCACCCATTTCGCCATTCAGTTGCGTAACATACGGATATTTATTCAACAGTGTATAGGTAAAGGTTCGTGTAAACAGAGGAATGTAATTTATGTTTAATTGCATCAAACTGGCATTACGGTCGCTTCTGAAACTCATATTGTCAACACGTTTAGCATTCAACAACCATCCAAAGCCTTTGGTACTGTATCCTAAATTTATCAACAATGCTTGTCCATCCCTGTAAATATAACGATTATCGGCAGAAGGGTCGTTAATCTTGTGAGTATATTCTGAATACAAATTCCATCCGCCACGCATGAGTTGTATGCGTGAAGCCCATGCTCCAACATTTTCTGGCAATTTATAAAGCGGGTCTTTATCGGGTTGATATTTACTAACAAAACTACCACCTAAGGTGATAAGCGTTGGTGAACTTGCCATAAATGAAAAAGCATCATTGAGCGATATTTCTGCATCACCTCCTCTAACAATGCCTGGACCATCGTCAAAATAAAGTCGCTGTTTAGCGGTTAATCCTTTCAAGGTAATTCCTTTGAATGGTGAAAACTTTACACGAATGCCATTAAATGCATTATCGTAACCTATAGTCTTTTCATCATAAGTTCTTAATACTAATCCATTCCCAAATTGTTCGTAAAAACTTCCTGCCGTTATTTCCAAATTATTATCCGAAAAAGTAATATATTTATAAGGAATACCTGTACCGTTGTATCGAGCATCATATCCTGAAAGTGCATTCAAATATGCTTCATACCGAATACCTGCTGTAAATTTTCCTTTGGTATAAACAATGTTGGTATAAGCATTCATGAGCATTTTTTCAGGAATATCGGGTGCATTGATGACGCTGTCGGCTTTATAGGATTGTGCATCTATTTGAACATTTCCATGAATTTCACCCGTATTAGTATTTTGAGAAAGCAACGAAGTTGACGAAAAAGCGAGAAGTAAAAATAAAGTACTTATAGAGTCTAAAGTATTTTTTGCCATATTAATTCTGATTTTGTTCTTGAATTATCCTATTGTTTTATCTTTCTTTCAAACTTTTATTATAACTTCTATTTGATAAATATAACTAACTGCTACTCTATATACTTAAATATCATTTGCTTTCAGTAATTTTTTTGATGGCTTCGTAAATTTTATTTTCGTCACCTTCGGCAAAAGTAGTGTGCTGTTCTACAATATTGCCTTTGCCATCAATAATAAACGTATGCGGGACATTAATTACATTCATGGCACGTTTAAAATCGCTGTTAGGGTCAAGCAAGACGGTGTATTCCCATCCTTTGGCATTGACAAAGGGAGCAACGCGACTAATGCTTTTGGAATCGTCAATGGAAACAGCATAAAGTACCACACCGGTTTCTTTCTGCCAGTCAGCATATTTATCAGCAATGGCATTTAATTCCATAACGCACGGTTTGCACCATGTTGCCCAAAAATCTATGATTATAGGCTTACCTTCGTTTTTAATTTCTGAAGTATTGAATTTTTTTCCATCCATTGTTTTAATGTCCACCGATGGAATTTTGAACGTACCGTTTTGTGCTCCTGCCCACAAGGACAGAAGCACAAACGATAGATTTATTAAATATTTCATATTTTAATGGTTAATAACAATTTTTTGAGTTATGGTTTCATTATCGGTAATGACACGAACAAAATAAGTGCCATTGGCAAAAGAGGATGTAGAAACGATATCATTATTATTTTCAACCTGTGTGGTATATATTACTTTGCCCATTAAATCGACCAACTGAATGGTGGCTTTTTCTGGAAGCGTGATGAACAATTTATCTTGAGCAGGGTTGGGATATATGGAAACATTTTTTGATAAGGAAGTATTGTTGAAACTACTAACGTTGGAAACATTAATATCATCTACAAAAGCATTATTACCATAGCCGCTGGTAGCACGAAAGCGAATCATAATATTACTTGTATTTTGATAGGCTGATAAATCAACGGTTTCCTGTCGCCAGTCGCCAGCAGCAGGATTTAAATATTCAGAAGTATAATAAGAAGCATTAGTTGCAAGTGTAGCACCCGATTTCATCCATTTCTGCGTCCAAGTTGTTCCACAATCGGTAGATACATCTACTTCAAGTTTATCCGTATAGGATGCGCTGTATCTTCTATGAGCCACCCAAAAAGTAAGTGTAGGATTTGACATTCCGGTAAAATCGAGTAAGGGCATTTCAAAGTCATCTTTTTTACCACTCATGATGCTGTAAAATTCTATATACATGGAACCTGCAGTATGACCGGCAGTACTGCTATGAACCCAATTATAGCCATCATTGGAAACATCAATAATATCGCATTGCGCAGGTGGAAAAACAGAACCAGAAAAATCCTCTGTAATGGGAATGGCATCGGGTACCGTCATTACTGTTACAGTTTTGCTAACAGAATTATTTGCAATGCCTTCATCTGTTAACCCATTGGGATTATCAGTAATAACTTCTAACGTGTGGTTACCGTTTGTAAGTCCTGATATCTGATTTAATGTTAGTGTTGCAGCATCATACATTGCCAAATTTCCTGTCCATGGTACTTGTTGAACAATATTTCCATCCAGTTTTACTGTAATATTGCATGAAGTCAGGTTGGCTGTTCCATAATTTTGAAGCATAAAGGAAGGTGTAAAACTTCCATTACAATATATTATATTAGGTACAGTACATGAAAAAGCCTTCACATCATTGACCGTTGTTGTAAGAGGTGCACAATGACTATTAGCAAAAGTATAATGTTGTGCTGTCGTTAATTGCCCCGATTCATAAATAGTTCTATCTGGGCAAACCGTATAAACAGTAGGAAAATAAGCAATGTTGTAATTCGAATTAACCGTATTACCATTTCCCGAAGGGGCAGCACAAGTTAAAAACATGGGGTATGGCGTTCCGGTAATCCAATCTCCCTGTGTTCCACTTGTATTATCGCATAAAGATGTATTCCCCTGTAAGCATGCCAGATTACTTTCATCGGCTTCAATAAAAAATACCATCATAGATTGATTGGTTGTACCGATGGTCCATATTGATTATAGATATCTTCGAGTGCACCACTGTTATGATATTGCCAGCAGGGACTGCACCATACAGCCGAAAAATCAATAATAACCTTTTTCCCTTGATTGGTGTAATCAAACAAAGAATAGGTATTACTGTTAATATCAACAAGAGTCCAGTTTAGAGCAAGGTTCCCATCTGGAAGTTGTGCAAAAACTTTTTTATACGTTCCTAATAAAATTGCCATTATGGCAACTGCTATAAAAACATAAATATTTTTCATATTAAATCGTTTTAATTTGACATTTCAAAATTATACTGTATTTTTGTAACAAAAAAATTATGAGATTATTTTCCCATTTTTTTGAAACTCTTTTAGGTTGTATATGCATATCAGCATCTGTTTTTTCACAAACCTTACAATTATATACTGAAAATAATACCTTATTGAATTATGGTGATACTATTACACTCACCGGAACACCTCAAACATCTGAATTATCCATTAGTTTAAAAGTAAAGAATACAAGTAGCAGCAATGTTCAAGTGTGGTGCATTAAAGAATATGTAAGCGTTATTAGTGGTACATCCAACACTTTTTGTTGGGCAAATACTTGTTTTCCTCCAACAACTTTTTCATCACCCAATATGTGGCTGTATCCAGATACAATGACAGATGGTTTTTCGGCACATTATTATCCAAATAATAACATAGGTGTAAGCATTATAAAATATACTTTTCACGTAGTGCATGGCGATACGGCATGGATAATTATAAAATTTATTATTCCTACCACGATTAACGGAAATTATGTTACGTCAAAACTGTTCAATCCCTTTCCAAACCCTGCCAGTTCAAACGTAACTGTACCTGTTTATTTGCCTTCAGTGAAAAATGCGGTTTTAGAAGTTTATGATGTTTGCGGTAAAATAAAGAACAAAATTTTAGTTCAATCCAATTCATCATTGGTAAATATTCCTGTTAGTTCATATCCCGAAGGAATTTATTTTGTTCAGTTGCATGTTAATGGTATAATTGCTGGAACTGAAAAATTTGTTGTAAAAAGATAGATAGTCGTCCCTTAAAAACTCGTTTTTGGTCTCATCATTGCTGACGAGACAAATATTTTTATGGAGTAACTAAGTATTTTTATACTCTACCAAGTAATAGTAGAAGCATAAAATTGCTACTTCTATATTATACTGGTTGTACAGCAATCTTTTTATTGACGATTAATAAATAAACAACCACAAGCAATGATATAATGGCAGTAGCGGAAAAAGCAACGGTTGCCCCAAATGCTGTCCATAAAACACCAGCAATTACGCTGGCGAGCATAGATGCAACACTTTGAAATGCAGTAAAAGAACCAATAGCACTGGCTGTTTCATTTTTATCAACTAAATTACATATCCATGCCTTACTAATACCCTCTGTAGCGGCAGAATAAAATCCATAAGCAAAAAATAAAACCAATAAAATACCTAAAGAAGAAGTAAAAGCAAAGCCCGCATAAACAAGTGCAAAAACAAGAATACCAAAAATAAAAATCTTATTCAGCCCAAATCTATCGGCAAGTGTGCCTGCAGGATATGATAACAAGGCATATACCATATTATAAAATATATAAAGCCCTATGACTTCCGCATCGGTATAGTTCAGTTCTTTGGCTTTCAGTAAAAGAAACATGTCCGAACTATTAAACAGAGCAAAAACCAAAAGTCCTGCTATCAAAAGACGATAAGATTTTGGACTGTGCTTGACATATTTAAAAAATGACAAAAATGAAATTTTGTTGTTATTTTTTTCGGTAGAAGAAGGTTTCTCTTTCAATTTCCATAAAAATCCAATAGTAACGAGTCCCGGCAATAAAGCAAAAATAAAAAGCCATGTATATTGTCCAGGGAAAAAATAGAGGTACAATAATGCAATAGCAGGTCCTATTGCGGCTCCTAAGGTATCCATACTACGGTGAAAGCCAAAAATGCGTCCTTTGGTTTCGGGTGTTGATTCGGCAGACAGCATAGCATCGCGTGATGCGGTTCGAATGCCTTTGCCAAACCTGTCTAATGTACGAGTAAGCAAAATCCACCAAGCCGAAGGAATAATTATCATCAATGGTTTGGCAAGTGCACTTAATATATAACCTGTCCGAACAAAAGGTAAGCGTCGTTGAATTTTATCGGACCATATACCGAAATAACCCTTACTTAATCCGGCAATAAATTCTGCTACTCCTTCCAATACCCCTATAAAAGCAGCCGAATAATTAATAGAAACTAAATACATGGGAATTACAGGATATAGCATTTCGCTGGCAATATCGGTAAACAGACTAACAAATGACAGCAATATTATAGTTCGCGTTAATATCTTTTTTTTCATATTTTTTGCTAAATATTGTTAAAACAATTTATTATTAAACCTTTTATGCATTATTTTTGTATAGGAAAAAATTAAAAAACGTTTTATGAAAACAACGGCAAAAATACATCATTTTGGAACAATAAAAAATGCTTGTGTGGCTATTTTATTCCTTTTTTTGTCTGCATCCATTTTTGCACAGTGCGGAAGCAAAGACAAAACTATTCAACCGAAAATTCATTCCAATGTTAATCGCCAATATGACGATAAAGGAAATCTTATAGGATATGATTCAACTTATACATGGTCGTGGAGTAATGTGGACACTATCGGCACAGTTTTTCCAAACGATTCACTATTTACTTTTTTCAATCCTCACTGGGATAACGATTTTATGAATCCTTTTTCTTTTTTTGATAATGATTCACTTTTATTTGGAAAATTTTCCAATCCGTTTATGGATAATTTCATGCCAGACATTGACAAACAAATCGAAGAAATGATGAAGCAACATGAAGAAATGTACAAACACTTTATGATACAGCCCAAACCATTGATTCCAGCACCCGAAGAAAAATCAACACCTAAGAATACCCCAAAAAAATCTGAACCTATAGAAAATCAAACTCAACATCAAGGGATAGATTTATAACCTCATCGTTATTGATATATTTTCCAGAACAAAATAATCAACAAGGAGGTATTAGTGTATAGATTTCACTTCAAAGGGTTGTATAACGCATTTTTTTATTTCCGTTTTATTCTTATCAATCGCAACAATACCTAATCGAACATTATAGTTACCCGATTTTTTAAATTGTCGAGTACATGTTGGTCCTGTCATTTTAATTCCATCATCAAACATCCAAATATATTGCTTAATAGAACAATCGGGTAAATAGGATTCTTTACTGTCGAACGTTACATCTTTATTGATAAAAATAGTATCGGGATAAGTAATGTATGGCTGTATGGGTTTTTCAAGTATCATATCGTAATCAGCCACTTTGGCAGTTTCATGAGTAATCGTATCAACCATTATTAATTGTACCTTATAATTGCCAAAATCGGCATAGCAATGGTCAGATTCCCATGCCTGCATACTGGTACTGTCTCCAAAATGCCAAATATAAATGACAGGCAATGTGTCAAGGTATTGCGAGGTTTCATCAAGAAAATGATAACACAGATTTTTTTCTATCATAGTATCACACTGTTCAAAAATAGGCAAGGTTGAATAGAAATGATAAATATCATCCGACTTTTTTCTGTCAGAAGAAAAATACCCATTTTCAAACGTTTCATCACATATAAAGGAAAAATCATTTTCATCGGAATTGATTGGCTCAGGGAGCACCATAGATTTCTGCCATTTATTTTCAATCCACTCGGAATAATAAACATCAAATTTTTTCACACTGTCTCTGTTAGAAGAAAAATAAAGACGGTTTGCAATAAAATAAGGAGAAATTTCATCTTTGTTTGAGTTGATATTGGGACCTAAATTAACAGGTGTACTCCATGAAGTATCTTTTCGTTCTGACATATAAATATCAAAACCACCATAACCTCCCGGCATATTTGATGAAAAATACAAGCATTTACTATCTGAAGTAATATAAGGATGACCAACTCTGTATAAAGCATTATTGTGTGGGAACGCTTTAGCAACAGGGTTTTTATTTTTTGAAAAATCATAAAAAAAGACACCTACCGGAGCCTTATACTTTTTCCCTCCGAAAATGTTAAAATTTTGAGAAACAATAAACGTATCGCCATATACAACGGCAGGACCTACGTTAAAAATGGGTTGATTTATTTTTAAAAGCATACTGTCCACCGAGGCTTTTATGGATTTATCCTGATTGAAATAACGCAAACCATAAAAATATTCATTTTCATCCGATTTGGCTGTTTTAAATACATTTGTTTTTTCGTTGCTGGTATATAAAATACCCTCTTTGTATAAACAAGGTGCAATTTCGCTGTAGTTTCGGGTATTCAACGACATTGATTTTACTTCCAAATACGATTGGGCAAAAGAGAGTTGCATCATAATCAAAAACATGATGACAACTAAATTAATTCTGAGCAATATGTTAGAAAAATCTTGTTGAGTAAACATTGTAATGCCTAATTAATTCATATCGTAAACTAATTTCATTGGTTCCGCTGGTAATTTTTTGTAAGGGAGATGAAATAAAATCGTGAGCATAGCCTACTCGCAGTTGTTTATTTATTTGATATTCTAGTAAGAGCGAAATACCCTCCGACGAACGAAGCGACAATCCCATAGATAAAGTATTTAACACGATAAACGATAAATTCAGGTCCAATTGCCCATCATTTTTAATAGATTTGAGCATAAAAGAAGGATGTAATTGTATATCATTACTCAGATTACAAATAAATCCCATAATGAAATAGGAATTGGTTACTTTTGCATTAACCGTATCGTACTGTTGAATGGTATTATACCCAAACCGAGACAGCACGGGAAGCGAATAGGAAACATAAAAATGAGGAGCGTAGTAATATATACCCAACCCCGCATCAAATTTTGTATTTTGTATAATTACACCATTAAATACGACATCTCCGGTTTGATTTACCTGAAGTTGATACAAATCTGATTTAAACGACATTACACCGGTTTTTAAACCAAAAGCAAGATTACGTGTACCTTCTTTCATGCGAATACGATAAACATAATTAATAGCAAATCCAGTCAGACGGCTTACTCCAACTTTATCATTATAGGCAATAAAACCTGCGGCAAGATTAAGTTTTTTTAAGGGCGTATGAAAACCAAAATCCATGGTTCGTGGTGCACCGTCAAAGCCTGCCCACTGCTGACGATACATCAGATTAGCAGAAAATACTTCTCTACTGCCTGCATAAGCAGGATTTACAGCCTGTCCGTTCATATAAAAATTACTCAGCGACTGAAAATACTGACCTTTAACAAGGCTTGCCATAATTAAAAGGGTTACTATGATAATACTTCTTTTCATCGTTTCAAAACTACATAACCATTTTTATACACTTTATCGTTTTTCTTCAACATATAAAAATACGTATCATCGGGAAGTGGTTTCTGATTTTTATCATTTCCATCCCATAAATTATCGTACGGAATTTTTTCATACACCACATTCCCCCAGCGATTAAAAACTGTTAAACTATATAATTTGGTAATATCAAGTCCTTTAATTACAAGGAAATCGTTTACATTATCGCCATTGGGTGAAAAACCTTCAGGCACCTGAATAGTATTAAGCGTAACGATTACATCATCATAAACGGAAGGACAAACGCCATTTACAACAGTCCATCGTAAAATATTTTGACCTTCGTTAAAATTGGAAGCCATGGTATTGTATAAATGGACATTGGTAAACCATGCATTTCCTTGAACAATAGACCAAGTACCCATTCCAGATGTTGGTGATGTAGCCTGTAACTGAACATCGCCTTGTTCGTCTAAAACAATATCATTGCCAGCATTGGGAATTTGCGGTTGTTCATAAAAAACAACAACAATTTGTGCCGTATCCATACACGGTCCATTGGACACTTCCCAAACAAGATTATAAGAACCATACTCCATTGAGGAAACTATGGCGTTAGGTTCATGAATGTTATTGGCAGTTATACCTGTTGGAAGATTCCATATTCCAACACCTTCGGTAACCGGTGTTGCTTGAAGAGATGCCGTAAGCCCGCAAACATCAACATTCGAAGTTTGTGCCGTTACCGCACTAAATCCCCAAATTTGAATAGTATCTTGATTCCATATTGCGGCACATCCACTTAAATCTGACAATTGACTAATATATAGTTGTTCATACGACTGATTAATATTTATTGGATAAAGGGTATCCGACTGAAATTGTTGAAATGTATGAATAATACCATTCAAACTATAAGATATTAACCAAGGTGCTGTGCCTTCCAGATGTACTTGTAAATGGACAGATGAAGTTATTCCTAAACAAAGACTGTCATTTTCTATGAGTGAATATAAAATCGTTGGCTGAGGGTAGCAAGTTATAGTTATTTCGTTGCTATTGGAAGAACATGAATTCAAATTAATTACTCGTCGGTATGTAACGGTTCCCAATGTACAGGGAGGGATAAAATAAGGATTATTTGTATCAGAAATATTTTCCCAGTTTCCATTGTTTAGCCACTGCCACTGATAAACTAAAGCGGGCACAATAGTTGGTTGCGATTCATAAATAGTATCCAACTGTGAACCTTGACAAAACGATGAATGATTGCATGTAATTTGATTGGGTGGCAACGGAGTTACAAAAACAGTGAAAATATTGCTTGTATCCACACACACACCGGAAATTACAATCCGAATATAATGTAAAGAACTAAACAACGATTGAGTAGTAAAATAGGATTGATAGGGAATCCCAACAGCATCGTCCCAAATCAACGAATCAATACTTTGCTCCCATTGATAACTGTATGAACCTGTACCACCAGTAATAGATAAACTTCCCAACGTAATCGATGTAGCAGGACAAACATAAACAGGACTTGAACCTAAATTAGAACTTATGATATTCCCATTTATGGGTGATATTATATCAACCATTACCGTATTGCTTGTATCAAAACAGCCACTGTATTCAATAATTCTTCTATAATAATAGTAATGAGCATAATTATTCAATGAAAAGAAAATAGTAGAAGTTGTATCCGGCAAATTGTTCCATGCTACCGAATCCATACTTGTTTGCCAATGAGATATATAGGGATCGTTTATTCCGAAAACAGTTCCTCCTATATTTCCAGATGCAGTTTCGCAATATTGCTTTACTGTATCGGTGCTGTCTATCATTATTTTATTGGTAATAAGGGAATCTAATTTATAAATGTGAATAATATTGGATGTATCTGAGCATCCAACCCATTGAACAATTCTACGATAAAAAGTATTTTGAATATTTCCCGAAGAAATATAATAGGCATCACTCGCATTGATGTCTGTTTGCCAACCAGTACCATCATCAAACTGCCATATATAAACGTATCCTGTATCGCTTGTCCCGTGAATAGTATCTGCCATATCATATACACAAAGAATTGAATCATTAATGGATATTTGATTATGAATGGTTATCATATTCAAGAAAAGTACATTACTTGTATCGGAGCATCCATCACCATGAGCAATTCGTCTGAAATAACTGCTTTGCTGAACAGTCCATGAATAATTAACAAGATTGTTTATGGGTGGTGCATCATTCCAACTATGATTATCTGAACTTATTTGCCACAAAAAACTAAACACATTGCTACCCGTTGGTTCAGTGCCACTTAATAATAACGTACTGTTTGGACAGACTGACGCTGCCTGAATTGAAATGTTATTGTTTTGAATAGTGGTAAGTGGAATAAGCACCACTGTTGTATCTGCAATACAGTTATGAGCATCGGTAACCGTAATACCATAAGAGCCAGCACACAAATTATTTAACGGTGTTGTGCTCAAATTAAACGAATATGGAGTAGTTCCACCTGTTGTATTAACAACAATATTCCCATTACATATATTGGAACAGGAAGGTGGTTGAATGGTCAGTAATAAATTTAAGGTAGCAGGTTCATTGATGATAACTGAACTGATAATATTGCAATTATGAGCATCGTGAACGGTTACAATATAAGTACCTTGTGAAAGATTTAATATGCTTTGAGTCGTGTCATCATTACTCCATAGGTATGAATAATTTGGCGTTCCGCCTGTTGCTGTTACCGTTGCACTTCCGTTAGACAATCCATAACAGGTAACATCGCTTTTACTGATATTTACCGATAACAGAGATGGCTGAAGTATGGAAACACTTTGTGATACCGTACAGCCATTATGGTCAGTAACGGTTACCGCGTAATTTCCAGCAGGAATATTGTTAATGCTTTGAGTCGTGTCGTCATTACTCCATAGGTATGAATAATTTGGCGTTCCGCCTGTTGCTGTTACCGTTGCACTTCCGTTAGACAATCCATAACAGGTAACATCGCTTTTACTGATACTTACAGATAACAGAGATGGCTGAAGTATGGAAATACTTTGTGATGCTGTACAGTCGTTATGGTCAGTAACGGTTACTATGTAATTTCCTGCAGGAATATTGTTAATGCTTTGAGTCATGTACCCATTACTCCATAAATATGAATAACCGGGCGAGCCACCTGTTGCTGTCGCTGTTGCACTTCCATTGGACAATCCATGACAGGTAACATCGCTTTTAGTCAGATTTATAGACAAGATGGAAGAAGGCTGGTTAATAGTGATAGTTCCAGTATGAGTACATCCATCAATATTTGTAACGGTAACCGAATAAACATTGGCACATAATCCTGTCAATGAAGATGAAATACCCCCATTACTCCAATGAAAAGAATAATCATTGGAAGATGGGTTTGCTTCTACACTGGCTGTTCCTGTACATTGTCCAAAACAATTTACATCAGTGCCTTGTACGGTAATGCTAAACGGATTAATAGTAATAGATACTATATTGCTAATACTCATGTTTCCGCCAAGATAGTTAACAATACGTCTAAAATAGGTCGTTTGATATAAAATATCTGGTTGAAAATTGGACTGGTCGCTTGTACCACCACAATTGTTCCAATTAGTACTGTCAATACTGTATTGCCATTGAAAAGAAATCATAGAAGATGAAAGTGTGCCTGTCAAATCTTGTGGCTGCGTTCCGTAACATATTGTTTGATTCACCTGAATTATATTTGGGTCCAACAAACAATTCAGAGGTAAAATAAAATTGTTCAAAATACTTCCATTCTGTCCATTGGTACCTTCAAATCCCTGACCGGAGCACATAAATTCTACACTGCCTGTAACTCCAGCAGTAACATCGACTATTGGATTTACATTATTTGAATGACAGATAAATCCACCGCCTCCACCGCCACCGGTTCCACGGCAAGGTGTACCACTGCAAGAACTTCCATCGCCTCCTTTGGCGATAAGAGACAGCGTTCCATTTATTTGTGCTGTATTTAAAATTATGGTACCACCTGCACCACCACCACCGGCACTGCCATTGCCTGTTGCTGTGGCAACAATGGTTTCACCATTTGCCATAATTTGTTTACCATTTCCAACAATAGAATTTGCAATAACAATGACTATTCCTCCTCCATTGCCACCTTTGGTAGCATTACTAATATTTACTTCAAACGTGCCACAACCTCCACCCCCTCCCATAAACAGTTTATTTGGAGTTAAATTCAAAACCTGACCACCTATGCCCCCTACACTCGCCAACTGAGGTGCACAAGCATTACTTTCCTTTCCACCATTACCACCCAAACCAGCATTGCTACCACCACCTCCGGCAGAATTAAGACTGTTTCCAGCACCACCTCCATTGGCAATCTTTCCACGACCACGTGCATAAAATAAGGGTAACCGTGCTATACCTTCACCCTTTATTCCAGAAGAATCATAACCATTTATAGAATAAAAATAATTAGTAAAATCTCCTATTGATGAACATTCGGCTAATGTATTGGGAGTTGTAGGTACAGCACCTCTAAACCCTTTGGCACTTACATCAATATTAGCATTCATGGTCAACGTGCCGTAAACTATCATTGCCACCACACCTCCCTTTTGACCATCCCATGGTTGACAAGTTACATCGCTCACAATCGTTGCATGAATATAGGATTTTACTTTTACCATTTGAAATAAATTGTCATTATAACTATTAAATAAGGGACAACGAAGCGTTACTATTTTATTGACCACATCGATGGCTGTAATGACTGAAAATTCGAAATTACCTGCATTTGCCATATTGGCAACATTACCAAAATTAACACTGTTTGAAAGATTAACCTCTGCACCCTGCATTTGAATAATTAAAACAGTGTCGTTCAAATTAAAAGAAGTTATCTGGTCAACACAGATTTGGTTGGGACTAACAACATGAACTCCCATAGCATACGCATTTATCACTCCACTTACCGTAGATGTTTGAGCATTCATAAAAAATACTGTCCACAACATAATACCATATAGTAACAGATATTTTTTCATTGTATCTGTGTTAATCCTTTTTTAAAGTCAAAGTTATCAAAATTTCCGGAACTCATCAACAAAATTACACAATTATTTAATATAGACGAAAAAATACCATCAAAAAGTTGCCTTGCATCATTAAAAATGTTTATATTCTTGTTTTTAAAACCGTTATATATTTCTTTATAGGTCAATTCTGGCAATTTTTTTAATGCTACTTCATGTGGATTATAATATACAAACGAAACATCACTGGCATCCATGCTACCCGCATATTGTGGCAAAAAATCTTTTTGCAAACTGCTATAGGTATGCAATTCAAGACAAGCAATTATTTTTTCAGTAGTATAAATGCTTTTAACAGCCTGTATAGTTGCTTTTACCTTTGATGGTGCATGAGCAAAATCGAGAAAAACCGTTATATTTTTTTCCTTATTGAAATATATTTGCTGCAAACGCTTATTGGCACCTTCAAACGAAGTAATGGCTTCATAAAACATATTTTCATTTATGCCAAGTTGTGAACACACTAATTTTGCTCCCTGAATATTTTGCAAATTATGATTTCCAAAAACTTGTATCTCATATTTTTTTTCTCCTTGTAAAAGAAAAGTTCTTTTATTTTCAATCACTGCTGGATGCTCCTTGTATGAAAACGCTTTTATATCTTTTCTTAACGAATCGCTTATTTTTTTCAATTCTTTATCTTCCTCATACCAAATAAGCGTTCCATCAGGTTGAATGGAATCAACAAATATTTTAAATTGTTCTACATATTTTTCAAACGTAGGAAAAACATTTTTATGGTCCCATGCAATGCCACTTAACAGGGCAATATGTGGTTTATACACATGAAATTTTGGACGCAAATCAAAAGGGGCTGTCAAATATTCATCACCTTCAAAAATCATCAGTGGTGCATTGTCCGATAAGGAAACCATACGTTCAAAACCCTTTATTTGTGCACCAACCATATAATCAAACGATTTGCCTGCATGTTTCAGGACATGTAAAATAATAGACGTGATGGTTGTTTTTCCATGACTTCCACCGATTACTACTCGTGTCTTGTTTTTTGAATGTTCATACAAATATTCAGGATAGGAATAATATGGGATATTTAATTCCCTTACTCTGATTAATTCTGGATTGTCGCTACGTGCATGCATTCCAACAATAACTGCATCCATGTGTGTAGTTATTTTTTCTGGATACCATCCCCATGCCTCTGGCAATATACCTGCTTGTTTTAATCGAGACAGCGAAGGTTCAAATATCTCATCGTCGCTGCCTGTAATACGATATCCTTTTTTTAATAAGTCCAATGCCAAATTGTGCATGGCACTTCCCCCAATTGCAATAAAATGTATCCACATAAAAATATATTTAGTAATTTTAAGCCCAAAATTCCCATAAAAGTACATAAAAAATGAAGGTCAGCATTATTTCAACCGAAAATTTTAAAGTGGATGGTGGTGCCATGTATGGCGTTATCCCTAAGAGTATGTGGAGTAAAGTTTATCCTGCCGACGAAAAAAACATGTGCAATCTTGCCAATCGTTGTTTATTAATAGAAACCGATAACAAACGCATTCTTGTCGATACAGGCATTGGCGATAAGCATAATGCAAAATTTTTATCACATATCTATGTCAATGGAGATGGAAATCTATATAAATCACTGACAAAGGCAGGTTTAACAACAGACGATATTACCGATGTAGTTTTTACTCATTTGCATTGGGACCATTGCGCCGGAGCCACTCACTATAATGCTGATAAAACAAACATTGAACTAACATTTCCACGAGCAACGCACTGGGTAAGCAAAGCACAATGGGAATGGGCTAATAATAAAAATACCCGTGAAAAAGCAGCCTTTCAGGACGAAAACTTAATACCACTGAAAGAAAGTGGTATGCTTCGTTTTATAGAAAACAATGGATGGCTGTTTCCTGACATAGAAGTTCGCCTATTTAACGGACATACCATCGGTATGATATCTCTTATTATTCATGGGAAAAATAACACACTCGCCGTTCCCTGTGATTTAATTCCTTCGTTTACACATATTCCATTAACATGGATTGCGGCTTATGATATTCAACCATTAGTACTTCTTAATGAAAAAACAGCCTTTTTACAAGAAGCCTGTCAAAAAAAATGGATACTGTTTTTTGAACACGACATAAACGTTGAATGCTGTACCTTACAGCAAACAGCCAAAGGCATAGAAGCCAAAGATATTATCACCCTTTCATCTGTTCGTTTATGACCACATTTTCTGCCGACGATATCAAAGTTCTGGTTGAACAACATGTTAAATCTTCGGATGCATGGCTGTTTTTAGATTCATCTATATGGAATCCCGGCAACGAAAAAAAAGAAATACAATTGCTTCAATATTGTTGTGCCATGGCAAACATGGGTGGCGGTAAAATAATTATAGGCATAAAAACCATGCGACAACGGGCACAAAAACTTGATATTTTTCCATTGCCATCATCATCGGCATTTTGGCTGTCAACACTTATAAGCACATCCATTTCTCCTATTATTGAAGATTTATACGTTACTCCTGTTTTCATCGAAAATGATAACGGTGTTATAGTTATACAAATAAACGGAAAACACAAGCCATATATGGCAAGCGACGGCAAATATTACTCACTGGTATCTACACGTCCACGTATTTTGTCCGAAAATGAAATCCGTACACTTTATCTTACTCAAAAACAGCCCAAACTGGAATATGTGGGTGTAATTAATACGGAAGGTATAGCACTGCTTGCCAACGGACATCCACATACTATCAATTTTTATCCGAAATTTATTATCCGCAATGCCGGAAATGCCATAGAAAAAGATTACAAAGTTGAATTTTGGTTTCCATCAAGTTTACACGACACTGAATTCAGCCCATTGCAATCTTATTTTCAACGATTGGAAGGTAAGTATTCTGTATTTTCTGTGCCAGGAAAAGTATCCCTGTTTCAACAAGAAATCTATACGATAGCCGAGACAAAACTGTCTGTTACATTAGAAAACCTGCATGATTTTTTGACATCTCCATTTCAAATACAAATCTTTTATTCTGCGGGTAAAATATTAAATTCCTATTCACTCAAAGATACATTTTATTATAACCATCAGACATTGGCACAAGAACATTTCAAAACAAAACCATTACTGAAATAAAATTATTGTAGTATCATTTTTTGTTTTTTTCAATATTTGGACTTATTTTTGTAGAAAATTTTTATTCATTTGAAAATTAGTTATATGAAAAGAATTATTTTACTTGTTGCCTTTGGCTTTATGGCTTTTTCCAGTTATTCACAGGTAGTTTATAGTTGTCAATATAAAAGTGATGCCGATGTAAAAGTTTATGTGGCTCAATATAAAAGTGATGCCGATTTAGTAGTATATAAGTGCTCGTATAAAAGCGATGCTACTGGCAATAACGGGTTATGGTATTTTGCTGAATACAAAAGCGATGCTCAAAAAACAATTTATTTTGTTGATTACAAAAGCGATGCGGACTTGGTGATATATTTTTCGGAATATAAAAGCGATGCAGGTTGGCAAAATAACAACAAGAAACAATTAATGTATTAAATTTAACCCATTATTAAAAATAAAAGTATATGAAAAAAATTATTTCAATTATTTTATTTGCATTTATTGCATTTAACGGCTTTTCACAAATTGTTTACAGTTGTGATTCTAAATACGATGCCGATGTAAAAGTTTATGTGGCAGATTCCAAATACGATGCCGACCTTGTAGTTTACAAAGTTCAGTCTAAATATGATGTAGGCGAAAATCAAGGCTGGTGGTATTTTGCCGATTCAAAGTATGATGCCAAGAAAAAAATATACTTTGTCGATTCCAAATACGATGCCGATTTAATCATTTATTTTTGCGACAGTAAATACGATGCTGGTTGGCGTGATAATTCCAAAAAACAATTAATGTATTAGCCTGTATCCGGTATTTCTATAAATACCATTATACTTCTATAAATCATTATATAGTAACACCTTATACCAAACCGTTCACAAGAGAATGAAATGAATTTTGTCCCGTCAAACTAACCGTATTATTTTAATGAACTTGTTAGCAAGTAGGTATTATATAGCAGAATTCAAATATCAAAGTTAAAATATCAAATTTAAACCCAAACCCTCAAAAATTAGGTAATATATTTTCAAAAAAAGAAAAAATA
>CAYSIN010000020.1:0-13908 GCA_964431135.1 uncultured Bacteroidales bacterium
AATATATTCGTATCGGTATCAATCATAAAAAGGGCTATATCCATTCCATCTTTCTGTTCACCAACTTTTCCTTTTTGTTGTAATGAATTTATGATATATGTTCTTAGTTCGTCCAGTATTTGTCCTGTTGATTTTATTCCTTCTTCACCCACAATATCTGTTAGAAACGATATGCCGAGCATACTCATGAATGCTCCCGGCACACCATGACCAGTACAGTCGGCGGCAGCAACAAAAACAAGATTATTTTTTTTCCATACCCAGTAAAAATCACCACTTACAATATCCTTTGGTTTATACAAAATAAAATAATCAGATAAGGTATTATTGATGGTTTCTTCGGTGGGCATTATGGCAGACTGTATTCTTCGTGCATAACGAATGCTATCGGTAATTTCTCTGTTCTTTTCTTCAATTTCATGCTTTTGCTTTTCAATTTCTGCTGTTCTGAGCCTTACCTTTTCTTCAAGTATTCTTTTATCACGCCTCAGTTTTCTTAGTCTGATAACCATGAACAAATAAAAACATAAGAGTAAAAATAACCCACTGCATACAAAAAACCATGTTGTTTTCCAGAAGGGAGGTTTAATAGTGAAGGGCAACGAAACAGGCATATCGTTCCATTTTCCAACTTTATTTTTGGCTATGACTTTAAAAATATATTCACCTGGCGGAAGTCCCGGGTAAACGGCTTCGCCTTCTTTTCTTGCAGGTGTCCAATCCTTATCAAGTCCTTCGAGCATATATTTATATTGAACCTTATCGGGATTGGTCAATGAAATACCGGAGAATTTGAATGTAAGATGATTGTCGGAATAGGATAACACAAGTTTATCCGGTAATCCAAACCAAGGCTTAACGCTATTGGTTTTTTTTTGCCAGTCAATCGGTGCAAAAAAAAGATTCATCCCGGTAATGTTTGTTATAGGAGACAGTAAATTTATCTTGTCGCTGGCTGGGCTATACCGTATCAGTCCATTAATAGTACCAAACCAGATATTACCGTTATTGTCCTTGCATATAGATGCGTTAAGATTTTCAACACCTTTAAACCCATCCGATTGATTATAATTGGTAATAGCAATAGTCCGTGTAAGCGTTTCATCAAAAATTATCTTATCAAATCCATTGTCAGTGCCAACAATAAGTGTATTTTTATCTTGAAACACCAAAGAATAAATATTATTGGAACTTAATAAATTATTATCTATGGCCATGCTAATAGGTTGTTCTTTGGGTTTAGCATGAACATTGAATTTATACAATCCGCCTTCAAATGTTCCAATCCAAATATTGCCAAATTTATCTTCGGCAAGGCAGTTTATCTTTTTCTGAAGCAGTCCTTCGGCTTCGTCATAATATGTAAATAGTAAGCCATCGTTTTTTAAAAGCCCGCCATAAGTACCGTACCAAATATTTCCCTTTTTATCTTCTATAATACATTGAACGCTGTTAAAAAGGGCATATTTATCATCTTCTTCATAAATGGGAAAAAAACTTTTGCCGTCGTATCTAACCATGCCGTCCGATGTTCCACACCATACTATTCCTTTGGAATCGGCTAATACACAGTTAACTCTATTCTTGAATAGATTACAATCTTTGTCGGAATAATGTTTTATTTTATCATGGTCAAATACGCTAATGCCAGTCCGTGAAGCAATCCATATTTTTCCATCCTTTGTCAGCGAAACAGATTTAACATAATTATCCCCAAGTCCATTTCGTTGAGTATAATTTTTAAAAATCGGTTTATTTTTTTTGAAATAAAAGTGAGCAAGCCCGCCGCCATCTGTCGCTACCCAATATTCGCCGGCATAATCCTGTATAATGGAAGTAACGTTTTTGTTTGGCAGCCCATCTTTTTCGGTATATTGAATAAAATTATCACCCAAATATTGACACAAGCCATTGCCAAACGTTCCAATCCAAATATTTCCTTCAATATCTTCAAACACATTGACAACTTGATTGCCCGGCAATCCATTATCTTTGGTTATAGTAATAAAAATTCCATTACTCATTGTTGTAACACCCCCTGTATCTGTTCCAAACCATAAATTTCCCTTACTGTCCGACAAAATAGACCAAACGGTATTATCATGGAGTCCATTACGAGTATTAAAAACAGAAACTTTGCCTGAGTCGTTTCCACTCATGGTAATTTTAAATGCTCCTGCGTCTTGGGTGCCAAACCATAAATCGCCCTTTAAATCTGCTTCTATGGAAAGTATAAAATTGCTAGGAATATCACCATAGTCGTAGTCCAATTTAATAACCTGCATAATGTTATTGTTATTAAATGTCAAAATATTAATACCGCCATATAAGCCGAGCCAAAGTCGGTGGTTTTTATCTTCATATATATCAAATATATAATTTGTTTGCAGTTTATTGTCTTCTTTTGTATATGTATTAATTAATACCTTATCATTGCTTAAAAGTTTAATTTTACAAAGTCCACCTCCTGATGTTCCCACCCATATATTTTGTTTAGAATCTTCAACTATTTTCAATACGGGATTATCAGGCAGTCCCCTTTTTCTATTAATAGTTATGAATTTGTATCCATTGTAAACGGTAATTCCACTGTCTGTACCAAACCAAATGTTTCCCTTGCTATCTTCCAAAATGGTTCTTACAACATCTCCAACCAGACCATTTTTGCGAGTATATGAAACAAAGTTTTTCCCGTCAAATCGGCAGGCACCGCCGCCGTCTGTTCCCAGCCACAAATAACCTCTTGTATCTTGCGTAATACAATAAATGGCAGATTTTGGTAATCCTTTTTCAGTAGAAAACGTTTTTATATTATACTGTTGAGAAAATACAAGAATAGGGCATAAACCAGCGAGTAATATAAAAATTTTTCTGGCAGACATTATTTTTTAATAAAAATAAATTGTCCACCCTCGTCTCCGGTATTTTTTATAGGAGAAAAGTTGGGTGTTTGATTGGAGTTATTTACAATGGGTATTTTTATTCCCGAAAACAACTGTCCGGCATCAAAATATTTATTAGTGTTATTTTTTAGTACTTTGAGTAAGTAGTAACAAAAAATCGAATGACCTTCACTGCCGCCATCCATTACAGGCTCAATGCCACCTGATGTTATTGCTTGACGTGATACAAGGTCATGAACTTTGGCGTAATACTTATCAGAATTTTCGTAGGGAAGATATTCTGTTTTCCCTCTAAAAATATCGCCACTAAAACAAGCGTCTGACATAAGCAATGTATGTTTCGATTTAATACCAGCAAGGAATGTTTGTATTTCTGAATTAGAAATATAATTTGAAACAGAACTTGAAGTAGCGTCAACAGGGACCCAATACCCTTTATTGAGTTGTTGTTTGTATTCTCCGTGTCCAGAAAAATATATTAATACATTATCTTTTTCAGCGACTTTGTCCACAAGCCACTCAAATTTATCTATAATATTCTTTCTGGTGGCTTGTTCATCATACAATACCATGATATTATCAAATTTATACTTTGCTTTTAACATAGATTCAACCGATTTGGCATCATTTACTGCATTATTAAGATGTGTCCATGTTCCCGAATATTTGTCTATACCAACAATAAGTGCATAATAATTACCTATTTCCATTTCCTTTTTTGCAGTAGATACATTTATTCCTTTAAGGGGGTCTCCACGCATCAACGCATCCGCGTTATCGGCAATCAACTCATAAGTCGTGGTGGTCATGGGCAAGTTATTGTTCATAAGGATAGATAAATCAACATTATCTGTATTCGTAAAAGCCGCACCATCAATTTTTAAATTTATTTTTAGTTTAGGTTCTTTAAAATTTTCGTTGGCATAAAATTGTATGGTAGATTTTTTAACTTCATAAGGGGCAAAAGTACCAAGGTCTTCTGAGAGTTTATCAACGGCAATAACATCTTCCGGTAAAATGTAATTTAATTTAATATTCTGTGCTTCTGTATTGGTTGCATTTTGAAGTGATAACGTAAGGGTAATAGGAGAACCGTTTTCGGCTTTGCCTGTTGCTGATTGGTAATCATAATTTGCTACCATAATATAGGAACAAATAGCGCCTTTGGTTTGAAAACCCAATGAAAAAGGTGAAATATTATACCCATTGGCTTCGGTAAATGCTATGTTGAATTTACCTTTGGCTGTTTCCATCTCGGGACTTACTTTTACAGGGATAGAAACCTTTATTGCTTTTAAACTGGCTATGTTTCCAATGCTGTATTTTTCATCAACTGTAAGTCCTTTAACGGGATTTTCAAACGTAACCTTTGCCATTACGTCATAAGCAAGCCCTTCTCCGTTATTTTGAATTGTAAAATTAATGGTTGGATTTTCTTTCATTTCTATAATTCCATTATTGTTGTCATCAATCAATATGGCAGGTGTACATACAAGGTCAGGAGACGCTGTTTCCTTAATAAATTTCTTTTTCCCAATGTTCAGTTTTGTTACATCCCAAATCTTAATAGCCGCATCGTTTCCAACCGAAACAAACATATTGCCTTCATCATTAAATGCAATGGCGTTAATACCTTTAGCGTTAGCAGGGAATGTTTGTGCAACCTGTTGAAGAGTAATATTCCAAATCACTATATTGCCTGCTGTTCCTCCGGCTACTATATACTGCACATCGGGACTGAAGGTAACTGCATTGATGGGTGTCTTGTAATCGGCAAATTCATATACTTTATTTCCTGATTGAACATTCCATATTTTTACCAAATTATCGGTTCCACCACTGGCAACATATTTTCCATCAGCACTAAAGCAGACGGAAAGAATTTCTTTTTCACTTGCTTCCATAGTGTGCAATAATTGTCCAGATGCTGGATCCCAAATCCTTACCGTACCATCCGATGACCCGGAAACGAGATACTTTCCATCAGAACTAAAAGCAATAGAGTTTACCTGTTTAGTATGTCCCTGTAATGAAACTACGGCTTTGTATTTTTCATCCCATATTTTAATTTCATTGCCAGCACCATTGGCAATATACTCATTTATTGGATTAATTGATACACAAGTTACAGGTGATGTATTTCCCTTGATGATACCTTTAGGTTTGCTGTCTTCAGCACCCCAGACAACCAATTTCATATCGGCACTGGCAGTAACAAAGGTTTTATAATTTGAATTGTACACAACGCCGGTTACCTTTTCGGCATGTCCACCGAACGATTTAGATTTTTCTCCTGTTTTAGTATCCCATATATAGGTACGCTTATCCGTACCACCGGTAATTACATACTTGCCATCATTATTTATGGCAACACACAATATTTGTCCCTCATGAGCATTTTCGATGCTTTTTATCAATCGTTGAGTATAACCATAACAGGATATAATTAATATACTCAAAGTAACTGTTATTTTTTTCATTGTTCTTTATGCTTTTTGTTTTTCTATCTATTTCTTATTTACCGTCAGTTTTTGAATTTGGAACTGATGCTTTTGCCTTTTCGGCTTCTGCTTTTGCTTTTTCAGCATCCGCCTTTGCCTTATCCGCATTTGCTTTGGCAATTTCTGCTTCTGCTTTCACTTTTTCTGCTGCTGCTTTGGCTATGGTGGCATCTGATTGAGATTTTGCTTCATTGGCTTTTGCTGTTTCAGCGTCTGCCTTCGCCTTGTCTGCATTTGCTTTGGCAATTTCTGCATCGGCTTTCACTTTTTCTGCTGCTGCTTTGGTTATGGTAGCATCTGATTGAGATTTTGCTTCATTAGATTTTGCTATATCAGCGTCAGCCTTTGCCTTATCCGCATTTGCTTTGGCAATTTCTGCTTCTGCTTTCACTTTTTCTGCTGCTGCTTTGGCTATGGTGGCATCTGATTGAGATTTTGCTTCATTGGCTTTTGCTGTTTCAGCGTCTGCTTTTGCCTTGTCCGCACTGGCTTTAGCAATTTCTGCTTCTACTTTAACTTTTTCTGCTGCTGCTTTGGTTATGGTGGCATCTGATTGAGATTTTGCTTCATTGGCTTTTGCTGTTTCAGCATCTGCCTTTGCCTTGTCTGCATCCGCTTTTGCCTTATCCGCATTGGTTTTGGCAATTTCTGCTTCTGCTTTCACTTTTTCTGCCTCTTTTATTTTTGCTTCATTTGCTAATTTTTCAGATTCTGCTTTTACGGACTCTGCTTTGGCTATTTCGGCTTGTAATTTCAGTTTTTCAGCCTCTGCTTTTACCTTTTCTGCTTCTGCAATTTTTGCTTTATTCTCATTATCTTTCAAATCAATCTTTGCTTTTTTTCTATCCTCTTTTGCTTTTATAGCATCTGCTTTGGCTTTCTCTGCTTCCGCTTTTGCCTTTTCTGCATCGGCTATTTTTCCTTGCTGCTTCAAAATTTCCGCATCGGCTATGGCTTTCTCTGCATCGGCTTTTGCCTTTTCTGTGTCGGCTTTCTTTATTTCTGCTTCTGCTTTGGCTTTTTCTGCTTCCGCCTTTTTTATCTCTGCTTCCGCTTTCTTTATTTCTGCTTCTGCTTTGGCTTTCTCTGCTTCTGCTTTTACAACCTCCGGGTCTTGTTTTTCTACTTCTACCAATTCGGTTACTGTTACTTCCTTTTCCACTTGCACCTCCGTTTCAACAACTTCGGTTACTTCTACCACTTTTTCAACTTCCTTTTCTATTTCAAGTATTTCAGCCACATCCTTTTCTACTGAAACTTCTGTAACGGTGCCGGGCTTAAGGTTTTTTGCATCAAATTTTCCATCCGCAATAAGGAATATATCAAAGTCGAGTTTGTCGCTAATGGTGGCACAATAACGTTTGCCGTTAGATGCTTCATAGTAACTAATATCATCACGGGTAGAATTAATCGGGTATCCTATATTTTTAGGTTCACTAATACTATCACCATTTAATTCACTAAAGAAAATATCGTAACCTCCCATACTTTTATTGTATATTCCATCAGAGCAAAAAAAGATTTTTTTCCCTAACGGATGTAAAAAAGGTGAAATTTCGTTTCCAGCGGTATTTATAGTAGAACCCATGTTTACAGGAATACTCCATTTGTTCCCATTTTTTGAACAGTGATAAATGTCGTATTTTCCGAATCCACCTGGTCTGTCACTCGAAAAATACATGTTTTTTTCATCAGGCGAAATAGATAATCCACATTCGTTAAAAGGGGAATTAAATCCCATCTTCTTGGGCTCAGACCAAACACCGTCTTTAAACGTGGACATGTAAATATTATAATCACCTGTTTTATCTTCACGACAAAAATAAAGTGTTTTATTATCCATTGAAACATAAACAGGATATTCATTTTTACTGGTGTTATATTCAAAATGGGTAGGTATAGTATAATTCCCATTTGCATCCAGTTTTGAAATATAAATATCCTCATTATGTTTACCAGTTACAGGGTCAACTTCATCCTTGTTACTATTGTCGCTTCGGAGTCGTCTGGAACTAAAAAAAAGCATACTGTTATCTATGGTTACTACAGGATGGTCATCACAATACCCGGAATTAACAACTTCGCCCAAATTGGTAAATTTTACCTGAAGGGGATGTGTCTGCATTTTTTGAGCGTTTATGCTTGTTCTTATCTTATTATTGGGATTTATAGTTGGTAAACCATGACTTATATCTTCGTACTGTGTAAAAGTAATCAAGGCACTGTCTGGATAGCCTGCTGTTAAATATGTTTCACCAAGAAAATACAATGCTTCCATAGGTGCTTTCTTTTCTTTTATGTCGTAGAAATTGTATTTTTCTGTCATATTCTTTGCTGCTTTTTTAAAATATAGCAATGCTTTCGTTTGTTTATCCAAAGAATTTCGATAACACAGCCCCAATTTAAAATTGGCATTGGCGTTATCTGCATCTTCTTTTACTATTTTTAACCACGTCACAAGGGCTGAACCAAATTTACCTTCACCCAATAATTTGTTACCATCACTGTTCTTCGTTTCCGTTTTCGCTACTTCTTGCTGTGAATATCCCAAGAACCCATTTAACAAAAGTATTATCCAAATAAAACATTTTATCGATTTCATATTTTAACGGTTTAAATTTCTTAACATGTTACTTTTAATATATCTTGTGCTTTAAAACTATTTTTTGGTTATAGACGTGTGTTTCAGTCTCTACTTGCAGGTTATATATACCATTATCAAACATACCCATATCCAGCGTAAATTCAACTACTCCGTTAACTGTTTCAGTATTTCTTATCATTAATGATTTACTCAACATATCTACGAGACTTATTTTTATTTTTTCTTGCCTTGTCGATTCATACTTAATAAAAAGTTTACCATCAGTAGGATTTGGATAAACAGATAAATAAGATGTAATAGTATTATTTAAGATATTAGTACCCACTTCAACCAAACAACTGGCAGTATCGGAACATCCATTAGCACTTGTACCTGTTACCCAATATCTTGTTGTTGTATCTGGTGAAGCAATAACAGCAGGAGCAGTAGTAGTGTTCAGTCCTTCTGATGGAGTCCATGTATAGTTTAATGCATTATAGGCTATTAAGGTTACTGATTCTCCCTCAGATATAGTTACATTATAGTGATTTAATGTTATCAGGGGTGATGGATGTATATAAAGAATAACTTTGCTTGCTATACTGGTACAACCATCTACTGTTTGAGTAACAAAATAAGTATAGGTACCAGCATCGGTATGACCAGTATTATACGTGTTGCCTGTATGTACCAATAATATCAGGTTACTTTCGCTATACCAATTGATGTTATTACCTGAAGCAGTTAGATCTGGAATAAATTCGTTGCTGCAAGCAGTAACATTGTTGGTTATTGGTGGAGAAGGTATGGGATTAATGGTTAATGTAGCAGTAGCAGCAGGACTTATTCCACAATAAGCAGTTTCCTGAGTAACATAATACGTATATGTACCGATACCTGACACAGGTGGTGTGTAACTGTTGCCCCACTGAACAGGATTGGTAAGCGTTTGGTTAGAATACCAGGTAATATTTGTACCTGTAGCATAAAGCGAGGGAACAGGATCGCCAATACAGCAAGAAGCATTAGAAACTACAGGAGGCACAGATGAATTATATATAGTAAACACAACCGAACCTGGAACACTGACACATCCCGTAACTAAATCGGTCTGAGTAACATAATAAGTATAGATACCAACATCAGTGTCGGATGGAACATAATTATTTCCCATTTCAATAATGGTCGTCAGAGATGCATTGCTATACCATATTACATTGGTTCCGGTTACTGATAATGTAGGTGCAGGGTCGCCGTAACATATAGATGCATTGCTGGTAATTGGTGTCGGAGGATTTGTATAAATATAAAGTGTAGCAGTAGAAGCCAGACTTTGTCCGCAATCATTCGTTTGTGTAACATAATATATATATGTGCCAGCAGATGTTTGTCCTGTATTTAGTGTATTTCCCGAATCAATATAATTCAGCAATTGTGGGTCAGAATACCATTGTATATTGGTGCCTAAAGCAATAAGTTCAGGTACATCACTGCCAAAGCATGTGCTTGTATCGGAAGTAACAGGTGGCAGCGGAAGTGCTTTTATGGTAAGCGTTGCTTTTGCTGGGAGACTATAACATCCTGTAACAGTATCAAGACTGGAAGCATAATATATATAAATGCCGGGCAATGTAACAGGCGGAGTGAAGTTATTACCACTAAACAACAATGTTGTCAACGTTGAATCGCTATACCAATTAATATTATTGCCCGTAGCCGTTAAAGGAGTAATTGGGTTTCCGTAACATACCGATACGTCATTGGTGTTGGGTGTCGCAGGTAAGTGATTAATAATAAGGATTACCGTATCGGAAATAGAATTTCCACATTCATTGGTTTGTATCACAAAATAATTATAAACTCCTGGAAGCGTAATTCCAGTATTAAAAGTATTGCCACTGTAAACAAGATGAGTAAGTATTGCATCATCGTACCATGTAATATTTACACCGGTTGCTGTAAGAATGGCGGGACCTGCATCTTCACACATTATAAGGTCATTGGCTACAGGAGCAGAGAGCGGTACGTCTATTTCAAGAAAAACCGTATCGGGCAGACTTGTACATAAAGAAACAGGGTCTGTCTGTGTTACATAATATACATAATTACCTGCCGCTGTTTGCCCAGTAACAAGAGTATTACCGTAATGAATTGGAGTAGTGTATGTTGAATCATACCAAACAATATTAGTACCTGTTGCTATCAGGTCTGGAATCGGGTTATTTACGCATACAGCCTGGTCGGCGGCCACCGGTTGCAGCGGAATTGGGTTGATTGTAAGAGTAACTTCAGTTAAGGGGCTTTCGCATCCATTTGCTGATTGTGTTACAAAATACTCATATACTCCGGCGGCGGTCATTCCTGTGGCAAGGACGGTATCTGTCCCAACGACCGTAGTCAGCAAAGAGTCAGAGTACCATATAATATTTGTACCAGAAGCAATCAGATCAGGAACAGTGTCGCCAAAACAGACCGCTTCATCCGTTGAGACAGGTGCAGGAGGTACAGATTTGATAGTAAGAGTAACAGAGTCTGCCGTACTTTCTCCGCAATGATTGTTCTGCGTCAAATAATACACATAAACACCTACCGCCGTCTCACCGGTACTGAATGTATTTCCCGAGAAAACAAATTGCGTAAGTGCGACATCAGTATACCATCTTATGCTGTCGCCTATTGCCACTATGTCGGGAGTTGGTTGCCCGTAGCAGATGGACTGATCCACTGTTACCGGAGCCGGAAGCAGTGAATCTATAGTAAGGGTTACAACAGACGGATGACCTTGGCAGTTGTACCCGCTATTGGTTTGTGTTACGTAGTAATGATATATGCCATGAGATGAAACACCAGACACAAGAGTATCGCCGGTATAAATCAGGTTTGTTAGCAACGAGTCGGAATACCATCTTATACTGTCGCCGTGAACTATTAAGTCTGGTGTGGATTCTCCAAAGCAGATAGTTGTATCGGATGTTGTCGGTGGTAGTGGATTGGGATTTATGGTCAGTGTAACCGTATCCGAAGGGCTTGTACAATTGTTAACGGTCTGTGTTGTATAAAAGGAATACGCTCCTACTGCGGTCAGACCTGTTGAATAATTATTGCCTGTATTGACAATACTGGTTAATGCGGGATCATCATACCAAATGATATTACTGCCTGTAACCGACAGGTCTGGTGTCGTCTGGTCAAAGCAGATGGTCTCATCCGAAGCGAAAGGAGCGGAAGGGATTGGGTTGATTGTAAGTTTTACAGAATCGGTGAAACTGGTACAATTGACTATTGCGTCAACTTCAATAATGTAATATGTATATTCACCAACGGCAGTTTCAGTCGGGGTAAAGTAATTGCCGGTATTTACAAGAGTTGTAAGGGCTACATCGCTGTACCATTCCAGACTATTACCGATAGCAGAAAGTTCCGGCGTGGGAGTTCCGAAACATATTGCGGTATCAGCAGAAGTCGGAGTGGCAGGAATTTGACGTATCTCCAATGTCACAGTATCGGCAGGACCTTCACATCCGTTTATAGTCTGTGTTACAAAATAATCATATATTCCCACTGCTGTCATTCCGGTAGGATAATTATTCCCTGTTCCTGCAATAACCGTCATTGCCGGATCTGAATACCAGGTAATTCCCGCACCTGCACAGTTAAGTGACGGTGCCGGCGTGCCAAAGCATACCGACTGATCGACGCCAACAGGGGCAAGTGGAATGGCATAAATAGTCAGCGTGTCGGTACCGTATGAACTTTCGCCACATTGATTGTTTTGTGTTACGTAATAAATATAAATACCTGTGTTTGTTTCTCCAGAGTTGTATGTGTTGCCTGTATGTATCAATTGTGTCAAAGCAGCGTCGGTGTACCATCTAATGCTGTCGCCTGTGGCTGTCATGTTGGGTGTTGGTTCACCAAAGCAAACAGTTTGATTAGCAGTAACAGGTTTATTGGGAAGCGAATCTATCGTGAGTGTAACCATGCTTGCATGTCCCTGACAATTGTATTCGGTGTTGGTTTGTGTTACGTAGTAATGATATATGCCATGAGATGAAACACCAGGCATAAGAGTATCGCCGGTATGAATCAGGTTTGTTAGCAACGAGTCGGAATACCATCTTATACTGTCGCCGTGAACTATTAAGTCTGGTGTGGATTCTCCAAAGCAGATAGTTGTATCGGATGTTGTCGGTGGTAGTGGATTGGGATTTATGGTCAGTGTAACCGTATCCGAAGGGCTTGTACAATTGTTAACGGTCTGTGTTACATAATAGATATAAGAACCTGTAGCAGTTATACCCGTTGGGTATGTATTGCCATAGTAAACGGGATTTGATAAGGCAGGGTCGGAATACCATATTACATTTGTCCCTGTTGCAGAAAGATTGGGGACAGAATCATTATAACAAACTACCATATTTGTAGTATGAGGAGCCGAAGGAATGGCATAAATATTCAATGTAACTGTATCACGATAACCTTCGCAACTGTCAATCGTTTGAGTTACATAATATTGATAGGTCCCTATAGCCGTTTCTCCTGTTGAAAATATGTTCCCTACATGTACTATTCCTGTATCATTATACCAGATAATATTGTTTCCAATGGCTGTCAAGTCTGGTACAGGTTCTCCATTACATATAATAACATCTGACGTAATGGGGGCTGACGGTTTATCATTTATGATAATAGTATATGGAACAGAATCTGATGTATGAAGCGGGTCGTTAGAATTAATTATAATGTATGATAAAAATGTTCCCGGTAATCCATTGCTGTTAAAAGATATGTTGACCGTATCCGATGTACCTGACGGTATTACCCCCGATAAGGTATCGACTTCAAGTAGTAATGACGCGATGGGAGCATCAGAAACAGCCCATGTTGCACCCGATACTGTACTGTTATGTCCGTTGCCAGATTTGTCATTTGCAAGTGAACCTGTACCTTCGTTGAAATTCCAATAACCAACAAGCCCGGATTCATTACCCGTAATATGCTTATGCATGTTATTAGAAATATCCTGTTGTGAGCGGACAGTACTCCATATACGTACTTCATCCATGTCGCCGTTCCAATATCTACCACCACCGCCCCATCGACCTAAGCGGAAAAATTGTGTTCCATCATAAGTAATATCATGTGTACCTGTAATACTTGCATATAACGAACCATTGATATATAATTTTCTAACTTTGGTGGCTTGGTCTCTGGTAACAGCAATATGAGTCCATTGTCCTGCAGTTAGATTAAACAAAGAACCGTTATTACCTCCATCACACATGCCCCATGAGTACTGATTTAATGTAGTATAGTTTTGCTGCATGACAAATGACCTGTAATCTGTGTGATTATTATCAAAAATATCGGCATACTGATTTTGCCATGTGCCTGCCTTTACCCATAGTTCAATAGTAAACGTCTGGTAATTGAACCATGTCCCCATAGATACTTCGTCGTTAGAACCATCAAACCGAAGCATGGTAGTATCGTTATAGAGATTAAGATTCCATATTAAATATGTATCACCTGTATTGGAAATAATGATAGGAACATTTATAGAATCGTTACACATGGAAGTCGTAATGTTGATAGAATCGGGAATAACAGAAAGTTCCGGCGGACTATAAGCATACCCGTGCAGACATACCGTAATATTGGAATCGTTGTTCATAATATGCAGGGTATCATATAAATGCCCCGCAGTATGTGGATTGAATGTAACAATAATATTTTGAGAACTGGAAGGAGGAATATGAAGTAAGGTTGAACTGAGTGAATAGGCAGTTAATGAGTGTGGAATATTCGTTATTTTTAGCGTATCGCAACCGGTATTGCTTATGGTAATGGTATCTGTCTTGGCAGTATATTGCATAATGGAATCAAATTCCAACCATGTCTCGGATGAGTGAATATCAGG
>CAYSIN010000020.1:14008-35637 GCA_964431135.1 uncultured Bacteroidales bacterium
TATATTGCATAATGGAATCAAATTCCAACCATGTCTCGGATGAGTGAATATCAGGATATCCATTGTAAGTTAACGTATAAGGAATAGTATCTTTTGAATTCAGCGGGTCGTTGGAGTTAATAATAAAGGATGAGGAATATGTTCCTGCTGATAATCCGTCTGTATGTATAGTAACCATTATAACATTATTACTGTCAATTAAAACAGTGCCTGAGTCTAAACTGAAAGTGAGGTTATTTATTAAAATGTTCACGTTGTCTATTGCCCAATTATCGCATGATGCGCCACTATTGTTTGGTTGTCCCCATCGGAATCGTGTCGAAGCAGTTTTGGCTATAGCCGGAATAGCAATCTGTTCCAATGTAAAATCGGTATGAGTACCGGCAAGGAATGTTGTGATGGTATTCCACGTAATTCCTTCATCGTTTGAATATTGTAGAATAACATCATCACCAGCATCTGCTTGTTCGCAAGGAGAACTACCAGAACCTATCTTTAAATAAAATTCAATACTACCACCCATAGAGGTATTAAAATCTTTAGTTGCTGCATATCGTATTCCATTGCCGTCAAAATAAAGAGCGTTTGACCCAGTATAAGAGCCACAGTTAGAAGATACTTCCCCAAGATTAATACTGGACCATAATGACCAATTTATTCCAAAGTCAAAATTATCTGTACCTGCTGTGGTAGTGCTGTTTGACATAATACTCCAGTCAAGGTTATATGCCCCTGTATTATATATGGTCAATGGAATAGAGATAGAATCAAAACAAGTATTTACAGTGAAGTATAAAGAATCAGGATTTACTGTCATGATGGGTGGACTATAAGCATACCCGTGCAGACATACCGTAATATTGGAATCGTTGTTCATAATATGCAGGGTATCATATAAATGCCCCGCAGTATGTGGATTGAATGTAACAATAATATTTTGAGAACTGGAAGGAGGAATATGAAGTAAGGTTGAACTGAGTGAATAGGCAGTTAATGAGTGTGGAATATTCGTTATTTTTAGCGTATCGCAACCGGTATTGCTTATGGTAATGGTATCTGTCTTGGCAGTATATTGCATAATGGAATCAAATTCCAACCATGTCTCGGATGAGTGAATATCAGGTACACCTATTAAATGAAGAGTACAGGGAACAATAATCGTTGGATTGGTTGGACTGTTGGAATGAATCAGAATGTTGGCATGATGAATTCCGCTTAAAAGTCCCTCTGACTTTATTTTAGCATAAATGGTGGACGTATTGCCAGGTGCGACAGTATCCAATTCCGGACTTGCAGAAACAAATATTTTACCAATGATAATATCATACTCTTCTGTTTCTCCATAATTGAAACTGTTACAATAATCTGCCGCATTAAACACATTATGATATGCACATCTTACTCTCATTCTGGTTCTTCCTAATGTTGCCTGAACAGGTATAGTAACTGTTCCTGAAAATATACCTGTACTATACGTAGGAGAACTATACACAAATTCACCGGCATCATCATAATCACCATCCCGATTATAATCTATCCATACGCCAAAACCTTCACTGTATGAACCGCTTTGCATACTTATATTGTAAGTGTTACCAGGTATAACGGTTGTAATCATATCCGGATAATATATATAACCATCGGATTGTCCGTTACAGTCAGAATTAAGGTTACTAATAGTATTAAAGGTAAAATTATTAATATAATCCCCATCTCCACAACCAGGGGGACAGCAATAAGAATAAAGTGGAGTACAATACCCCGATGGTGCACTTCCTGATGGGGCACTTCCTCCAGAAATTTCTATGTTATAATTTAAGTCAGATGTTCCAGCATTAGTGATTTCAACAGGAACCATAATTGAATCGTTGCACCCTGTTAATGTTACATCAATAGATGCAGGACTGACAGATATAACCGGTTGTGCATATCCTGATATGCTTAATAAAACAAATAGACAATATAAAAAAATTAGGTAATATGTTTTCATAACCATATAAATTATTTAAAAAATACTAATTTACCCATTGATTGTATGGATTGTTGGGTTTAAAAAATGGGATGTTGTTATTTATCTTACTGCTTTTTCCAATAATAACACCGATGGTAATATCATGCGACCCGCCTGAATTTCCCAATGGTCCAACAGGTCCAAACTCATACGAATATCCAATAGAAAAACGATTTATAATGAAACTTGCCATAATTCCCATATCGCCGTTCTTTCGGTAAATAAGACCTGCCTTTACTTGTTGTTTAAAAGTAGCAACGGCAGAAATACAGTAAACTACCGATTTCTTTGTGGGCATGTCAACCACCAGTGTAGGCTCCAATTGAATGCTTCTACTGAGCGTAAACAGGTTGGATGCATGAAATTTATAACAGTTGGAGGCATTGTTTATCTGCATATCAACAATACTGGGGGCAGCAAAGCCTATTTTTATTTCTCTGCATTGATATACGATACCAAACGCAGCATCAAAATTCCACGTGTCGTTGCTACCAACATTGTTCAACATGGGGTCCATGACGCCATTATGGTTATTGGAATTGACAGAGCCGTAATCAATGTTCTTGTGCAGCAATCCACCTGCCAGCCCGAAGTAGAGTTTCTGCAGTTTGCCTATTTTAATATAATATCCATACGAAACCATAACATGCGTGTTTTGAAATATGCCATACTTGTCGTTAGTAAGATAGCCCCCTAAGGAAGACTTGTTGTATAGAGGGGCATCCAAAAAAAGCATTTGTGTACGAGGTGCATTTTCAAAGCCCGACCAGTTTTGTCGGCTACTGAAATATCCTTCAAAACAACCTCCACTACCCGCAAAAGCAGTGTTCATAGCATATTTATTAAACAGATATTGATTGTTGGGAAGCAACGGCTGTGCTTTTGTACTATTTACTGCTACCACCATTATAGCCATGAGCAGTATGAATAAAGATATATTTTTCATTTTCAAGATTTTTTTATAAGTTAACGTAATATATTGATGCATCCTTTGAATATGCCTTTATCCGTATCCAGAATATAATAATAGGCTCCTTCGTCCAAATCGTTCCCATTCCATGAATTGGAATAAACATAATCCGATACATATATTCTGTCGCCATAAATATTATATACCGAAAGTTTACATTTGCTAAATGTAGCAATATTTTGTATGATGAACATTTCATTGATTCCGTCTCCGTTGAGTGTAAGGGTATTACTTTCAATCACAGGCTGCCCCGTGGTCATATTATACATATTCATATTAATATTAAAAGAAGTTGCATTGGTACATCCAAAACTGTTGGTTACCGTTACCGTGTAATTACCCCCCTGAGACAGTGTAATGGGATTCGTGGTTTGCCCCGTTGACCAAAGAAGACTTGTAAAATCGCCATTAGCCGTAACATCTATAGTTCCACCTTCGTTGATATTATTGTTATTGTTAGAAAAACTTATGTTAACATTTGGTTGGGGATATATAGGGATGTTTAGACTGAATGTGTCTCTGCAATTATTGTTGGTAACGGCAATTAGTCTTACATTGTAATTGCCGCCTGAATTGTATTGATGTGTAACATTACCGTTGGATACATTACTTTGACCGTCGCCAAAATCCCAAATACAATAATCAACAGAACCGCCAATAGTATGATTTGTAAACTGGGTCATGTCACCGGCACATGTATTCTGATAGGAAAAAGCGACATCAGGGGTTGGAAATATTTGAACAGATTTGGTGGTAATACCAACACATCCATAGTCTGATACCACCTCCAGTTTTGTTATATAATTTCCTGCTGCTCCAAAATTAAATGATACACTGTTGGGTAAAGAATCAACATAATCAATGAAACCATCGTTGTTGAAATCCCATTTGAATTGCTTGATATACCCCTGACTTATGACAGAAGTAGATGAAAAAATCGTATTGCTACCCTGACAGGCATTGTTGACAGTAAAGTTTGCATTCGGTAAAGGTCTTACATATACATTCAACGGCTGAAGCATATTATACGATTCGCTGGCTGTAATGATTTTAAGCCTTACAGGATATACACCTTCTGCCTTAAAAAGATAATGCAGTGTATCTCCATAAGAAATAATTGTATCGTTCTCATTATTAAAAAACCAGTACCAGTATAGTATATCGGATGTATTTATACCGGGATGCTGTGCCACCAATGTCGTATAGGAACCATAACATTCATCCGTAGCAATAAAACTGACTTGTGATTTGGAACTTTGAAACGACAAGAACATCAAAAAAAGAACTATAAATGATTTATGTTTCATGGATTAAAATTATTAAATTAGGGGACAAATGTATTAAATATAATTAATTATAAAAAACATTTAATCCCATTTATTCCTAAAAATAAATCGTAATTATTCAACCCGCCATTGCGAGGGAAAAACGCACGAAGCAATCTCAAGAAAATAGTCAATGAAACGAGGAGGAACCATATAGAACATGACAAATAATACTAAACCGCTAACAAAAGAATGAAATGAATTTTGTTTGCGTGTTTTAATGCACTGGTTAGCAAGTCGGTATTAAAAAACCTGATGGAATTAACGAACAGGCATAAATAAGCATTATCTTTGCCGTCATGCTATCCCTTAATTATGATATTATCGTTGTAGGTGCCGGTCATGCAGGTTCAGAAGCCGCTGCAGCGGCGGCTCGCATGGGAGCACATACTTTGCTCGTTACGCATGATATGACTAAAATTGCTCAAATGTCATGTAACCCTGCTATGGGTGGAATAGCCAAAGGACAAATATTGCGCGAAATTGATGCGTTGGGGGGTTTATCCAGCATAGTTACCGATTTAACCACTATTCAGTTTCGCATGCTCAATCGCAGTAAGGGACCTGCCTTATGGAGTCCTCGTGCTCAATGCGACAGAACACTCTTCTCTTTTGAGTGGCGACATCAACTGGAACAAATTTCCAATCTATCTTTCTGGCAAGACAATGTATCCGAACTTCTTATAGAACATGACAGCGTTTATGGTATTAAAACAAGTATGGGTATTGAATTTAAAGGTCGTTACGTCATATTGACTAATGGAACTTTTCTTAACGGATTAATACATGTTGGGCAATTTCATACCGAAGGTGGTCGTATTTCTGAACCTGCATCCAAGGGACTTACAGCACAGTTGGAATCATTAGGTTTTACTGCTGGCAGAATGAAAACAGGTACACCACCACGATTGGATGGCAGAACTATTGATTTTTCTAAAATTACCGAACAACCAGGAGATAATATAAACGGTAAGTTTAGTTTTTTACCTTATATAAAATCGCCACTACCACAACGGAGTTGTTATATTACTTATACCAATAAAAAAGTTCATGAGATAATAAAAAGTGGGTTTCTACATTCACCGTTGTATAATGGAACTATTCGTAGCATTGGACCACGTTATTGTCCCAGCATAGAAACAAAACTTGTTACTTTTAGCGATAAAGAAAGTCATCATCTTTTTATCGAACCTGAAGGAGTAAATACCTGTGAATATTATTTAAACGGATTTTCAAGCAGTTTGCCATGGGATATTCAATACAGAGCCATGCAAGAAATACCGGGACTGGAACATGTTAAAATATTCAGACCTGGCTATGCTATAGAATACGATTATTTTGACCCTACTCAACTATATCCTACATTAGAAACCAAGTTCATTAAAAATCTTTATTTCGCTGGTCAAATTAATGGTACTACGGGTTATGAAGAAGCCGCCGCACAGGGAATTATGGCTGGCATTAATGCCGTACTGAAGTTAAGAAAGGAATCACCATTGATATTTAAACGAGACGAAGCATATATGGGTGTTTTAATGGACGACCTTGTTACCAAAGGCGTAGATGAACCCTATCGCATGTTCACCTCACGAGCAGAATACAGAATATTATTGCGACAGGATAATGCCGATCAACGGCTCACGCCAAAAGGCTATCAAATTGGGCTTGCTTCCACCGAACGATATAAGCGACTTCAAGAAAAAAACACGTATATAAATGAACTCACTACCTTTATTAATCAATATTCAGTTGAACCGGATATTATAAATCCACTATTAAAAAAATTAGATACAAACCCTATTCAACAAAAAATAAAATTACGCGATATTCTCAGTCGTCCACAAATCAGTCTTGGCTTGCTTATACCAGAAATAAATGAATTGCATGCACTTGTACAAACATTTCCGGCATCATTACAACAGGAAATTATGGAACAGGCAGAAATATTAATAAAATATGCGGGATACATCGAACGGGAACAAATGAACGCTGAAAAAATCAATAAGTTTGAATCACTTGCCATACCCGCAAATTTTAATTATACCACCTTATCCTCATTGTCCACAGAGGCTCGCGAAAAACTGTTGCGAATTAAACCTGCCAATATAGGACAGGCAGCACGCATATCGGGTGTATCACCCGCAGATATTCATATTTTGTTAGTATATTTGGGCAGATAAATTTTATGTTTCACGTGAAAAAAATAAATAATGAGCATTATTCGAGGAAATATTGTTGACGTTGTAAATAAACGAATCTATAAAGGAGAAATTCATTTCACCGATAAAATCGAAAAAATTGTTGAAAAAGATGTGTCCGAAAACGAATACATCATGCCTGGTCTAGTAAATGCTCACGTGCATATAGAAAGCAGTATGCTGTCGCCATCGGCATTTTCCAAGTATGCCATTAAACATGGAACGGTAGCCGTTGTTTCTGACCCTCATGAAATTGCCAATGTTTGTGGCATCAGCGGATTGAATTATATGCTGGAAAATGCTCAACAAAGTCCATTGAAAATATTTTATGGAGTACCGTCGTGTGTTCCTGCTACATCCTTTGAAACTTCGGGTGCTCATCTTGATTCCAAAATAGTGGAACAATTGCTTTCAAGCAACCATTATACCATGCTAAGCGAAATGATGAATTTCCCGGGTGTAGTTTCACACGATGCAGAAGTATGGGCAAAAATCAATGCATCCAAAAAATATAATAAACCCATTGATGGGCATGCACCTCAACTTACAGGCGATGATTTGAAAAAATATGTTGCTGCGGGTATTTCTACCGACCATGAATGCTCTACCCTTCAAGAAGCTATTGAAAAAATTAATTTGGGTATGAAAATAATTATTCGTGAAGGCAGCGCTGCTAAAAATTTTGATACATTATCCCCTTTAATTGAACAATTTCCAGAAAATATTATGTTTTGTACCGACGATTCACATCCCGACGATTTGCTGGATGGACATATAAACAAAATTTTACAACGTGCATGGAAACTCAACTTTAATTATTTTAATGTTTTGCGTGCTGCTACACTTATACCCATTTATCATTACAACTTACCAGTCGGATTGCTTCAAGCGAATGATAATGCCGATTTTGTTGTTTCTAATAATGCTAACCTCGATATTATTCAAGCAGTATATATAAACGGGAAAAATCAAATAAACTGGGCATATAAAAATGATACAGTTTCAACTATTAATTCATGGAATCCCGCTACACTTTCTCCATCTGATTTGCAAATTTCCCCTACCAATAAAAATATTCACGTAATTTCCTGTGCTGATGGACAATTGCTAACCGAAGATGCAATCATTCCTTATGCTTCCATTTTTGATGAACAGCAAAAATTAAAATATGGCTACGACAAAATTGTAGTAATAAACCGCTATCATCCAGCAAAACCAACGGTAGGCATTATTAAAAATGTAAATTTACGAAAAGGTGCTTTTGGTGGAACTATTGCTCATGACAGTCATAACATTATTATTACAGGACATGATGACGAGAGTATAATCAGTGTATTTCACCAATTATGTAAAACACATGGTGGAATAGCAGCAGTTTTGAACGATAATGCCATGCTGTTGCCATTACCCATTGGTGGTTTAATGACCGATGATGATGCTTTTATAGTTTCTGCCAAATATAAACAATTACAAACATGGGTAAGGGAAATTCTGGGCTCTACTCTTAATGCTCCATTTATGACTCTCTCGTTTATGGCGTTGTTAGTAATTCCAGAATTAAAAATTAGCGATAAGGGATTGTTTAATATATTGTCTTTCAATTATGTACCATTGATTAAGGATTGATTGTTTCACGTGGAACAATTTTTAACTATAGAAAAACAATTGGAAAACATACCTCATAAACCAGGGGTATATAAATTTTTTGACCAACATCATTTATTGTTGTACGTTGGTAAAGCCAAAGATTTAAAAAAACGTGTTTCTTCTTATTGGAATAATGCTTCTCGTGCTTCTGGTAAATTTAAATTGTTGTTGATAAAAACAGTCAAAATCGAAATTATTATAACTAACTCTGAAAACGATGCATTTTTGCTGGAGAATAATTTGATTAAAACCTTGAAACCTCGATATAACATATTATTGCGTGACGATAAAACATATCCTTGGTTAAAAGTTACATCTGAACCATATCCTCGAATTTTTAAAACAAGAAATTATACGAACGATGGTTCTACATTTTACGGTCCTTACCCGTCACTTACATTAATGAATACCCTTAACGATATATTGCAAAAAATATTTAATTTGCGTAGTTGCAAATTAGCCTTAACAGAAGAAAATATTTCTAAGCACAAATTTAAAGTCTGTCTGGAATATCACATAGGCAATTGCAAAGCACCCTGTGTAAATTACCAAACCAAAGAAGAGTACCAACAAAACATTTTTTATGCTCAGAAAATACTAAAAGGAGAGTTAAAACCCGTACGCGAATATTTGGAAAAATTAATGCTTGATGCATCGAAAGCATTGAAGTTTGAATTGGCGCATGAATATAAATCGAAGTTGGAATTACTCAAAAATTATGAGGCAAAATCTATAATTGTTAATCCAAAACTTCATAATATTGACGTGTTTAGTTATAAAAAACATGAACAAATATCATTTATAAATTATATTAAAATTATGCACGGTTCCGTCGTTCAATCGCATAATTTAATACTTCAGCCACAATTAAACGAATCGGATGAAGACGTACTTGTACAGGGAATATTTTATATCAGAGAAATGTTTAATTCGGACACGAATGAAATTATTGTTCCGCTTTTACCGAGTACAACTATTAAAAATGTCAAATTTATTGTTCCCATAACGGGAGATAAGAAAAAATTGCTTGACCTTTCTTTTTCCAATTTAGATTTTTATATTCATCAATATATTTTAAATAAATTAAAAGCAGATTATGGAAATGTTAATGTTAAATTATTGCAACAAATAAAAAATGATTTACAATTATTACAATTGCCTGTAAGAATGGAATGCTTTGATAATTCTCATATTCAAGGAGATGCATTCGTTGCATCCTGCGTCGTTTTTGTAAATGGCAAACCATCTAAGCAGGAATATCGCCATTTTATTATTAAATCAACCACTATACCCGATGATTATGCAGCAATGGAAGAAATAATAGAAAGAAGATACAACAGGTTGCTTTCAGAAAATAAACCTTTACCGCATCTTATTGTTATTGATGGTGGAAAAGGACAATTAAATGCTGCACTTCACAGTTTAACAAAGTTACATCTGACAGATAAAATTGAAATTATCTCCATTGCCAAACGATTAGAGGAAATATATAAACCCGACGATTCTTTACCTTTATATTTGAATAAACGTTCCGAAACACTTAAATTAATTCAGCGCCTGCGTGACGAAGCACATCGGTTTGCTATTTCCTTCCATCGTCAAAAAAAACAATCTATAGGACTTTCCTCTCAATTGGACGAAATAAAGGGGATAGGCAAAAAAACAAAAGAAATACTTTTAAATAATTATCAAAATATAGAAACGATTTATTCACAATCACTGGATAATTTAGAAAAGTTACTGGGGAATAAAAGAGCACGTTTAATATATAAACAATTCCATGAGAACTAATTTTTTTATCAAAAAATATAACGTAAATTTGTATAATTATTTTTCTGTGTGTATTCATGAAAAAAAAACAACATATTCTCACTACTGTTTGCAACCCAACACTTTTATGGGCAACTAAAAAGGTGTTTAGTTCGTCTTATATAAGTGTATCTTTATTTTCAACCATGTTTAAATATATTATACCAAAATACAGCCATTTGAAAATAATAATTGCTATTATTCTCACAATGCTTATATGTAACCTGTATGCGCAAAATGCTTTTGTTGAAAATAAGGGTCAGTGGGATAAAAGAGCCATGTATAGACTTACACTCTCAAATGGGGCACTATTTCCAGAAACAGATGGTATTACTTATTGTTTTTATAATACCAGTGATAGGAACCATTCCAAAGCACATCATCATTACTTGAAAGATAATCCAGTATCAATAATTCGCATGCATGCTTATAAAATGTTTTTTGTGAATGGACATTATTCCAAACCATTTCCTTCTGAACCCTATTCTGATTATGAAAATTATTTTATTGGAAATAATCCGTCACGTTGGGGTATCAAAGCACAACGCTATAAAAAACTTTTATGGGAAAATATTTATCCACTTATCGATTATACGATGTATGTCAACAAAGATGACCAGTTGCAGTACGATTTTATCATTCATCCCGGGGGCGAAGCAGAAAATATTAAGTTAAACTATGACGGTGTGGACACGTTGTTTGTAGATAAGGAAGGGAAAGTAGTCATTATTACTTCGGTAAATCGAGTTAATGAGTTGTCGCCGTATGCCTATCAAATTATCAATAATGAAAAAGTGCAAGTTAGATGTACATTTCTTATTCATCATCAATATTTGACATTTCAATTTCCAGATGGATATAACGAACAGTACCCCTTAATCATTGACCCTATACTTATATTTTCTTCCTATTCAGGTTCTACCTCGGATAATTGGGGATTTACGGCAACCTTTGATGATTATGGAAACGGCTATTCGGGAGGTATTGTATTTAATGTCGGTTATCCTGTAACGTTGGGTGCTTTTCAGGTAAATTATGCGGGAGGTCAACCATCAAATCCGGATAACCCGGGTTACTATAGTGTTGGAGATGATATTGGGATTATCAAATATTCTAATGATGGTCTTCAACGCTTATGGGCAACGTATTTGGGAGGTGCCACCGGCGAAGAACTTCCACATAGTTTTATTTGTAATAGAAGCAATGATTTAATTATTTTAGGTACTACGGGTTCTTACGATTTTCCCACATCTGCTAATGCTTATGACCATACATTTCATGGGGGCGACAGTGTTAAGTACGATAATGTTATAAGTTTTCCACAAGGTACGGATATTTTTGTAGCACGATTAAGCGAAAACGGGTCACAGTTGATTGCTTCTACATATATCGGTGGGAGCAAAAACGATGGACTGAATTTTAAAATATATTTTTCAAATATTATGATGACAGGTAGCGATACATGTCTGTATTATAACTATGCCGATGGTGCCAGAGGCGAGATTAATTGCGATGATTCGGGAAATGTATATATTGGTACCTGTACTTTTTCACAAGATTTTCCTATTACATCGGGTGTTTTTGGTCCCTATTTCAGTGGCAATGAAGAAGGGGTTGTATTTAAAATGAATCCGAATTTTTCACAACTATTGTGGAGTTCGTTTTATGGTGGCAGCCAAGATGATGCTATTTATTCGTTGGATATAGATGCCGACAACGATGTTTATATTGCCGGTGGCACCCTTTCTTTAAATATTCCTACCACAGGAGGAGTTTATCAACCCCTGAATCCTGGAGTCGGAAAACCCAACGGTTTTTTAGCACATATTTCATCAGATGGTTCTACTTTGCTTGCATCTTCTTATCTGGGTTCGGCTGCCTATGACCAAATATTTTTTATTCGTGTAGATAAGCAAAAAAATGTGTATGTAACCGGACAAACAGAAGCCACAGGAAATACGTTTATTATTAATGCAACATACAATAGACCCAGCAGTGGTCAGTTTATTACCAAATTCCCCAATAATCTGTCTTCACCTATCTGGAGCACTGCCTTTGGCACCGGACTGGGAAAACCCAATATTACATTGACGGCTTTTTCTGTTGATTATTGCAATCGTGTTTATGTCTCGGGTTCTGGACGTGAATGGGCAGGCTATGTTGCAGGAATGGACTGGACTACCATTTATGGAACCAAAAATATGGATGTTACCCTCAATGCATATCAATCTCAAACAGACGGACAGGACTTTTATTTAATGGTATTAGCCGACGATGCTTCTCATCTGGAATATGCTACTTTCTTTGGTGAAATTCATCCTACAGGGCAAAATTATTGTGGCAACGACCATGTTGATGGTGGCACCAGTCGATTCGACAAGCGTGGCAATATTTATCAATCGGTATGTGCCAGTTGCGGGTACGGATGCAACGGTTTTCCTACTTATCCCAATCCGGGTGTATGGTCACCCAATAATGGCGGCTATAATCAAACGTCCACATGGGTTTGCAACAACGCATTATTTAAGTTTAGTTTTGGCTTACCGCTTACGGTTGCCGATTTTCAAGCACCACCCGTTTGTGTTAATACACCGGTTTCATTTACCAATACAAGCCAATTAGCAACACAATATACATGGAACTTTGGTGATGGGCAAACTTCTACGGATGTAAACCCTGAACATACTTATACATCTGCGGGGACATATCATGTTACTTTAATTGCCAACAACCCTACATCGTGCAATATAGCCGATACGGTAATTCACACGTTGGTAGTAGAACAACTTATTTCACAAACTTCCGATACAATGATGTGCTTAGGGAATCAAGTACCGGTTACCATTTCAGCATCAGGCTCAAGCAGTGCTCTGACGTATATTTGGAGTTCTTCGGCATTGTTGCAAGATACGTTAAATTCATCCATAACTACTCCTACAACATACGTATCGCCCTCTCATACCCAGTATTATTATGTACAAGTATTGTCCGATGTATGTAGAATAGTAGATTCGGTACTTGTTCAGGTAAACAGTGTTCAAATACAAACATCATCAGACACCGCTTTATGTCAGCATACACAAGGGAACTTGCATGTTTCAGCAGTAAATACGCCCGGAACGGTTTCTTATCAATGGAATCCTGTATCACAAATTGTGAGTGGTGCTAATTCTGATTCGCCTGTTGTACAACCCTTGCAAACGACAACCTATTATGTAACCGCCACCGAATCGCATGGTTGTACCATTGTAGATTCTGTAGTGGTGAATGTTGATATGTTTTCGGCACAATTTTTAACCATTCAACCGGTATTATGTCACGATGAATGTACAGGAATGTTACACGTTTCTGTTAACAACCCGTATTTACCAGTTACCTATCATTGGAATAATAATGATACAACTGCTCAGATTACTAACCTTTGTGCAGGAAATTATTTGGTAACGGTAACCGATGCTATTGGCTGCTCAAGCATGTTAAGCACAGGATTCCCTAATCCTCCATTGCTCGAAGGTACTATTCAGGTTCTTTCTCCAGCCACCTGCGACCAATATCATCCCAATACGGGTTCTATTCAGGCAAATGGCTTTGGTGGAACACCAGGTTACCATTATCATTGGAACACGAACGATACTATTCCCTATTTGCAAAATTTATTTGCCGGCAATTATTCCGTTACCATTACCGACCATAATGGATGTGATACTGTATTGAGTGCTGTCATTAACGACCCTTCCTCTTTACAAATTTCTACGGTATTTACTCCTACTACTTGTTACGGTTATTGTGATGGGAATGCCATGGTGAATATTTCTACTGAAGGCATACCTCCCTATACTTATTTATGGAATACAGGAAGTGACACTACACAAGTGCAGCAACTTTGCGCAGGTGTTTATACGGTTACGGTTACGGATTCAGATTTTTGTGTACGCATCGGATTGGTTTCTGTATTACAGCCAGATACTATTCATCCTGCTATACATATTCCAGGAATAAAATGCTTTGGCGATACAACGTATGCTGAAATAATGTCTATTTCAGGAGGAACATCTCCATATATCTATGTATGGAGTACCGGCGAAGCAACAGCGGTAATTCATAACTTGCATGAAGGAACTTATTGGCTTGCTGTTATGGATGCGCATGGGTGCAAAGATACTACAATGGTTTATATACCTCAACCTGCTTTATTACAGACAGACAGTTTAATTACACCTTCCTTGTGTCTTGCTTCCTGCGATGGAAAAATTTCTGTATCTCCTGAGGGTGGTACACAGCCATATTCGTATCAGTGGAGCAACGGTGTTCATATAGCAACGAATGCAAATTTATGTAAAGGCGACTATGCTGTAACCATTACCGATGCTCATGGATGCTCTTACACAGAAGATTATTCAGTAGAGGAAAACAACTATCATCCACCGTTAAATGCCACTGCTCAGCCTACTGTTATATATCGTGGACAAAATTCTCATTTGTTGGCACAAACATCGGCAAACTATGATATCGTATGGTTCCCTAATACTTATTTATCCAATCCGTTTATTATTAATCCTGTGTCATCGCCAGAACAAACAATTACTTATATAGTTCAAATTACCGATGCTTATGGTTGTACCAATATAGATACTGTTACCATTACCGTAATGGATGTAATTTGTGCAGAGCCATATATTTATGTGCCCAATGCATTTACTCCCAACGGCGACGGTAACAACGACATACTGTATGTTCATGCCGATATGGCTATAGATATCTTTTTTGCTATTTATGACCGCTGGGGCGAATGCGTATTTAAAACGACCGATGTATCTAAAGGGTGGGACGGAATATACAAAGGTAAACCTTTGGACCCTGCCGTTTTTGTATATTATCTGAAAGTAACCTGCCTAAACAAATTGCAGTTTGAAAAGAAAGGAAATATAACGCTATTACGATGAAAGCATATTTATTTATAATCACTTTATTAATATTTCTAACTCATGCTATAAAGGCTCAGGATATTCATTTTTCGCAATCTGACCTTTCTCCCATTAATCTGAACCCTGCCGAAGCAGGAAATTTTAATGCCGACTATCGTGTTCACTTAAACCAACGTACACAATGGCGTTCTGTTACTATTCCTTATGTTACGTTTTCGGCTACTTTTGATATGCCTGTTCGCGTATTAAAAATACCGGGCACAGTAAATGCAGCCCTGCTTTTCAATACCGACAAGGCTGGTGATGGACATTTTGGAACAAATCAAGTAGGGTTGGATGTAGCGTATTTGTTCCCTATAAAAGATTCTACATGGCAAGTGCGTGCAGGCATTATGGAAATATGGAATCAAAATTCTGTTGATTACAGTAAATTCTATTTCGACAATCAATACAATGGTTTGATGTATGACCCGTCCATTATGCCCTCCGAGGTTTTTCCCACACAGCACTTTCATTTCTTTGATTTCAATGCAGGGGTGTATGTAAAAAAATTATTCAACCCGTCGTTGCCTGTTTATGCAGGATTGTCGTTGTATCATATCAACAAACCCTCCAAAACATTTTATAAAGAAAGTGGTGTTTCATTAGACCGCAAAATGACGATTTATGCAGGTTCATCGGTAAATATATCAAAACAGGTAAGTGTTTTACCTTTGTTTTATCTGTTTAAACAAGATAAACTCCATGAGATTTATTTGGGTGGTACACTATGTCGTAAAACGCAGGATATGTCGTTTAAGGCATTCTATTTGGGCGGATGGTTCCGATTGAAGGATGCATCTATTATTGCGGTGGGTATGGATTATCAAAATTTCCGTATAGGTATCAGTTACGATATTAATATTTCTCCGTTAGTTACTGCCAGCAATGGTATGGGTGGGCTAGAGATAGCCATTCGCTACATCTTTTCCAATCCTGTAAAAATACCCTTACCCGATAAACATATATGTCCAACCTTTTTATAAAATAATAATGATGATGAAGTGGCTGAGCCTATTTGCAGGATTATTGGTGTCGTCCTTGCTTTATTCGCAATCGGCAAAACAATATACACGAGCCGGTAAAAAAGCCAGTGTTAGCGGAAATTACGAAACGGCCACTTATTATTTTGGTAAGGCATTGGAATTGGAACCTTCTGCTTCGCTGGCATGGATGGCTGCCGAATCGGCACGCTTAAACAACGATTACGATATTGCCGAAAAATGGTATCAGTATGTAGTTCAAAACGATTTGGAATCATTTCCATTAGCCTCTTTTTGGTTAGGTATGGTACAAAAGGCACAAGCAAAATATCAGCGTGCACAAATCAGTTTCAGAAAATATGTTCAAAAAAATGCAGCCAAAAAAGATTATTACACTGCAAAGGCACGTCAGGAAGTGCTTTCCTGTGAAAATGCACTGTTTATGACCTTTGATGCCGTACCGCAAAAAATAGAGAAAGTTGATACCATCATCAATAGCCCCTATAGCGAATTTCAGGCTATTTCGCCCAACGATTCCATATGGTGGGTTACCAGTTACAAGCCCTTGCCCACGGAAGACAGCCTTCGTTTTACATCAAAATTATTGTTTTTTCATCACGATTCTACTCATTCAACCCTTTTACCCCTCGATACCGTACTTAATTCCAATCATTCCTATGTTTCCAGTTATGCCTTGTCTGCCAGTCAAAACACATTAATAGTAAGTATTTGCCAAAAACAAGGAATAAAATATGTATGTAAATTATATCGAAGTACCAAAAACGGAGTGAGGTGGCAACAACCCACACTCTTACCAGACCCCATCAATCAAAATGACGGTACAACAACACACCCCAATTTGGTTGAAACAGATACAGCCACCTATTTGCTATTTGCATCCGACAGAAAAGGAGGACTGGGTAAATTGGACCTATGGGCAATAAAAACCGATTCATCTATTCAGCCTATAGGCATCCCTTTTAATCTGGGCAAAAAAATTAACAGCATAGACCATGAATGTTGTCCGTATTACGATATACCTACTAAAACACTTTATTACAGTAGCGAATGGTTTACCAACCTTGGTGGATTTGATATTTTTTCAGCCAATGGGTTATTAGGTGAATTGGGTTATCCACAAAATCTCGGCTATCCCGTGAATACCAATCATAACGAAATTTTCTATCAAATTTCTCCAACACGCAAAGAAGCATTTTTTGCCAGTAATCGCATTTCCAATTCACTTACCGATAACGAAAAATGTTGTAATGATATTTATCGCATACCCATGCAGACAAAAGTTCCTGACAGCCTCATGGTAGTACAACGCATTAAAATACAAAAAAAGCAAGCCGAAGAATTGATTCCTCTGACACTTTATTTTCATAATGACGAACCCAATCCACGAACATGGGACACTACTACACAGTATTCGTATGCCACATTGTACGATAAATATATCAACATGCGTGAAGAATATATTAATATTTATGGTTCAACGTTAAAAGCCGACGAAAAAGAAAATGCAGAGGCTGCCATTGATGCGTTTTTTACAGAGGAAGTGGAAAAAAATTATTTGAAACTTCATTCATTTTTGCAATTACTAAAACAATTATTAAATCAGGGGAAAGAGATAGTTATCACCATAAAGGGATATGCCAGTCCATTAAACACGAGCGATTATAATTTAAACTTATCCAAACGACGAGTTCAAAGTTTAATTAATTTATTGTATGAATTTGAAAGTGGTGTTTTTGTACCTTATATCAATGGCAACGTCAATAATGGCGGTAAACTGAAAATTAAACGGGAATCTTTTGGTGAAAATATGGTGGCACAGGGTGTGAGTGATAATTTACGCGACCAGCGAAATTCCGTGTATAGTCCTTCTGCCGCCAGAGAACGTAAAATTGCTGTTATTGCTGTAAAAATTGAAGAATAATAACTAGTCGTCCCTTAAAAAAATCGTCATTTCTTATTTTGTTTATCGAACAACCATGGGATTTTATATTATTTTTTTTATGTAAGTTTGTGAAAAATATATTATGCTACAACCAACGTTATTATCATTGGACGATACACTAAAAAAAATATCAGATATTACAATCAAAGTATTGAAAAAACACAACTTGATAATTTCAAAAACGCTCTATGTAATTTTATTAACACAAATAGGTAATTTTAATATTATGTCAAATAATTAATTTTGAGGAAAATATTATGTCCAGGAATTTTATAACCAATAGCAATGCACGCAATCTGCAATCCAGAATTTCAGCATTGATAGCGAATAGCAATGAATTAAAATTTCTGGTTGGATTTTTCTACTTTTCAGGTATTCGTGAACTTTATGAAGGAATGAAAGCCAATCCCGATTTTTCACTTCAGGTGCTGTCTGGCATAAAAGTAGATGTAATTAATTCCCAACTCGTCGAAATGGATTATTCCGAGAACATATCCGACGAAGAGAAAGTTGAACTTTTTTTTGAATCAATTAGAAAATCCATTAATACCGATTCTTTTGATACAAAGGATTTTTATGAGCAATCGCGTTATTTCATCGGACTGATACAATCTGGGAAAATGATTATCAGAAAAACTTATGAACCCAACCATTCCAAATTATACCTCTTCAAACTCCAGGAAGAACAGATTGCCCGAAACAAATTATTTATAACCGGAAGCAGTAACCTGACTAAAGCAGGATTAACCACCCAGAACGAATTCAATGTCGAAATATCCGATTACGGATTCGACGAGGCCGAAAACTACTTCGACAGCCTCTGGGATAAAGCCGTTCTGATAAATGAAAAAGACGATATAAAAAAGAAATTAATCGAAGTCCTCGAGCAGGAAACCCTGATTAAGGAACTGACTCCCTTTGAAGCGTATGTGCTGGTTCTAAAGAGTTACTTGGAGACTTACCAGAATAAGGACATAAGCACCATCATTATTCAACTACTCGAAAAAAATAATTATAAACAGTATAAATATCAGTTAGATGCCATTAAACAAGCCGTTGCTGTTATTGAAGCAAATAACGGGGTGCTTGTTGCCGATGTGGTAGGACTTGGAAAAACCATCATTGCCTGTGCCGTTGCACGGCAATTGCGGGTGCGCGGTATTGTCATCTGTCCGCCGGGTCTTATCGGCAACGAAAATAAAACCGAGGGCTGGAAGAAATATCTCGAACAGTTCGAACTATACGACTGGGAAGTCAGATCGTCAGGCGACTTGGAAAAAGCCTTCGAATTCATTAAGGAGAAAAACGATTTTGAACTAGTGATTGTTGATGAGGCTCATCGCTTCAGAAATCAGGATACTAAGAACTACGAACTGCTTAAGAATATCTGCCGTAACAGAAAAGTTATCCTTCTCACTGCCACTCCTTTCAACAATAAACCTCAGGATGTATTGTCGCTACTCAATCTTTTTATTGTTCCTAAAAAATCTACAATAACACTTGATACAAACCTTAACGATACATTTGGGGAACTCAATAAAATATTTGAATATCTTGCCGATATAAAGAAAAATCATTCCTCGACCGATGCGTATAAAAGGAATCGGGCTATTGAACGGTATAAAATGCTCTTCATTGAACCTATAGTTGATTTAAGAAAAGTAAAACAGAAATCCAAATTCCTTTCAAAACAAATACGCGATGTGATAGAACCGGTAACCATTAGAAGGAATAGACTCGACCTTCAGAAGAATCCTAATTACAGTCAGGAAGTGCAGGAACTATCCGAAGTAGAAAATCCAATAGAAGGTTTTTATGAATTAAGTCCGGAACAATCGAAATTTTACGATAGGGTTATCAATGATTTTTTTGCCGACCCCGATGAAGGTGGAAAATTCAGAGGAACAATCTACCGACCTTTTGAATACGAGGAGGGCATGGTTAACAATGAAGGAGAAAAATCAATTATTGATAAGGAGAAGAACAGAGAACTAATACAACAGCGTAATCTGTTCGACATTATGCGCCGGTTAATAGTGAAAAGATTTGAAAGTTCTTTCGGAGCATTCAAAAAAACTATCACCCGATTTATTGAAATCAATAAAGATGTTATTAAGTTTATTGAAAAAACAGGAAATGGTGATGTTTTTAAGGGAGAATATATCCTTGACCGCGACCTACTTGAAAATATTCTTGAACTTGATAACGATGAAATTGAACAACGTTTGGTTGAATATGAAGAGCAGATTAAAAAGGGAGAATACCCTAAGAAACATAAACGGTACAAAATCGAAAATTTTAAACAAAAAAAAGAATTTATAAACGACATTCAGTCGGATATAGAACTTTTTGAAAAAATAATAGAAGAACTCGGGAAACAGGAACTGGTTGAGAACGACCCGAAGGCTTTGAAACTCTACGAATGCGTTACAGCAGAAATCTCAAAAAAACCTTCCAAAGGAGAACCACTAAGAAAAATTGTGATTTTTTCGGAATATGCCGACACCGTTAAGCATCTCAAGGAAAAATTCAACAAGTTTGATAGTACGCTATCCGACAGAACCCTAGTTGTTACGGGCACTTTGCCACAATCAAAACTTAGAGAGATAATAGAGAATTTTGATGCCTCGGCAACAAAACAAAAAAATAGTTACGACGTACTGTTAAGTACCGATAAACTGAGTGAAGGCTTTAACCTCAACCGGGCTGGTATGGTAATCAACTACGACATTCCATGGAACCCTGTGCGCGTTATTCAGCGACTCGGCAGAATAAACCGTATAAGCAAAAAAGTGTTCAACAAACTTTATATCATGAACTTTTTTCCTACCGAAAAGGGAGCCGAGTATGTGCGTTCCAAAGAAATTGCACAGAACAAAATGTTCATGATTCATAATACGCTGGGCGAGGATTCGAAGATATTCGATATTGACGAGGAACCGTCACCGGCCGGTCTTTATCAGAAACTGACCCAAAACCCTGAAACAGGCGACGAGGAAAGTTTCTACACAAAGATTGTCAACCTTTACCATGAGATTAAACTGAATAACCCGGAAACAATCGAAAAACTTCACGATGTTCCCAGACGCATTAAGATTATTAAACAATCAGACGAGAACAGAATGTTTGTGTTTTTCAAAAAGAACCGCCTTTTTGTCAAACAGGCACTCGAAGAAGAAAATAAAATAAATGTTACGAATACTTCGCTCGAGATGATACTCGATAAAATTACTTGCCGACCAGAAACAGAATCAATCCGCATTGACGAAAATTTCTGGCAACTTTACGAAAAAGTTAAACAGCATGACGAAAAACAGGTCATATCAGCCTCTGCAATGAGCATAGAAAAAAATGCACTGGGTGTAATTGATTTCTTGTTACGGCAAAAAGAAAACCCCGATCTTGTAATGCTCAAACCCTTTTTACGGACACTGCGAGAAGATATTCTCGATTACGGCACACTTCCAGATTACACACTCCGCCGTATCGCCAATCTCAGTAACCATCATTCAGCAATAAACATAGTTGAGGCTATTACGGAACTCAGGAAACTGGAAGAAGAACTTGGCAGAAACTATCTATATCAGGAGAAGAACAAACAATACCCTGATAAAGAGATAATTATAGCAATAGAAAACCGAAACACATAAAAGAGTGAAAAAAACATGGATACCGAAGAAGCGCTAAAACAACTATTTGAAACGTTTGAACCGGATGTACTTATTGATTTTTTCCGGACAATAGGGGTTCGCACGCTCA
>CAYSIN010000021.1:0-34114 GCA_964431135.1 uncultured Bacteroidales bacterium
TAGTTCGTACAAAACAACTTGCCCACCCCCACGCTCGGCGAAGTCTTGTGTGCCGAATATTGAGTGCAGGCAGACTTCGTCGTAATTTATTATTTTAAAAAATGGCATAACCTGTTGTCATCATTTTTGGTTTGCACAAATATACGCTATTTTTTGCTTAGTTTGAAAACTAACTTTTATTCCGACGAAGTTAGCCACTACACTTGCCTGCACACAAAACTTCGACTAGCACTCAATTTTTTATTTTTAAAGACTTCGGTGAGCAAGGGATACCGACAGAATAACCGTTTTAAAACAAAAGCGAAGCGTATTGTTTTAATGAACATGTTAGCAAGTAGGTATTAAGTACTCTTTGACGAGGTTAACTACTTTTAACAAAATTATAAACTATTTTTGAAATATAACTACTATTTTTGTTTCAAAATTTTTTAAACATAAATGCTATGAATGTAGGTATAGACATTAAGGAAATTAACGAAAAAATCCAGCGTGAAAGCGAATTTGTAGATTTAATTCAAATGGAAATGAATAAGGTTATTGTTGGTCAGCGGCACTTGGTGGACAGTCTGCTTATCTCCTTATTATCCAATGGTCATATTTTACTGGAAGGTGTACCGGGTTTAGCAAAAACACTTGCCATCAATACGCTGGCTCAAACCATTGAGGCTAAATTTTCACGAATTCAATTCACACCCGATTTATTACCAGCCGACCTTGTGGGTACCATGATTTACAGTCAGAAGAATGAAAACTTTCAGGTAAAAAAAGGTCCCATTTTCAGCAATTTTATTCTGGCAGATGAAATTAACCGCTCACCGGCAAAGGTACAAAGTGCCTTGCTCGAAGCCATGCAGGAACGTCAGGTTACCATTGGCGAACAGTCGTACAAACTAGAAGAGCCTTTTATGGTATTGGCTACACAGAACCCCATTGAGCAGGAAGGTACGTATCCATTGCCCGAAGCACAATTAGACCGTTTTATGTTAAAGATAATTATTAATTACCCTACCAAAGAAGAAGAGCAGCGTATTATTCGTTTAAACATTGCTAAAGAATTTCCACAGGCAGCAGCCGTTGTAAAACCCGAAAATATTATTAAGGCTCGTGATGCAGTAAAAGAAGTTTATGTGGACGAAAAAATTGAACGATATATTTTAGATATTGTATTTTCTACTCGTTTCCCGCAAGATTACAACTTGTCCAAATTTAAAGATATGATTGCTTATGGCGCATCGCCACGTGCCAGCATTTTCCTGACCATTACTTCCAAAGCGTATGCCTTTATTAAGCGTCGAGGATATGTTATTCCCGAAGACGTTAGGGCTGTTTGTCATGACGTGTTGCGTCATCGTATTGGATTAACATACGAGGCTGAGGCTGAAAACATTTCAACAGAAGATATTGTTAATGAAATTTTAAATACCGTCGAAGTTCCATAAAAATTTTTTATTATGAATACCCTTGCCATTTTAGTTACTGTGTTTTTAAATACACAAATTCAGTTTCATACCTTATTGGGGAAAAATAAAAATGATGTCCAAACTACGATGAGCAAAGATTTTCACGATTACACATCTAATAACTTTGGTATAAGTACCAACGATAACACCCTTCGCTACTATAATGCCAAAAAGGACATGACACTAATTTATTATTTCAACGAAAAACAGGAATGCAAACATATAAAAACACTGGAAGATATCGAATCGCTGAACAATCGCATTACCGAACTGGACAAGACCTTTCTAAAAAATGGTAACTTAAAATGGAAAACTATTCAAAACGGAAAAAAAATTGATGTAGAATTGATAAAAGATGAATATAATTTTTCTGTCATTTATCATTATTAATCGAGGAATAGGAACGTGGAAGCAAAAGAACTTTTAAAGAAAGTCAGGCGTATAGAAATAAAGACACGGTTGCTGTCCAACCAGATATTTGCCGGTGAATATCACAGTGCATTTAAGGGAAAAGGAATGACGTTCAGTGAGGTTCGTGAATATCAATATGGCGATGACATCAGAAATATAGATTGGAATGTAACGGCACGTTTTAATCATCCTTATGTAAAAATTTATGAAGAAGAACGTGAACTTACCGTAATGCTGCTGATAGACATGAGCGGTTCAACCAGTTTTGGTACCGTTAAACAACTTAAACGGGAGATGATTGCCGAACTGGCTGCCGTATTGTCTTTTTCGGCAAGTTTTAACAACGATAAGATAGGTGCCATACTGTTTACCGACCATGTAGAAAAATTTATTCCTCCACAAAAAGGACGTAAACACATTTTGCGCATTATTAGTGAGGTACTTAATTTTGAACCGAAATCTCATAAAACAAATATCAGCGAAACTTTACGCTATTTTACTAATGCTATTAAAAAGCGAAGTACGGCATTTATTATTTCCGATTTCATGGACCGTTCGTTTGAAGATGCCTTAAAAATTTCTGCCCGCAAGCATGATGTCGTTGCACTGAAAGTATTTGACCCTCGCGAAAAAGAACTCAACGCCATGGGGTTGGTTTATTTTACAGACCCCGAAACACATCAAACCAAAATGATAGATACATCACTATCGTCTATACAGAAACAGTATGCCGACGAGTATGCTCAACATACAGCAACGTTAAATCAACTTTTTTTGCGTTATAAAATAGATTCTCTGTATTTAAGCACCGATAGCGAATATGTAAAGCCATTAATTCAACTTTTTAAAATGCGAGCCAGATAGTTATGAGAACCGTGAAGATTGCATTATTGTCGTGTGTTTTGGGAGCAGGATTGGGACTTCAGGCACAAGTTATTCAAACCGAAGCCTCACTCAATAAAAGCGAGTGTCTTATTGGCGACCAGTTACAGTTAAAACTGACACTTTCAAAACCCAAAGATAAAAACATTTTTTTTCCCGTGATAGATGATTCTATAAGCAAGTCGGTAGAATTAATTAGTTCGTCTCGCATTGATACAGTATTGAACCAAAATGAACAACTTAAACTTCAACAAATACTAACCATTACATCGTTCGATACGGGAATGGTTACTATTCCACCATTACCTTTTTTAATGCCCCGCGACAGTGTTACCGATACCATTTATTCAAATCCCATAACATTTACCGTTCACGCTATAGCCGTTGATACTACCAAAAAAACGATTTTTGATATAAAGCCTCCCATGACCGAACCGTTTAACTGGAAGGAAATGTTAAAATATATTCTGTGGGGATTGCTGGCTGCCATAATTATTGCTGCCATAGTCTATATTATTCTAAGAATAAAAAACAAAAAACCTATTATTCCTATTCCAGAAAAACCCAAAGAACCGGCTTATGTCATTGCTCTTAAAGAATTGGAAAAATTGAAAGAAAAAAAATTATGGCAAAAGCAACTGTTCAAACAATACTATTCTGAACTGACCGATATTTTGCGAAAATACATGGAAGAGCAATTTAGTATTCCAGCCATGGAAAGCATAAGTGAAGACATTATATATTATTTAAAACAACAAAATTTTGAAGAAGAACTCATCAGAAATATGCAATCGCTCTTATCAACCGCCGATTTTGTAAAGTTTGCCAAAGCCGAGCCCTTACCCGATGAAAATGACTGGCACTTAAAAAATGCCTTTGCCTTTGTTGAAAAAACCAAACCTCAACCTGTAGAAGTAAAGAACGAAGAAGAAAAGAAACTGTCGTTGGAACAGGAGACGAAAGGAGGAGACCATGAATAATATTACTTTTGCTCATCCGTACTGGTTTATTTTGTTACTTGTACCCATTGCCATGATTTTATGGTATGTATATAAGCGTAAAAAGGTTGTGCCAACCCTTATGCTTAGTACTTTGCCTGTAATTTCGACCAAAAAACCAACATTCAAAATAATAGCCCGACATATAGTTTTTGGTCTTCAAGTGGTTGCTATGGTATTAATGATAATAGCCATGGCACGTCCACAATCGTCAAACAATTGGCAAAATGTGGAAACCGAAGGCATAGATATAGTCATATCGCTGGATGTATCGGGCAGTATGCTCGCACGCGATTTTAAACCAGACAGGCTTGACGCAAGCAAAAACATTGCTGCCGAATTTATCAATAATAGAAAGGATGACCGCATTGGGTTGGTTATTTTCAGCGCTACCAGTTTTACTCAGTGTCCGCTCACTACCGACCACGCAGCCCTGATAAACCTTTTTAAAGATGTAAAGTTTGGATTTCTGGAAGATGGCACTGCCATTGGTGATGGTTTGTCAACAGCAGTATTACGAATTAAAGACAGCAATGCCAAAAGTAAAGTTATTATTTTATTGACCGATGGCGTAAATAACACAGGTTCTGTGGACCCCTTAACTGCTGCCGAAATAGCCAAAACATTTAATATTCGTGTTTACACTATTGGCGTAGGCACATTGGGACAAGCCCCATATCCTGTTCAAACGCCCTTTGGAACTCAAATGCAAATGATAAAAGTAGAAATAGATGAACCGTTATTAAATAAAATGGCAGACATTACTGGCGGAAAATATTTTAGAGCCACCAACAACGAAAAGTTACGTCAAATCTATCATGAAATAGACCAGATGGAAAAAACAAAAATCATGGTACACGAATATCGCAAACACAAGGAAGAATTTTTTCCTTGGCTGCTTTCGGCTCTTATCCTAATGTCTGTATGTGGATTGTTAAATGTTTCAGTGTTAAAAAAATTGCCTTGATATGTTTCGAATAGGATATCCTGTAATAGGTTGGACATTGTTGCTGATACCCATTTTAATATTGGGGTATATAATTATGATACGAATAAATCATAAACAATTGTCTGTATTTTCAGACAAACCACAACTAAAATCATTAATGCCTGCTTACGTTCCTTCACGCAAACATGCCAAATTTATTATTTTTATAATAGCGTTAGCGTTATTGATATTTGCTGCATCAGACCCTCAAATAGGCAGTAAACTGGAAAAAGTAAAACATAAGGGAGCCGAAGTAATCGTTGCCCTTGATGTTTCCAACTCCATGCTTGCCGAAGATGTATACCCTAACCGTCTTGAAGCATCCAAAATGGCTTTGGAAAAATTAGTAGACCGATTAAGCAACAATAATATTGGTGTTATTGTTTTTGCTGGCGATGCTTTTGTACAGTTGCCCGTTACCAACGATTATATTTCTGCCAAGATGTTCATGTCGTCTATTAATACGGGTTTGGTACCAGTACAGGGGACCAATATATCTAAAGCCATTGAACTGGCTATGCGTTCATTTTCATCACAAGATAAGGAAACCAACAAAGTGCTGATTATTATTTCTGACGGCGAAGACCACGAAGAAGGTGCTGTAGAGATGGCATCCGAAGCATCAAAGAAAGGAATTATAATTCATACCATTGGCATGGGAAAACCCGAAGGTGCGCCTATTCCCATACTTAATAAATTTGGAAAAAAAGATTTTAAAACTGACAAGGAAGGAAATGTGATTATATCAAAAACCAACGATGCCCTGCTTCAACAAATATCTTCTTCGGCAAACGGCATTTATGTGCGTGCACAAAATGCTTCTACTATTTTAGATGAAATAGCAGGACGAATTGAAAAAATATCTACCAAAGAAAGCGAAACACAGCAGTATTCGGAATACGACCATCAATATCAATATCCACTAATATTATCTATTCTGTTATTTATTATCGACTTTTTCTTTATAGAACGGAAGTTTTCATTTTTCAAACTTAATTTGCGTTCCATGTTTTCAAACAAAACGGTTATGTTGCTTTCATTGATTTTATTACTGCCTGCATTTGCCAATGCACAAGCCTATAAAAATCAAATTCGAAAAGGGACAGACCTGTATTTGAAGAAAAAATTTAAAGAATCGGAAGTGGAATTTCGCAAGGCATACAAACTTAATCCCGAATCATACAAGACAAACTTTAATCTGGGTGATGCATTGTACAAACAAAATAAATTAGACGATGCCCAAAAACAATTTATGAATGCTCCTGCAAAAACCAATCATCCGCTTGAACAGTCGCATGCGTATTATAATTTGGGAAATACTTATTTAAAGCAAAACAAGTTAGACGAAAGCATCGAATCCTATAAAAATGCGCTGCGTCGAAATCCCAGCGATTCGCAAGCCAAGTATAATTTATCGTATGCCATGATGCTCAAAAAGCAGCAACAACAACAGCAACAGCAAAATCAAAACAAACAACAACAAAATAAACAACAACAAAAACAGCAGCAACAAAACAAACAAGACCAGCAAAAACAACAGCAACAGCAACAGGAAAAGCAAAAAATCTCTAAAGAAGATGCCAATCGCATGCTTCAAGCACTTCAAAACGATGAAAAGAACAGACAGGATAAACTAAAAAAGCAATTGGAAGTTGCAGGTAAAAAAAATATTGATAAAGACTGGTAGTAATAAAAAACGTTTATGATGAAAAAAACAGTAACACTCATATATTTATTATTTCTGACCTGCATAATAGGAGCACAGGATATTTCATTCAAAGCGTCTGCACCAGCAAGTGTAGCAAGGGGAAATCAATTCAGATTAATCTATACGGTCAATGCACAGCCCTCATCGTTTAAAAATCCTTCGTTCACTCCGTTTGATGTGTTGATGGGACCTAGCACATCAAGCAGTACCAGCATAAGCATTGTAAACGGACAAATGTCGCAAAATATTTCCTACACCTATACATTTATTCTCAGTGCTTCCAAAGAAGGCAAGTTTACCATTCCACCCGCAGAAATTGTGGTGAAGGGAAAATCGTATAAATCCAATCCTATTAGCATTGAAGTAACCAAAGGGAATGTTACAGCCACCACAAACAATACCAACAGTCAAAATCAGGGAAACGGTGATAACCTGTCCCAGCCTGCCAACGTTAGCAACGACGACATATTTATTCGTGTAAATGTTAGCAAGACTTCTGTTTATCAGGGTGAGCAATTAGTAGCAGCCATATATATATATACTCGCTTGAATATTGCTGGCTTTGAAAACATGAAATTTCCCAATTTCAATGGTTTTTGGAGTGAAGATTTGGAAAATCCCACTCAGATTAGTCTTCATCAGGAATACGTCAACGGTAAATTATATAATGTAGGATTGCTGAAAAAAGTATTGCTATCACCCGAGCGTTCGGGTAAATTAGTAATAAGTCCTGCTCAAGCAACCGTGGTTGTACAGCAAAGAGTTCAAAAGCAACAACGAAGTATTTTTGATGACTTTTTTGGCTCTTATCAAAATGTAACCAAAAACCTGACAAGTCCAGAAGTAACCATTCATGTAAAGGAATTGCCCGGCACTAAACCCCTTGCTTTCAGCGGTGGAGTTGGTTCTTTCAATCTTGAATCGCATATAGACAAAACTAATTTGAAAATGAACGAAGCCTTTAATTATACATTAAAACTTTCGGGAACAGGCAATCTTAAATTAGTTGATATTCCAAAACCTAAATTCCCAAATGATTTTGAAGTATATGAACCCAAAATTACTAACGCCTATAATAACAAGGGAAATGGTTCAATAGGGAGCAAAATTGTTTCCTATTTGGTAATTCCGCGTCATTATGGAGATTATACCATTCCAGGATTTGATTTTTCCTATTTTGATTTGAAATCGCAAACATTTAAAACCATTCATATCAATGAGGTATCCATTGCCGTATCCAAAGATTCTACTCAATCTGCCAATGCCGTTATCAGTGAATTTGCCAAAAAAGATGTAAATATATTGGGTAGCGATATCCGTTACATCAAAAAAGATGTAGGAACATTGACCGAAAATAATCATTTTATTTTTGGAGACCTTCTTTTTGAATTGGCATTTCCATTCTTTTTGTTGATATTGCTTTTGTTATTATTCCTGCGTCGAAAACAAATAAAGGAACGCTCTAATATACTTGCTATGCGAAACAGAAAAGCAAACAAAGTGGCGACCAAACGTCTTTCAATGGCATACAAATGTATAAAAAACAATAATGATTCAAATTTTTATGAAGAAATAAACAAAGCACTGTGGGGCTATTTGAGCGATAAACTCATTATTCCGGTTTCGGAATTGACACGTGAAAGCGCCATTGAAAAATTAAAAGAAAAAAATATTGACGAAACACTCATTACGGAACTAAATGAAACACTTGACCAGTGCGAGTATGCTCGCTATGCTCCTTCCGCTGTATCTTTTAAAAATACAGATATATATGCCAAGGCAAGTAAAATTATACGTTCATTGGAATCATTAATTTAAGCAGTCATGAAAAAAATACTCATCATAGCAGGAATACTTTTTCAATACACGCTGATAGCAAGCAATGATAATTTTAAACCTTTGCTCGACAGTGCTGTTAAAGCCTATACCTCTTCCAACTATCAAAAATGTATCGATTTTTATAAACAAATGGAGCAAAAAGGTTATTCATCGGCTTATATGTATTACAATATGGGCAATGCTTATTTTCGATTAAATGAAATATCGCATGCTATTCTGTATTACGAAAGAGCCCATTTATTAAATCCTTCCGACCCCGATATTATGCACAATCTGCAATTTGCCAATACGTTTGTAAGCGATAAAATCAATCCACTTCCCGAACCTTTTTATGTTACGCTGTTTAAATCCATATCCAACTGGTTTTCAACCAATACGTGGGCATGGATATCGCTCATAGCATTTATTATCGCACTGGCAACGGTATATGTTAATTTTCTTACATCATCTATTTTGCTATCTCGATTTTGCAAGGGCGTTGCAACCTTCTTGGTATTGATTTTTATGGTATCGGGAGTGTTTGCATATTATACCTATCGAAATGTTTCTTCACACAAGGAAGCGATTATCATGAATGACTCGGTAGAAGTTAAAAGTTCTCCCGACGAAGCAGGCACTATGCTTTTTGTGCTCCACGAAGGTACCAAAGTGTCTATTCACGAAATATTTGAAGATTGGGTAGAAATTAAAATTGCCGACGGCAATACGGGATGGATTCAATTAAAGAATATAGAAAAAATATAAAATTTTGCCAATAAGGTTGATAGAGGTATTGAATACCGCATACGCTAACCTATAAATCCTTATACTTTGAAAAGTCCTTAAAAAGGATTATTTTTGTAAAAATTTTCCGGTATATTTTCATGCAACTAAAAAAACAAAACAGAATAAAAATATTTATGACAATCGGTGTCATCGTGTTTTGTGCATGTTCCAATAATCTTGAAACTATAAACGCTATTATTTCTTCCGATACCATACCGGTACTTTCATCTAAAAATTTTTTTGTAGAACGCAGCGATTCAGGAAAAATATATTTAACAGCCAAAGCAAAAATTATAAACTATATTGTTACGGCGAAAGATTCGTTTACATTGTTTCCCGAAGGAATAGAAGTAAAAACCTATTCCAACTACCCTCAGGTAGAAAGTCAAATTTCATCCAATTATGCCAAGCATTACGATTCCAAAAAACTGTGGGAAGTGAGAAACAATGTTGTGGCTCGCAACTATAAAGGCGACACATTATATACTGAACTGCTGTATTGGGATGAGAAAAAAGAAATTATTTACAGTCATCAATTTTCAAAAATTATCACCGCAGATGGCGTGTTGATTGGGAAAAACGGTTTTGAAGCCGACGAAAGTCTAACAAAATGGAAACTGATAAATTCGGAGGGAACAGTCAATGTTAAAGATGAATAACGGCAAAATACATGTAATGGAAACGCTATGGCTAGTGTTGGGTATCGTTGTCATAGTGCTTGCCATAATAGACAGTTTCAAAAAACCATTTTCAAGAACTTACCCACTATTCATTATCAGTGCTATCTGTTTTTTTATGTACTCACTGAGAAGAACGATGCGGAAAAATTCAAAAAAATAATATGTACGGAGTCCTTATTATCTTATTACTTTTTTCTGCCATATTTTCGGGTTTGGAAATAGCCTTTATTACCTCAGATAAATTGCGTCTTGAAATTGACAACAAACAGGGTAAATGGTATGCTTCGCTGATTAAACGTATTTCTAAATATCCCAAGAATTTTATTTCGACCATGCTCATTGCCAACAATATTGTAATTGTAATATACGGCATTGTTGCATCTATAATTTTAACAGAGCCTTTGCATAAAATTACACAAAATACATTTTTAATTTTTTTGATGCAAACCATTATATCGGCTATTCTTATTCTGATTGCCGGCGAATTTATACCCAAAAGTATTTTTCGGCTAAAAGCCAATACACTATTAACTTTTTTTGCTATACCCTCCGTTATCATTTATTACCTGCTTTATCCTATTACGTGGTTTTTTATAACCATTTCCAATGCATTTATAAAACTGTTTCGTGTAGATATCTCTAAAAGCAGCCATGAAATTATTTTTGGAAAAGTAGATATATACAATATGGTACAACATAGCATGGCAAACGAACAAAGCGAAAATGGAATAGAATATGAATTGAAAATATTTCAAAATGCGTTGACATTTGACCAAGTAAAAATTAAAGAGTGTATTGTTCCACGTACCGAAATAGTTGCCAGAGATATCCATACGCCTTTGGAACAAATAACCGAAACCTTTATCGAAACAGGCTATTCAAAACTTTTAATTTATAAGGATAATATTGACAACATTATTGGGTATATCCATATAGGCGATATGTTTCGAAATCCGAAAGATATTCCATCCATCCTGAGAGAATTGATTATTGTTCCAGAAACTATGTCGGCAGATGTATTATTAACCGACTTTATTCAAAAAAAGAAAGGTATAGCACTGGTAGTAGATGAATTTGGTGGAACAGCCGGTATCGTTACTATCGAAGATATTCTGGAAGAAATTTTTGGTGAAATAAACGACGAACACGATACCGACGAATTTATTGAAAAAAAAGTAAACGATAGCGAATATGTTTTTTCTGGACGTCTGGAAATAGATTATATAAACGATAAATATCACCTCCATATTCCCGAGTCGCCCGAATATGAAACACTCGCCGGTTACATTTTATTTCATTACAGTTACATTCCAAAACCTAACGAAACCTTATCGTTACAGAACTTTACCATAAAAATACTGAAAAGTACTCAAACCAAAATCGAACTTATTTATTTAAAAATTAATCCTTCATCCGAATAGAGAAATGAAAAAACTTTCTTTACAGGAATTAAACCGCATTGATGTTGAAACGTTCAAACGTTTACCCAAAATACCCGTTATGGTAGTGCTGGATAATATCCGAAGTCAGTTTAATGTGGGCTCTATTTTTAGAACATGCGATGCATTCAGAGTGGAGGAACTAATACTGTGTGGAATTACAGCACAGCCACCCAGTCGCGAGATGGAGAAAGCAGCCTTAGGAGCAACCCTATCGGTAAACTGGAAATATTTTTCAACGACCATGCAGGCGTTGGACTATGGTGCTAAAAAAAAATACCTGCGACTTGCCGTAGAGCAAACAGATGAAAGTATTGACATACGTGAATTTAATTATAAACCCGACCAGGGATATATTCTCATTTTTGGCAACGAAATAAACGGCGTTAGTCAGGATATTGTGGATGTATGCGACTATTCTATCGAAATACCTCAGTTTGGAACCAAGCATTCGTTCAATGTGGCTGTAACATCGGGTATTGTATTGTACGATTTATTTTTTAAACTTATACCAAACCGCTGATTAAAGAATGAAATAAAGTTTTTCTTGTCAAATATTTTGACAAGGTACTGCCAAACAAATCGTGTTAAAAAATATCTTATCGTAGTAATATCTTGTTAACATGTCGGTATTAGTAAACAAGTATTTTTTTAAATCATATTTCGCACAAACAATGGTATCCGATATATTTTTAATTAAGGCATAATCCGATAATTTTGGTCATCTGGTGATTGTTTATTGAAATGATATACCATAGAATTATTTTTATCTTAACTATAAAAGTTATAACTTTGTATCGTCTCGTTGCTTTTAACGCGATAGAATAAAAATCATGGCTTAAATATGCTAACCAAGAAAGCACAATATGCCTTATATGCATTGCGATATTTGGCAATTAATAAAGACAAGGGACCTGTATTAATTCAGGACATTGTTGATGTAGAATTATTACCCAAAAAGTTTCTGGAAGCCATTTTAATCGAATTGAAAAATGCCGGTATGGTAAACAGCAAAAAAGGTAAAAAAGGCGGTTATTATTTAATCAAAGACCCTAAGGATATTAATTTTGCCGACATTATTCGTATTTTTGATGGAGCCATTGCCTTGCTTCCCTGTGCTACATTTCGATATTATGAAAAGTGTGTAAAATGTGACAATGATGATGACTGCGGTTTGCGAAATGTAGTTAAGGAAATTCGTGATAAAACAGTGTCGTTACTTAAAGAATCTACTCTTCAGGACGTAATAGACCGCGATAAAACTGCACGATTTAAAAAATGAGAACTTATATTTTAGGAGTGGTGCTGCTTGTGTTCTCAAGCGTTAGTGCATTTTCTCAAAAAGTAGGATTGGCACTTAGTGGTGGTGGTGCCAAAGGCATTGCACATATTGGAGTCATTAAGGCATTGGAAGAAAACGGTATCCCTATTGATTTTGTAGCAGGAACATCTATGGGTGCGATTGTAGGCTCTTTATATGCAGCCGGCTATTCACCCGAAGAAATGGAAGAAATAGTTACCAGCGAAGATTTTCAAAACTGGGCATGGGGAAAAATACCCGACAATTATATTTTTTATTTTAAACGCAAGGAAAACGATGCTTCATGGATTGATTTAAAATTTCGTTACGATTCTATCTTTTCACCCAGTTTACCTACGAATTTGATACCTCCTCATTCTATGGATTTGGCATTTATGAAATTGCTGTCGCAGGCTGCTGCTCGTGCCAATTATACATTTGACAGTCTTTTTGTTCCTTTCAGATGCGTTGCCAGTGATGTTTATGCCAACGAGCCTGTTGTTTTTTCCAGTGGCGATTTGGGCTCTGCCGTACGTGCTTCCATGACATTCCCTTTCTATTTTAAGCCCATCATGGTCAATGGCCATTTATTGTTTGACGGTGGTATCTATAATAATTTCCCAGTAGATGTTATGAATAAGGATTTCAAACCCGATTATATCATTGGCAGTTGTGTTGCTTCCAATTCTTTACCACCATCCGAAGACAACGTATTGCTTCAACTTGAAAACATGATTGTGACCAATACCAATTATTCAGTACCCGACAGCAATGGCATTTTAATTAGCCCTGATGTTAAAACGGTTAGACTCATGGATTTTCAATTAGCCTCCGAACTAATAAAAATTGGATACGATGCTGCCATGACTCAAATGAATAACATCAAAACAATGATTTCCATTCGTGTGGACAGTTCACAGGTAAGACAACGCAGAGCAATGTTTAAAGAAAATTTCAAACCATTGATATTTAAAAATATTTACATGTCGGGACTTTCTTATTCTCAAAGCGTATATTTGATGAAAAATCTTATGCACAAAAGCGATACGCTGTCGTTTGATAATTTCAAGGAAGGATATTTCAAACTAATTGCCGATGACCAAATAGAGTGCATTTTCCCTCGTGCAAAATATAATGACAATACCGGTTATTATAATTTATTTTTAAATGTAACACGTGAAAAACCATTTATAGCCCGCATGGGCGGTTTAATTTCTTCGGACAACCTGAACACCGGTTTTATTGGAGCAGAATATAAGTATCTACGTCAATATGCATTATCGCTCTATGGAAATATATACTTTGGCAAATTATACAGTAGTTTGTATGGACGTGCTCGTTTGGATTTTTCAAAATACTATGCACAGGCTTTCTTTTCGCTGAGCCGTTTTAATTATTTCAGAGGAAGTAGTTTTTTATTTTATGAAGATAACAGACCGCTTTATATTGTTCAAGATGAAGGATTGATAGCAGCAGAATTAACCTTTCCTGTAAAACAACATGCCAAGTTAAATATAGGCTTTTCGGGAAATGATTTTAATTATCATTATTATCAAACAACTTCGTTTACTCAGAAAGACACTGCCGACGATACTCAATTCAATACCATCATTCCCTACATCCGATATGAGCGAAATTCACTCAACGATAAAAATTTTCCTACACAAGGACACTTTTTTCAAGGTTCATTGTATTACTATGCTGGAACGGAAACGTATAAATCAGGTTCCAAATCCATATTGCGTGATAAAGTATCTGCCGACAGAAATTGGTTCTTGCTGTCGCTGGCTTCGCAAGATTATATTTACATCAACCAAATATTTTCTTTGGGAATATCGGGTGATATTAAACTTTCCAATCAGCCACTCTTTTTTAATTATACTTCTACGTTGTTAATGTCATCGGCATATCAACCCACTTTTCATTCAAAGACTTTTTACGCCTTTCAAACTCATAATCCCTCGTATATGGCTGCTGGAATTCAGGTTATTACACGATTTACCCAATCACTTCATTTACGTCTTGAGTCCTATCATTACGAAGCCTATAATCCTGTTGTCCATACTGATTATGGGTTTGAAGAACAAATAGGGACATTGGGCAACTATGCTCAACTATACAGTGCCGTATTAGTATTGAATACTCCCATTGCCAATATTTCGCTCAGTGCCAATTATTATCCATGGTTCAATCCACAATGGTTTGGGCAGTTCAATATTGGTTTTTTGTTGTTTAACCGCAGCATGCACCCATAAAACCAGCAGACAACGGTTGAAGAAAAGAAATAGTTTGTATCATCATTAATGACGAGGCACCCCATACTAATTTCATATAATTATTTTCTTACTTTTAAGTAACACTATCTACATAAAAAAAGTTACCTTTGCATAAATGAATATGCCATGACTAGAACTAAACATACAGGACTATATTTTGGTTCGTTCAATCCAATTCATCACGGACATTTGATAATTGCCAATTACATTCTGACTTATACACCCCTTGACGAAGTATGGTTTATTGTATCGCCACAAAATCCATTAAAAGAAAAAAAGCAACTTGCCAATGAATATCATCGGTTGGAAATGGTAAATCTTGCTATCGGTGACTTTAATAAATTCAAAGCACTTGATATTGAATTTACCATGCCAAAGCCCTCTTATACCGTTGACACACTTGCACGACTGACGGAAAAACATCCATCACACCAATTCAATCTGATAATGGGCACCGACCAGTTAGCCACTTTTCATAAATGGAAAAACTATTCGTATATTATACAGCACTATCGTTTGCTGGTATATCCAAGACCGGGAAATATTGAAAATCCATACATTTCAAACGAGCATGTTCAAATAATAAATGCTCCGCAAATAGAATTATCCTCTACTTTTATTAGAAATGCTATTCAAACAAAAAAAGATATTCACTGTTTCCTTCCTGAAAAAGTACTTCAATACATTTTCGATTGCAATTTGTATCGCTAAAAATACTTTTTTTCGCAATCAATTGAGTTTATTCATTCCACATCTTTATTAAGAAATTGGATGGAATGAATTATTGCGGCTAACTATTTTCGGTAGGTTCTGTACGCGGATTTTCGCCAGATGGGATATTGTTATCTGACAAACCTACTTTGTTGTTCCGAATGTATTGAACAACATCGTTTAATCCTTCAGCAAATTTTTCAAAATCTTCCTTATAAAGGAAAATTTTATGTTTTTCATAGTAAGAACTTCCGTCAGGCTTACTCCTTTTCTTACTTTCTGTAATAGTAAGATAAAAATCATCCTTTCTGGTTGACTTCACATCAAAAAAATAAGTTCTTTTTCCTGCACGTACAGCCTTAGAATACACTTCATCGCTATTCCGCTGATTGTTTTCTACAAAGTTTTCGTTGTCTTCCATTTTTTCTACTTTTATGAAAATATAAGCAAATGTAATATCATTTTTTGAACTGCCAAAATTTTTTTGAAAAATATTTTTCATATTTTTTCAAGAAAAATTGTATTTTATTTAATATCACGTAATTATATATTTAATTTTTTTTCGTTTTTTTATCATTGCCATTTGTTCTTTTTATTTTTTATCCTTGACTTTAATTCTTGATAAAATAATATACCTTTGCACATCAAATTTTTATTTTGTTGTTCTATGATAAGTCGTCGGTTATTGCGGTTACGGATTATGCAAATCGTTTATGCTTATTTTTTAAAACCGACAGAAAATATTAATCAGGTTGAAACTGAATTGTTCAACAGTATTCACAAGACGTATGAACTTTTTCATTATTTAATGTCATTTTCGCTGGACTTGCGTCAATATGCCCAAAACAAACAGGATACCATAAAAAATAGATACATCAGGACGAAGCAAGAAGTTGAACTAAACAATAATTTTTTATCGAATAAATTACTTACGTTAATAGAAAGTAATCACGATTTACAAACGTTTTTAAATAACTATAAATTTTCGTGGGTACTATATCCCGAACTGACGAAAAATTGTTACAACACATTTATTGAGACAAATTATTTTAAGGAATATCAACAATTAAAACAGCCGTCGTTCAAAGAGGATAAAGAAGTAATTGCAAAACTTTATACCGAAGTTATTGCAACCGATGACGAAATGATTCAATCGTTAGAAGAAATGAGCATATATTGGAATGATGATTTTGAATTTGTCATTTCAAATGTAGTAGAAACACTCAACAAGTTTAAACTGGAAAAAGGTGCCTATAATCCCTTACCCGCCATGTATAAATGTGAAGATGATATATCGTTTGTAAAAAATCTGTTTCGGAAATGTATTCTTCATCACAACGAACACAGGGAAATTATTGAAAAATATCTTAAAAACTGGGAAGCCGACCGCATTGCCGTACTTGATATGATAATTCTTGAACTGGCTTTAACCGAACTGTACTGTCTTGACGATATACCCGTAAAAGTAACCTTAAACGAATACATCGACTTGTCAAAATATTACAGCACCGAAAAAAGCAGTGTATTTATCAATGGTATTCTGGATAAAATAGTACACGATGGACGTGCAGACGGTAAGATTGTGAAACGTGGCAAAGGGTTAATCGGCGAAACAAAATAAAGAATTTAACATTCTCCCGTAAATGTAACAAATTTCTGATTGAACAACAACTAAATATTCCATTTTATCCTTTACCTTTAAACTAATCAGCGTTGTTTTCTTTAATATGGTTACAAATTTACTTTTTTGTAATTATTTAATAATTGTGTAGGTTTGCAGGCTGAAATTTGCACGATGGGCGAACTGCTTTCTATTGAACATATATCAAAGGCGTATGCTACCAAAGTAGCATTAAATGAGGTGTCATTTTCGGTAAACGAAGGTACCATTTTTGGTTTATTGGGTCCTAACGGTGCCGGAAAAACTACACTGATACGAATAATTAATCAAATTACAGTTCCCGATGAAGGGAATATATGGTTAAAAGGAAATAAAGTTTCCGTAGATGATGTAATCAAATTTGGCTATTTACCCGAAGAACGTGGCTTATATAAAAAAATGAAAGTGGGTGAACAGGCGTTATATCTTGCACAACTCAAAGGGATGTCTCGCAAGGAAGCATTACGGGAATTGAAAATATGGTTTGATAAATTTGAAATTGCTTCGTGGTGGAACAAAAAAGTTGAAGAACTCTCGAAGGGCATGCAGCAAAAAATTCAGTTTATTATTTCCGTGTTACATAAGCCATCGGTTATTATTTTTGATGAACCATTTACAGGACTTGACCCGATAAACACGGGGATTATTAAGGATGAATTGTTACAAATGAAAAAAAACGGTGTTACTATTATGCTTTCAACACATAATATGGCATCGGTAGAAGAATTGTGTGATGAAATTGTGTTGATTAATTCTTCTCAAAATGTGTTACATGGAAAAGTAATGGAAATAAAACAACGTTTTAAGGAACATGTTTATGAAATAATTTTTGAAGGATTTGTTAATGTGATAGAAATGGCACAACGCTACCAATACGAAATTCTTCAACATACCGAATCAGACAACTATCATAAAATTCGCTTGCGACTGCTCGACACCTCGGTAAGCAGCAATATGATTTTACAAGCACTGGTTCAAGTAGGCAATATTATTTCTTTTCATGAAGTTCTTCCCGGTATGGATGAAATTTTTATTAAAGTAGTAAATGAAACCAAAAACACTCAGCCATGAAAAAAATTCGTATCATCATAGCACGTGAATATCTTACCCGTATCAAAAAAAAGTCGTTTATCATCATGACTATTCTGGGACCTATTTTAATGGCTGCCCTTTTTATTGTACCGATATGGATATCTACGATGGGAGATGATGAAGATAAACTTATTGCCGTAGTGGACAGTTCAAAATTGTTTAGCGACTTGTTGCCCGAAACGGAAAAATTGCATTTTATTTATTTAGACAATACCTCTCTGTCAACAGCAGAAAAAGATATTGCCAAAAATAATTATTATGCTGTTTTGTATATTCCACCCACTATTCTTTCAGTTCCCGTAGTAAACTTGTCATCGCCCAAACAGCCAAGTTTAACTGTACGCATGCACATCATATCGTCCTTAAAAAGTCAAATAGAAAGTTTTAAACTGATAAAAAACAATATTGAACCTTCCGTTATTCAATCGGTCAAAACGGATGTTAAAGTAAGTGTTGTAAAACTTAACGATAATGGCACACGCGAAGCCAAATCATCCGATTTACAGATGATATTGGGTTTTATTGGCGGATTGCTCATTTATATGTTCATTTTTATGTATGGCTCGCAGGTAATGCGTGGTGTTATTGAAGAAAAAACCAATCGTATTGTCGAAGTCATTGTCTCATCGGTAAAGCCTTTTCAATTGATGATGGGGAAAATAATAGGTATTGCCATGGTGGGTCTTACACAGTTTGTATTGTGGGCAGTGCTTACGTTTTCCATTGTGAGTGTGGCTTCTTCCTTTATGATAAAAGACAAGCATGCTTTCGAAAAGCAAGTTCAAGCGGTAAGCGTTATGGATAAAAATCAAGCACCGTCAGAAAATCAAAAAAATGCCATCTCCATGGATGAAATATCCGATATCTTTAATTCACTTCAATGGATAGATTTTGGTGTAATGATTTTTTCTTTTCTCTTTTATTTTATCTTTGGATATTTGATGTATGCCGCATTGTTTGCAGCCATTGGGGGTGCTGTGGACAACGAAGCCGATACACAACAGTTTATGCTGCCTATCACTATTCCGCTTATTCTTTCTATCGTATTAATCTCTAATATTACAACCAATCCCGAAGGTCCTATTGCATTCTGGTTTTCTATCATACCATTAACAAGTCCCGTTGTAATGATGATGCGCATTCCTTTTGGTGTTCCATGGTCCGAATTTACTTTATCGGCAGTGATACTAGTGTTGACTTTTATTTTTACCACATGGTTGGCCGGAAAAATATATAAAACAGGCATTTTGCTTTATGGGAAAAAAGTGTCATACAAAGATTTGTATAAGTGGATTCGTTATAAAAATTAAACACGATGAAGTTGGCAGTTCTTGACTTGGGTACCAATACGTTTAATCTTTTAATTGCGGAAAATATAAATAACACCATGCATGAATTAGTGCGTAAAAAGAGACCTGTAAAGATTGGGAAAGATGGGTTGGCACAGCATATCATTGCACCCGATGCCTATCAACGAGCATTGGACGCTATTCAAGAATACAAGATTATTATAGAAAAACAACACGTGGATAAGATTAAAATAGTTGCAACATCCGCATTCAGAACAACCGACAACGGACTAAACTTATCCAGTGATATAGAAAAAATATTACAGACAGAGGTTAAAATAATTGATGGTGATAAAGAAGCAACCTATATTTATGATGGCATAAGGGCAGCCGTTCCACTCACAGATAAAAAAGTTCTCATGCTCGATATTGGGGGAGGCAGCAATGAATTGATTATTGCAAATCGTGATGAAATATTCTGGAAGCATAGTTTTAAATTGGGTATTTCACGACTGATAGAAATGTTTAAACCCGAAGACCCATTATCTCCACAAGATATTTATCGCATCTCTACTTATATTCAAGAAGAATTAGTTTTATTAAAAACAGCATTGTCCACGTTCCCAACAGATACACTGGTTGGTTCTTCGGGCACATTCGATACTATAGCCAATATGATGCATTTTAAACAACACCAAATACCCATTGATGCAAGCAAAAAATGGAACGAATTGAATTTGCTGCTTTTCTTTAGAATGCTCGATATGTTGATTATTTCATCGTTTGAACAACGAAAAAACATCGTCGGCATGGACATGACACGTATTGAAATGATTCCCGTTGCTGCCTTATTTGTTCGAAATGTAATAGAACTGTTCCACTGCAAACGTATTCTTCATTCCCAATATGCCATTAAAGAAGGTGTTTGGTTTGATACTATGGCTATTTTGCAGCAATAATGAAAAGTAGAATAAAAAGTAAAGACACCGTATTATTCTTTTTTATCCAATAATGCCTGCAACCGGAACATTTCATCACGATAAACAGCGGCTTCAATAAAATCAAGTGCCTTAGCCGAGGCTTCCATTTTACGTCGAGTTTCGGCAATAACTTTCATCAGTTTATCTTTGTTCATATACTGCAAAATGGGGTCTGCCGCTGCTATAACTTCATTTTCCACTGTGGCATATTTACTTTCAGTTTCTTTTTTCATTTCCGCAGTAAGTGATTTGGATGTTTTTACAATTTGTTTTGGAGTAATATGATGTTCTATATTATATTTTAACTGCTTTTCTCTGCGACGTTGTGTTTCGTTTATGGTCTTTTGCATGGATTCAGTAATTTTATCGGCATACATAATTACTTTTCCTTCCAAATGTCGTGCGGCTCTACCTGCTGTTTGCGTTAGCGAGCGTTCGGAGCGTAAAAACCCTTCCTTGTCGGCATCCAAAATTGCGACTAAACTTACTTCGGGCAAATCAAGCCCTTCACGTAAAAGATTCACACCTATAAGAACATCAAAATCACCGCTACGTAAACCATCAATAATTTCTATTCGTGTCAATGTTTCTACATCCGAATGGATATAACGACATTGAATGCCTGCATTTAACAAATATTTGCTTAGTTCTTCTGCCATGCGTTTTGTCAACGTGGTTACCAGCACGCGTTGTTTTTTTTGAATGCGTTTACTGATTTCATTCATCAAGTCATCAATCTGGTATTGGCTGGGGCGTACCTCAATGTCGGGGTCCATAATGCCTGTGGGACGAACTACCTGCTCCACAATAACACCTCCCGAAAGTTTCAATTCTTCTTCGGCGGGTGTGGCACTTACAAATATAACCTGATTTACCATGCTCATAAATTCATCAAACCGTAAAGGACGATTATCTTTGGCAGCAGGCAATCGAAATCCATATTCTACCAGATTTTCCTTGCGACTGCGGTCTCCCCCCGACATGCCACGAATTTGAGGAAGTGTTACATGGCTTTCGTCTATAATGGTAATAAAATCTTTGGGAAAATAATCAAGCAAGCAAAAAGGTCTTGAACCTTGCTTTCTGCCATCAAAATATCGAGAATAGTTTTCTATACCCGAACAGTATCCAAGTTCCTTCATCATTTCTATATCAAACGTAACACGTTCTTCTATGCGTTTGGCTTCAATGAGATGATTATCCCTCTTAAAAAAATCTATTTGAAGTTTTAAATCATGCTGAATTTGTTCAATAGCATTGTTTATTTTGCTTTTGGATGTAACAAAAATATTGGCTGGAAAAATATTGAATTCTTTGTATTCTTCTATTGTTTTTCCTGTCTCTGGATTAATAGTATATATTTCTTCAATGGTATCACCCCAGAAGATGATACGTAAGGCATCGTCACCATAAGCCAGAAAAACATCTACCGTATCGCCTTTAACTCTGAAATTTCCGCGTTGAAGGTCATTGTCGTTTCTTGAATAAAGCGAATCGACCAGTTTCATTAGAAAAACATCACGTACTGTTTTTTGATTGACTGAAATATGTATCACATTTTCATAAAAATCATCAGGGTTGCCGATACCATAAATACAACTTACAGACGAAACGACAATTACATCTCTTCGTCCAGAAAGTAAAGCAGACGTTGCACTTAACCGCAATTTTTCAATCTCATCGTTAATGGAAAGGTCTTTTTCTATATACGTATCGGTAGATGGAATATAAGCCTCGGGCTGATAATAATCGTAATAGGAAACAAAATATTCTACTTTGTTCTTTGGGAAAAATTGTTTAAATTCGCTATATAACTGTGCCGCCAGTGTTTTATTATGACTCAATACCAATGTCGGACGATTCATTTTTTCGAGCACGTTGGCTATGGTAAATGTCTTGCCAGAACCTGTTACACCAAGTAAAGTTTGAAATTTTGCAGATGATTGCAAGCCTTCGATTAATTGCTGAATAGCTTCGGGCTGGTCACCCGTAGGTTTATAATCAGAAATCAATTCAAAATTCATATTGCAAAAATAGTTGAAAATCTCGTAAAACTCAAATAATAACGAGAAGTTAGTATTAAAACAAAACAGTTTACAGATAGACACTTTATTTAAAAAAAAATCGTTACTAACAATAAATCTACTACTTTTGTGGTTTGATATTTTTAAAACATGAAACGAATTATTATTTTTATATTATGCTTGCTGAGCCTTGAAATCAATGCTCAGTCTAATGTTATTGATAAGGTGGTTGCTGTAGTTGGCAACAATTGCATCTTGCTTAGTGATATAGAAAACCAGTACTATCAAATGCCTGATAAGGAAAAAATGGATAATGTAGATTTAAAATGCTCCATTCTGGAAGAACAGATATATCAAAATTTGTTGCTTCATCAGGCAGAACTTGACAGTATAACTGTTAGCGAAAAGGAAGTAGAATCGGAAATGGAACGCCGGCTGCGATATTTCATAAATCAGATAGGCAGCGAGAAAAAACTGGAAGAATATTTTAATAAATCCATCATCGATATAAAAAATGAATTGCGAAAATCGCTAAGAAAACAAATGATAGCCGAACGCATGCAGGATAAAATAGTAGGAACACTGAAAGTTACACCCAGCGAAGTTCGTCAGTATTTTAAAAGCCTTCCACCCGACAGCATTCCAACTATTGATGAGCAAGTTGAATATCAGCAAATAGTTATTTATCCATTAATCGGTGAAAAAGAAAAACGTGAAGCCAAAGAAAAATTGAATAGCATAAGAGAACGAATTTTAAAAGGAGAAAACTTTTCTACCTTAGCGGTATTGTACAGCGAAGACCCAGGAAGTGCCATACGTGGAGGCGAATTGGGCTTTGTAAGTCGTAATGACCTTGTGCCCGAATTTTCCGGTGCAGCATTCAAATTAAAAGAAGGCGAAGTATCCCCAATAATAGAAACCGATTTTGGTTTTCATATCATTCAATTGATAGAACGCAGAGGCGAACAAATCAACGTGCGTCATATACTAATTACCATAAAAAGCGGTTATGATGAACTTACAAAAGCAGAAAACAAGTTATCTTCCATTTTGCAAAAAATAGCAACCGATTCGATTACTTTTAGCAAAGCAGCCGAAAAATACAGCATGGATAAAAATACGGCTTATAATGGTGGTTTAGCCATTAATTCATTAACCAATACGTCACGTTTTAATATTAGCGAACTGGACAATGCTACTGCCAATCAGATTAATAATTTAAAAATTGGACAAATAAGTCCGGTTTTTCAATTTACCGATGAGCATGGTAAAAAGGGTTATAAGGTAATCCGATTAAAGGCTCTTTATCCATCGCACAAAGCAAATCTGACCGATGATTATTATTTTATTGAACAGGCAACTACCGAATACAAGCGTAAGACAAAAATTCAAGCATGGGCACAAAAGAAAATTAAAACTACCTATTTTACTATTGATGATAGTTTTAAAAAATGTAATTTCAATATTATAAAAAATTAAAACATTATGAATGTAGAAACCATAGATGACAAGGAAGCAGTAAGACAGTTACAACATGTTCACGGGCAACTGAAAAAAGAAATACAAAAAGTTATTGTGGGTCAAGACCGAGTAATAAATGAAGTTATTACCGCTCTGTTTTCCAAAGGACATTGTTTGCTAATAGGTGTGCCCGGACTGGCAAAAACATTGCTGGTTACTACCATAGCCAAAGCATTGGGATTAAAATATAATCGTATTCAATTTACACCCGACTTGATGCCTTCGGATATTGTAGGCAGTGAAATATTAGACGGCACACGAACTTTTAAATTTATACAGGGTCCTGTTTTTTGCAATTTCTTATTGGCAGACGAAATCAATCGTACTCCACCAAAAACTCAATCGGCACTGCTCGAAGCCATGCAGGAAAAAACCGTAACAGCATCAGGAAAACAATTTATTCTTGAAGAACCTTTTTTTGTACTTGCTACACAAAACCCCATTGAGCAGGAAGGTACCTATCCATTACCCGAAGCACAGTTAGACCGTTTTATGTTTAATATTTTACTGGATTATCCTTCGTTTGATGAAGAAATAACTATTGTTGACCAGACCACCTCCCTGCGTGATGTTAGTGTGAATGAAATTGTTTCTGCCAAAGATATTATTTTTTATCAAAACCTGATATATAAAGTACCGGTTAATCCAAGTGTTTTGAAATATGCCGTTCAATTGGGTTCATGTACACGTCCGGGACAGCATAATTCACATCCGTTAGCATCTAAATATATTACATGGGGTAGCGGACCACGTGCTTCACAATATCTGATTATTGGTGCAAAAACGCACGCTTTGCTCAATGGTAAATTCAGCCCCGATATAGAAGATGTTAACGCCGTTGCACATCCTGTGTTACGACATCGTATTATTCGCAACTATCAAGCAGAAGCCGAAGGTATTACCAACGATATGATTGTAGATGAACTTCTAAAACAATAATACATGCGACGATTAGTCGTTTTTTTCTTACTAGTTTCAAACTTGTCATGGGCACAAAATATAAAAAAAATTGAACTGCTCCATGCCAATCTGATTGATTACAACGAAGAGGTTTATGGAAGAAATGTTCGACGATTGGTGGGTAACGTTATGTTAAAACACGAAAACGCTATTCTTACCTGCGACAGTGCATTTTACAATACCGAAGAAAATAATATTCGCATGTATGGCAATGTGGAAATTAATTTTAGCGATACCATACAACTTTTTGGAAAATTTATTTCGTATGATGGCAACACTAAAATGGCTAAAGTGCGAAAAGATGTAACCTTAATTCATAAACGTGCCACGCTGACTTGCGATTCATTAAATTATGACCGCATAACCAATGTTGCCTTTTATTTTAATTATGGGAAAATAACAAGTCACGAAAGCGTGCTGGTTAGTCAATGGGGATATTACTATTCGCAACTGAGAGATTTTGTAGCCGTAAAACACGTTATTCTTACAAATCCACAATACCGCATGTTTAGCGATTCGCTCCGTTATAATATTCAAACAGAAATAGCCACTTTTTATGGACCATCACGCATAGTAAGCGACACCAATCTTATTTATTGCGAAAATGGCTGGTACGATACCAAAAATGATATCAGCCGTTTTAGTAAACATGCTTATTTATGGAGTAATCATAAATTATTAAAAGGCGACAGCCTTTTTTATGACCGTCATCATCAATATGGCATTGCTACCAGCAATGTATCGCTTACAGACAGCATAAATCATATTTTACTTTTTGGGAATTATGGAAAATATTACGAAAATCCTGAAAATGCCTTTCTAACCGATAAAGCCAAATTTATTGCCGTTCAAGACAGCACCGACTCATTGTATCTTCATGCCGATACGCTTTTTTATATCACTCATGCCGACAGTTCAAAATTTTTCAAAGCATATTACCACGTTAAAATATATAAAAAAGATTTGCAAGGTTCGTGCGATTCATTAACCTATTCGGTAAAGGATTCTATTATGCAAATGTTTAAAGTACCCATTCTTTGGAGCGAAGCAAATCAACTCACGGCTAAAAAAATTGATATTTATTTCAGAAATGATTCCATATATAAAATTTTTATGAATGAACTTGCTTTTATTATTTCTAAAGAAGATACGTCCCTTTTTAATCAAATCAAAGGAAAAACCATGACAGGCTTTTTCAAAAACAATAAACTTTATCGTGTAGATGTTAAAGGAAATGGGCAAACTATTTATTATCCCAAAGATAAAAACGAAATTATAGGTGCCAACAAAGCCGAGAGTAGCGATATCACCATTTTTGTTGAAGATAATCAGATTAAAAAAATCATCTTTTATAAACAACCTAATGCTACGCTTTATCCATTGGAGCAAATAAATCCAGCCGAATTTAAACTGGATTATTTTAAATGGTACGAAGGAATTCGCCCACTATCGCCGGAAGATATTTTTAAATTTTGATATATATAATGTAGTGTCTGTCTATAAACTGTATTTTATCTCGTCAGTAATGACGAGACCAAAAAAACGTTTTTTAAGGAGCGACTATATAAAAATTAATCATTGTTATTTAAAAAATATTCTGTATATTTGCCTGTATGTTAACATTGTGTTATCAGAACAGGTATTTAGAAGCCGGCTGTGATGAAGCGGGTAGAGGATGTCTTGCAGGACCTGTATTTGCAGCCGCAGTTATTCTGCCCAAAAAATGTATAATCGAAGACCTTGATGATTCCAAAAAAGTACCAGAAGCCAAACGATATGAACTCAGAAAAATAATAGAAGATGTTGCCATTGATTATGCAATAGCATTCTGTACCAACGAAGAGATAGACAAATTAAATATTTTAAAGGCATCCATTATGGCAATGCACCATTGTCTGGACAAAATGAAACAGCAGCCATCGTTTATTGCAGTGGACGGCAATCGTTTTTATCCTTACAAAAATATTCCTTACGCTACTATTATTAAGGGTGATGGGAAATATATGGATATAGCCGCAGCATCTATTTTAGCCAAAACCTATCGAGATGATTTCATGATGAAATTGCATGACGAATTTCCACAATATGGCTGGAATGAAAACAAAGGATATCCTACTCCTGCCCACATTAAAGCCATAGAAAAGTACGGATATTGCAAGTATCATCGCAAGTCATTTCATTTAAAGAGCGACCAATTGCGGTTATTCTGATATATCATAAAAATATATAATACCAAACCGTTACTCCCGTCTCGTCTCGTCATTGCTGACGAGACGAGATTGTCGGGATTTGCGTGTTTTGGTTAATGCCGATAGACTAACCGTTTTAACGGATTTTAAACCCACTTTTCTTGATTTATTAATGAATATACCATTTAATCGAATTTGTTTTCAAAAGATATCGAAGAAGAATTAAAGTTGATAAAATTAATTATCCTTCAAATAAACAAACACCATGAAGAAATAAAAATCACTGAATTAACAAATTGTCAAAAGGAAATTTTTTAAGAGTTAAAAATAAAACCGGAATTATTATTTGAGTAGCAAATAAATTTAAAAAATATTTATTGAAACCATTATAAATCCTGTAAAATTAAAAGTAACATCTGATACCAAACCGCTAACAAAAGAATGAAATGAATTTTGTTAGTTGGTTTTGGTTAATGCCGACAGACTAACAGTTTTAAAACAAAAGCGAAGCGAATTGTTTTAATGAACTTGTTAGCAAGTCGGTATGATATATATCAAAATGCCCTGAAACTCGCATTACGCAAGCACCCTGTTGCCTGCTGGTGTTATTTCTTTTAATTTATTCAGTACAGGAGAGATATTTATGTTTTGCCTCTATCTGAATGGTATATGTTTATAATAATTCTAATAAAAAGTGGGTTTCTGATGATTCCTTTTTCAAATATTCAACTAATTCCTTCTGTCGTGAAGTTAATTTGTTATAGTCGTATCCATTACCTGTAGATAATTTCAGCACAGGAATTGAATTGAAACTTTTATCGTTAGATTTGATATCTTTTAAATTTGTAAAGAGTATCATTTTTATCAATCCATCTTTTATATCGTCTTCTGACGGTAATGCACCACTTGACGAATATTTCCCTTCAACCAAATAAATATCATTTCCTTTTATTTTGATTTCGTCAACTGTAAAATAATAATAACCTCCTAAATAATTCTTAATAGTTATAATTCCTTTCGTTCCGTCCAAGTCTTCTTTTGGCTGTATAGTAACGCTTTCCCTTTGTTGTGCTTGTTGAGCAAGTTTTCTGGATAAACTCATAAAAGCATCTTTTCCTTCAATAAGTTTTGCCATTCTTTTCTTTGCAGAATCAATAGAATGCATTTTTATTTTCAGTTGTTTAGAAATTTTATCGTAAGCGTAAATTGCACTCTGTCCAATTTCGCCAACTTTATCAACCTGCTTTAAATTCCAATGCAATGCATCTGATTGATAATTTACAATATTATTAATCTCTGCTTTGATTATATCATAATCAAAACGTTGATTCGTAATTTTATTTTCGTACTCTTTATTTACTTCTGCATTTTTATAATATCCAATAATCACATACACACCGAGTAAACTCATTAGTGAAACAGTATCCCATTGTAAAAAATCTCTGTCGCCGTCTTTACCCTCGTCTTTATATATCGGAATTACAGTAACCTTTTTCCCTGTATAAGAAAGTGTGTTATATACACGTGCGTATGGATAAGAACGAGTTCGTTTTGCTGACACCCACCAACTAATCGCTATTTTATTTATATTATCAATATTCAGAATAAAATTAGCTTTTTTAGAATGCCGACTCTAATCCGTTAATATCAACTTCGTCTAATTTTTTACATAAAAACGGTTTGTATTCTATACCTTTTATTGTTGCTGTTATATCCATCATTTAAATTTTAAATTCTTCACTTTTTGGTTGAACTCTATTTGAAATAAAGCGATATTTACCCTCATTTCTTTCAACAATTTCAAATGTATCATTCGGATTAAACATATCCGTAACTCCATTAAATCCGATTTTTTCACGTATGATAGGTTCTAATTTTCTTAAAATTTCAAAACCGATGCTGTTTCTTTTTAGCATTCTTGCAACTTTCATTGTTGTACCACTACCTACAAAGGGGTCAAGAATAGTTTCACCAACGTAAGAGAAAAGTTTTATCATTCTATAAGGAAGTTCCTCGGGAAATGCGGCAATATCTTTTTCCAAAGGTGAGTTTGGTAAAACATTTGTCATTTCCCACAAAGTCATATACCACTTTTTATTCTGTATTTCTTTAGTATCAACCTTTGACGCTTCTCTAACTTCTTTTGGGATTGATTTGTATTCAAATTTTCCTTTCTGAAAAATGATAATACTTTCTAATAAATTATCAGGATAAAAATACATGGGGTAAGGATTCTGTAAAATCACACCGCTTCGTTTACTTATTCTTAAATATCCTTCTGGTTTTTTCCAGACAATTTTATCTCTGTAACGAAATCCTGCTTCCTGAAAAATTTTTGTTGCATCAGCGGTTATAGGGTATTTTTCTCCGTTAATTAGCATATCGTCAATGTTCAGTATAGCTATTCTTCCTTCTTGTAATACTCTATATGTTTCTCTTGCAAATCTTCGTAAAACACCTAAATATTGGTCATAGTTTTTAAAAAGGTCTTTGTAGTCAAATGGTGCATTAAAGTATGGTGGTGAGGTAATCATTAAATGTACACAATTATCTGATAGTTCCTCCATACTCATACAGTTTCCGAAAATCAATTTATGATGTGTATCCATTGTATTTATTTTTTATAATTTAATACAAACATACTCTATTAATCAACACAAGCAAAACAAAATATTTTTATTTGTCTTTTACTTTCCTTGTTTTTAACGCTTGTTGGTACCATCTGTGTAAACTTACCAGTGGAGTTGTTTTGATAAAATGTGTTCCTGTGAGCAATATTGAATATGTGTCTTAAATAGTTCATTTTGTAATTCCGTATATAAATATACAAACACAAAGGTATAACTTTTTTTTTCATTCCATCAACGCTTGTTTATTTCATATAAAAAAATGACTTTGTATCCGAGCAGTAATAAAAAATTTTTAATTTGATTTTTTTCTATATTTTTCTAATCCTGTTTATCCATTTTTTTAGATTCTTCCCATATTTCATTCATTTCTTCTAATGTCATATTGTGAAGTGAGCGTCCCTGCATCAGTGTATTTTCTTCGAGATAATTAAACCGCTGAATAAATTTCTGATTAGTATGCTCTAACGCCTTTTCCGGGTCTATTTCGTATAACCGTGCAGCATTAATAATAGAAAAAAGCAAATCGCCAAGTTCATCTTCAATTTTCTTTTTTTGATTTGTCAAGACGGCTTCTTTTACTTCATTCCACTCTTCAAACACCTTATCCCACACCTGTTCCTTTTGCTCCCAGTCAAAACCTGCACCCCTTGCCTTCTCCTGAATTCGATATGCTTTAACGATGGCAGGTAATTCACGAGGTACACCATCAAGCACTCGTTTTTTCCCCGATTTAAGTTTTAGAACTTCCCAATTACGTTTTACATCATCATCATCGCTTACCGACACATTTCCATATACATGTGGATGCCGCTGTATTAATTTATCACAAATGCCATTTAACACATCTTTCATTTCAAACGCCTTTTGCTCGGACGCTATTTTGGCATAAAATACAATATGCAACATCATATCGCCCAGTTCTTCTTGCATCTCTTTTATATCATTTTCATCAATGGCTTGTGCCAGTTCATACACTTCTTCTATAGTAAGTTTTCTCAAACTTTCAAACGTCTGTTTTTTATCCCATGGACATTTTTCACGCAACTCATCCATTATGTCGAGCAATCTGATTAAACTTGCTCCATCTTCATTGTGATTATTCTTCATTACTTGGTTGATTAAATACATTTTCTATAGTCCATGCCATAGGTTCTATTTGACATAGAGCATTCAAGGTAGATGTTACTTCTTTGAACAAATCGGATTTTTTATAGACCCTGAAATGTTTATCGCTTTCCCAGATAGTATAAGAATAATAAATATTCAAATTTCCCTTTTCGTGAAAATAATCAAAATGAAGACATCCGTCCAAATTCAATTTTTCTTCACGCAGATTGTTCATAAAGCGTTCAAACAATTCCACTTTATTCGTGTCCACTTTCATTTTTACCACGCGTAGTATCATATAAATTCTATGGTTATGTTGGTTCTCGGTTTCAGATTAAATAACGAACTGATATCATTTTCATATATACCCAGTTCGAGTAAATTCAATGTATTAAACACAGCAAACAGTTGGGCTGCCTCAAGCACAGGATAATAATTATAAATATGTGAGATATGCTCATGCCTTGTTCCGGGATAAATAACATAGTTTCTGTCGGCAGCACACTTTTCAAAATAATTTCGTGAAATGTTGGTTACCGCATTTCCATATACATCATTATAAATAACCATACCTATCAGTATATTTTTTGAAAAGGAAGGATAAAGATTATTCATTTTCATAACGCTGCTTACAGGTTCGGTAATTTCACTCATTTCTTTTTTTTCGAGCAGATGAACTATAGCCGGCAAAAAAATATCTTTTTCGGCAAATGTGGTTTCTACATAAGGCAGGGCATACAACTCCTCTGAATGCTCATCCATAACAAACGTAAGAATGCCATTGTTGGCACAAAAAATATGACGATTTTGAACACGGGCATATACATAACCCAACTCTTCGGGGACAACAGACTTAACGCCAATCACAAAAATGGTTTCTTCTGGAAAATTGAAAAAACAGGAACGTAAAATCAAACCTGCTTCATACACATCGTAGAGACGAACATGCGTATTTATAAATCGCAATTGAATTTCAGGATTAAAAGAAAATAACCATCCCTCCAGCATAGCACGATAATAATCGCCTCCTTTCCAATCGTTAATAAATACAATGACAGGCATGGTTGATAACTTAATAATAAACTACATAGTTTTGAACAAAAAAATTATTTTTCTTTGTCTCAAAAATAAACATTTTATTCATGACAGAAAAACACATACGAATTGAAACCAACAAACCTCTTCTTTTTTTCGGCACAAAACACAGAAATTTTGATTTACTCCAGCAATTACTTCCTCAAGTAAAACTGATAGCACGCGGAAACGAAATAAAAATTCAAGGTGAGTCCATAGAAGTCGAACTTGCCGAAAAAAAATTATCTGCTCTTGTTCAATTTTTCTATAAACATACAGACATGTCAGAACAACAAATTATTTCTATTTTGACAAATTTATCAGACGAATCATCGTTATCTGCATCCACCCGTTCAATTATATTGCATAATGGAGATGGCAAGCCCATAAAGGCATTGACACAGCATCATCAACAAATGGTTGAACTGTCCGAAACAAACGATATGGTTTTTGTTACCGGACCAGCCGGAAGTGGAAAAACATATATAGCCATTGCATTAGCCGTTAAGGCACTCAAAAATCGCATTGTTAAACGAATCGTATTGAGCCGTCCCGCTGTTGAAGCAGGTGAAAATCTTGGTTACTTGCCCGGTAATATGAAAGAAAAACTGGACCCATACTTGCAACCGCTATACGATGCCCTGTTAGACCTTTTACCTCGAAAAAAACTGGAAGAATTTATGGAAGCAGGCATCATAGAAATTGCTCCACTGGCATACATGCGAGGTAGAACACTCGACAATGCCTTTGTTATACTTGATGAAGCACAAAATACTACTCTTTTACAATTGAAAATGTTTCTGACACGCATGGGCAAAAACGCAAAATTCATTATTACGGGCGATACAACCCAAATAGACCTGATGCATAACAATCCATCGGGCTTGATTATGGCTACCCGGATTTTGAAAAATATTGAAGGTATAGGCTTTATAGAATTTAACGAACAGGATATTGTTCGCCATCCGTTGGTAAAAAAAATAGTGAAAGCCTTTGAAAATATGAGTGTGAATATAAATAATAAGAATGTATGAACAGTTTAGTTAAAACAGATTTTCCTTTTAAGGGAATAACCAGTGTGTATCACGGAAAAGTAAGAGATGTATATACCATTCAGAACAAATGGTTAATTATGGTAGCCACTGACCGCATTTCGGCATTTGATGTTATTCTTCCCAAAGGAATACCATACAAGGGGCAGGTATTAAATCAAATTGCTTCCCATTTTTTAGATTTAACTATCGACATTGTTCCCAACTGGAAAATAGACAGCCCCGATGCCAATGTTACCATAGGATACCGTTGCGATTCATTTCCTGTTGAAATGATAGTGAGAGCATATCTTACGGGTTCCAGTTGGCGTGAATACAAAAATGGAGCACGTAGCATTTGTGGCGTTCCCATTCCCGACGGCATGAAAGAACATCAGCGATTTCCGAAACCTATTCTTACACCTACTACCAAAGCCAGTGTGGGACATGATGAAAATATTTCAAGAGAAGAAATCATCAGGCAGGGACTGGTAAGTAAAGAAGATTATATACAATTAGAACACTACTCGTTAGCCTTGTTTGAACGCGGAACACAAATTGCAAAAGAACGAGGATTAATTCTGGTAGATACTAAATATGAATTTGGCAAACGCAATGGAAAAATAAACCTGATAGATGAAATTCATACTCCCGATTCATCTCGGTATTTCTATTCGGATGGATACGAAGAACGCTTTGCACAAGGATTGCCTCAACGGCAACTGTCAAAAGAATTTGTGCGTGAATGGCTCATGGAACATGGTTTTAAAGGTGAACCCGGACAAACCGTTCCAGATATGCCCGAATCATTTATCAACGAAGTGTCGGAACGGTATATTGAATTGTTTGAACAAATCACCGGAAATACCTTTAAAAAAGAGCCTGTGGAAGGGATTGAAGAACGTATTTATAACAATGTAACTAAATTTTTGCAAAATAAATTCAATTTATAAATGTTATACCGACTTGCTAACAAGTTCATTAAAACAATTCGCTTCGCTCTTGTTTTAAAACGGTTGATCTGTCGGCATGAACCAAAGCAATCTCAGAACTCCTGACCCATATATTGATAATCAATATTTTTGTAAATTTGTGCCGCA
>CAYSIN010000022.1:0-2972 GCA_964431135.1 uncultured Bacteroidales bacterium
TGACAAGATTTTCACATTCTCACATTTTCTTTTGCGTTCTTTCCCATTCTCGTCCTCGTTTGTAACGAGGATGTAAACCCACTCTCGTCGCAGTTGACAAGATTTTCACATTCTCACATTTTCTTTTGCGTTCTTTCCCATTCTCGTCCTCGTTTGTAAAATTGCTGATTTGCTCAGACACTGACCATATATATAGACTTTACTTAAACACTAATTCAAAAAATTTTTATCTATAAATTTTTTTTATTCAAATAAACTGTATAATTTTGTCTTTTAAAATACAAGTATGAAAAATATAAATGTATTACTGATGAAAATAGGCTTTATTTTATTAATAATGATACTGTTTGTGTCTGGATATGCACAAAGGAATGACAGTATTCGTCCTAATCGTCCTTCTATTCCTGATTCTGCATTTAAAGATATGGGCGTATCGGTTTCTCCTTCAAGTATGCATTTAAACATTAAGCCCGGCACCACCGTAGTAAAGGAAATTAAAATTGTGAACGATACTCGTAACGTAAATAAATTCAAAATTGGTTTTAATGACTTTGAAATGAACAATGCAGGCAAACCAGTTACTCCTTCTCAAAATGAATGTAAATATTGCCTTTCAAAATATATAAGCGTTTCCCCTTCGTATATAGAACTTAAACCCGGCGACGAAGTAAAAGTAAAATTGAATATTGCCATTCCCGACAGCGATTACGCTTACAAATCTTTATGGACTATTGTAACCATAGACCAGGTAAAAGACCGACCGCCTCTGGATTTGGAAAATCACCCTAATCGCTTATCCATGGGTGTAATTCCATCTATGGGGTTTGGGGTATATGTTTACCAAAATCCACCCAACGTAAAAGTCAATAAAATCAATATAGATAAGTTTGTATATACCGAAAAAGACGGAAAACGATTTTTTTATTTGAATGTAAAAAATGTAGGTGATGGCATTAGTTACTGCACATCGTATGTGTCCATTACTAATTTGAATACCGGCGACCAGAAAAAAATGAACGTAAAAAATTTTACTATCCTTCCACAATTTATTCGTGAATTTAAAATAGAACTACCTGCTGACCTGCTTCCCGGTATGTATAATGCGGTAGGCGTTGTTGATTTTGGCAGTGAAGAAGAAATGATTGCCGCACAGGCTAATTTTGAAGTAAAATAATTTTGAAACTTTTTTGATGATAATAAAGTATAAAGAATAGTTATTAACCAAATAATAAATGAAACCAACTGAAAAAGAAAGAACATGTTATTTTGTCCAATGTACTATGCAGCATAGTGCATTGGAAAGCGTACTTACTTCGCTTAGTAAAGTAATAATCTTTTTTAATTTTAAAAACTTTATTTTAATTAACTTTTATGTCTAACTAAATTTTATTTTTATGAAAAAAAGTGTTTTTTTAATGGCAGGCATGCTCCTGCTTTCTGGTTTAACATTCGGCCAGTTGATTGACGAAAAGAATGTAACCGTAACCATGGACTTACAACCTGTGTTACAATTAAACATGACCACTCCGGACCAAGTTGATTTCACCTTTGATGAAATCAAGGACTATTACGGAGGTATTATTAAGTATGCTGCTACCGTGTTAAAGGTTTCTTCTTCTGTTACGTGGGATTTGTATGCCGTTGGAACCTCTCAAAATACACTTGGTTTATTTTGGGACCAGCAAGTAACCTATAGTACTTATCCTCTCGGTGGAAATGCAATTGCTAACATTCCATTACAGGCACTTGAATTGCATCAGTATGAGGCAAACCAGTATGACGGTGGTGCATCGGGACCTGAAAGTGATTACAGCCATATTTTTACTCCTGCTCAAACAATTTCACCTGGTGTAAACAGTATTTGGGCAAGTGCAGCTCCCTACACGGCACCTTTAGCAACAGAAAAATACATTCAAGGCCATAAGGGAACAGTAGCAGGACAAGATGGATGCCCTGGTGGAAGTTATTTAACAAGTACAGCTGCTGTAGGTACTTTCAGTGATTATTATTTTACCATTGACTATCGTATTTTACCAAGTTTGCCTGCTATTTTCCCCAATGCAGGTGATAATGATGGAACAGCCCATGACATTGTAACAGATAATGGTGGTTTACCTGGTCCTTATGCAATGCCCGGTGTATATACCATGGATGTTAAATACATTTTATTGGAAGACCAATAGTAGCATATTATTTAAAGGGTTAATCCGTGGGGATTAACCCTTTATTTTTTTGCTTGAAAAGTTATGTGAATGTAATTAATATCAGATTTCAAATTTTGAATTTTTAATTAATGAATAAAATCGTATTATTGATATTAATAATTCTATTCTCAGTATGGGCAATAGATATTTTTGCTCAACCGTGTACTAATCCTACCACTTCCAATTGTTCTGACGTTGTTGCTGGAACCAGCCGATTTTATATGTCAACATCGGGAAATATAGATTTTGCTTTTTCAGACATGAATAAATATGTAACAGGCATAACACACAGTGGTGCTACTCAACTTCGCTTAAAGGTGGACGAAACAGTGGCTGGTGCATGCAAATGGAAACTGATGATGTATATTGATAATAATAATACTTCTGTAAGTAATTGGGAGCCTATAGTAACGTATGGTTCATCTGGAAATATTCCTGAACTTGATTTAATTCAGGTCATGGTTTATAATGGTTGTGGGACACCGTTAAATAATGGCGTTTATCAAATATTTGCAAATAATGTACAATACGATATACTTGATATTATTCCTCAACTTCCTGTTATCAATCCTCCTGGTTCATGTGACGGCACTCCTATTAATGCTCCAGGCAGTTATTTAAGCGATTACAATGAATACAATTTTACTATTGATTATAGAATCATTCCAGGTTATCAGCATAGACCCGGTGCATATCAAATCAAAATTCACTTTTGTTTAGTTGAAGTACCGTAGTATGAATTCAAAATTAAAATATCAAAATTAAAAT
>CAYSIN010000022.1:3072-31780 GCA_964431135.1 uncultured Bacteroidales bacterium
ATCAAATTTAAAATTTATATAGATGAGTAAAGAGAGCAATTATTCAGATTTAAAAATTCAAATATCAAATATATGAATTCAAAATTCATCTCGTCAGTAATGACGAGACAAATATCAAATTTAAAATTTATATAGATGAGTAAAGAGAGCAATTATTCAGATTTAAAATATCAGATATCAAATATATGAATTCAAATATCAGATATCAAATTTAAAATTTATATAGATGAACAAAGAGAGCAATTATAGGGAAATATTATCAGAAAGGCTTTTAGAATTTGCTTGCTTAGTAATAAAACTTGATAAGGAGTTATGCGATACCTATACGGGGAAGCATATTTATAGTCAACTTTTTCGTTCTGCTTCTTCATCGGGAGCAAATTATCAGGAATCAATAGCCGCCGAATCAAAAGCAGACTTTATTCATAAAATTCAAGTAGTTTTAAAAGAATTAAGAGAATCCAATTATTGGATAAAATTGATTATTAAAACTAATGTAATTCATACTAATAATTCAACCACAGATTTTCTTTTTAAAGAAAGTAATGAACTAATCAAAATATTCAGTAGTACTTTAATTACCTTAAAAACAGAGCAAGGAAAATGAGATTAGATTTCAAATATATGAATTCAAAATTCAAATATCAAATATATGAATTCAAATATCAAATATCAGATATCATCTCGTCAGTAATGACGAGACAAATATCAGATTTAGAATATCATTTAAAATTTAATAATTAGGAAATGAGAAGAACATTTTAACGGGAGGATGAAAAAGACATTATTAAATATACTATGTTGTTTATTTTGCTCTGTATTATGGGCACAGGAGCCTGTGGTCAATGCTGATAGCACTCGTGCTATTCCAGATACCACCCAGAACATCATAGCACCTTCGCCCATAGAAACGAATACTCCAAATACGATTACTAAAGACACTACTATTACCAGTACCCCCGCCATATCAACTCCAATTGAAAATCCAGTTCCCATAACACAAAATACTGCTGCACCCAAAAAACAGGAAAATACCAATAAACTTACAACCCGTTTTGCCAAAGATATAGTAGAATTTGGCAAAGGAGAACTGATTTCCAATGTGCTTATTGTAACGAATAATTTACCCACCGAGCAAAAATTTTATGTGAATTTTACCATACCATCGTCATGGGGAGTAATTGCTCAAAGCAATGAATTGTATGACCTTTTGCCGGGCGATAGTCTTATTATACCATTTCATGCCCTACCACGTGAAAAATTTAAAGGAAATACTCGATTTATGTTTTATGCTTTTATTAGTGATGATAGAGGAAACAACATGGGTACCCATTATTTTTATGGATTAATTAAGAAAAATATTCGTTGGAACGTTACCGTGTCCGACAATAAAATATATATTCCCAACCATACTTCATCTGTACCTTTCAGCGTAGGAGTAATTAATGAATGTACCGACGAGCAGGACATTCATCTTACTGCCAATGCTCTTAAAAAAAATGTATTGATAAAAGATTCTTCCAATACGTATGAGATAAAATTCCCATTAACATTTACTCTGAAAGCCTTTGCCGATACCGAATGGCATTTTACCTTTAATAAATACAAGGAACCGAGAAATTATAGACTGACGGATGTAGAAGAATACAAACCCTATTCACTTGGCGAATCTAAAAGATATAAACTTACCATAAACAGTTTTTCACCAGAACCCGGAGAAAATAAAAAATACAGAGCCGGTAATAAAATTGACTTTTTGGAATTATCCGATTCATGGCAAATAAATCCATACAACAGCATGGTAATTCCACTTGTAGTAGATGCCAACATCTATAATTTAGTGGGGGCACAACCTATGATGACCGTTGATTTAAGAGGCGAGATGATGTTTAATGACAGTTCTGTACTGATTTATCAAACACAGTTTGCTTATACTTCCAGTCTATTTTCTACTAATCCTTATGAAAATGCCGTTTACAATCTGGGTTATTATGCCCGAAAATTTAATGTTCAGTTTGGTCAAGTTAATTCGGGTTTATTGGGTACTTATCAAACAGGCAAAGGAATAAAAGGTGAATATTATATCAACCGGAATCACAAAATAGGTGCCTTTTATGTAGCCTCACCCGAACTGTTCAAATTCATGCCAATCCTATACAGTTTCGGACTAAATCATTCGTATGAAAATAAAATTTTAAAAATAAACACCGTATTAGGTAGAAATGTTAACCAACAACAAAATACCAATACCGATGTGATTACAACTAACCTTTCTTTAAAAATAATCAAGAATCACAGTTTTGGCATTCGACTGGGTGGCAGTCATTATGTACAAACCGATTCAAACTATACCCGATATGGCTACATGGCAGGAATCTATTATTCTGGTGCTCCGGTAAAAAATATTTGGAGAATGAATATTAATGGCATGTACACAGCACCCCATTTTGGTGTTTTTTCCAACGAACGGTTTACTGCCAATATGGGCAATACCGTTACTATCCACAAAACATGGAACATTAATGAACAAAGTAATTTCTATCGATATCCTCAAAAAGAAAATAATATCCTGTACAACAATTATATTTTAAACAATGTGTTAAACATCAATCATACTAATGCAAAAAAGAATTTATTAACCCCATTGGTTTTTTATAATGTTTACAGTCTTTCCGATTTTATGGTTCATTCAAGAGGATTGGGAATAAATGTAAGCAATTATCAATTAGATAAAAATATTCGTTACTTCTTCAATATTCGCAGTGGTTTTAACAGAGCCATAGATACCTTGCATAATGATTATTTCTTTACACAAGCCGCATTGTATGTGCAAGTGCATACTTTTTCGGTAATGTTCCGCTATCAACTTGGAAACCAAAGTTACTCCAAAGAGTCTTTTTTTAATAACAGCATAAAAAATCCACAAACCATAGGCATTTCTACACGCTACCAATATCGTTTTAAAAATCCTTCGTTTATTTATCAGCAACTGCTTAGTTATACTTACTCTACCTTTACAGGAAATCAATTTAATTTTACACCAGAATTGCTTTACTATACCAAATCGGGATGGCGATTCAGGGTTTATAATGAAATTAACTTTTCAAAACACAACCAAAACAGTTTACCCGAAAGTTACTATTACATGAACAATGTAGAAACGGAAACACCGCATTGGAATTACAACTATTATCTTGGATTGGGTATTCGCAAAGAATTTGGCATTCCTGTACCCTTTGTAAAGCCCATCAATTCTACGTTGACGTTTACTGCTTTTTATGACATCAACGGAAATGGCAAACGTGATGCCAACGAAACCTATTTAGAAAATGTAGTTATTCTAATTAATGGATGGGAAGTAATTACCAATGAAAAGGGTGAAGCCATGATGGAAAATATTCCGAATGGGAAATACGGTATCAGTTCCTTTTCGGTGGTTGATTTGAAAGGCTGGTTTCCCAATATATCCGACACTATTATTATTAATAAAACATCGGACGTTGCCATTCCCTTTGTTCGTGGTGTTAAAATAACAGGAAAAGTATTTATTCAGCGTGACCCCAATTCACCTACTGCCGATTTCAAATTGGATGTTTCGAGAATAAAAATCAGTATTGCCAATCATAAATCATATACCACACTTACCGACAAAAACGGCTATTATGAACTCTATGTACCTGCTGGGAATTATGTATTAAGTATGGACGAAAGCATTTTGGGTAGCCGTTTACAACTCATGCAAAATAATTTTGAACTGAACATTGATGAAAAGTTCAACAATTTGTTCATCCCTTTTTACATTGTTGAAAAACCGCGTAAAATCAAAGTTATACGTTTTGATAATAATGGAAATAAAATTGATGAATAATTTTTTTATTGGAATAACAATTTTTATTTTATTTTTGCACCGTTAAAAAAAACATTATGGCTACAACCGCAGATTTTAAAAATGGATTATACATTATGTATAACGGCGATTTTTATACCATTGTAGAATTTCAACACGTAAAACCCGGCAAGGGCGGAGCTTTTGTTCGTACAAAATTAAAAAACCTAAAAACTGGACGGGTTTTAGAAAATACATTTAACTCGGGTGTAAAAATTGAAATTGCCAACATAGAGCGACGTGCCTATCAATATTTATACAAAGACGATACGGGTTATTACTTTATGCATAACGACACCTTTGAACAAATTAATTTGCCTAAGGAAATGCTTGAAGAACCCGGATTATTGAAAGAAGGATTTCAAGTATATATTGCTTTTGATACGGACACCGATACACCACTTACATGTGAATTTCCACCTTCGGTTACACTGGAAGTAACCTATACCGAACCCGGCTTAAAAGGAGATACGGCTTCGTCCACTGCCTTAAAACCTGCCAAACTTGAAACAGGACTTGAAATAAAAGTTCCACTATTTATCAATACAGGCGATATTATTAAAGTTGATACGCGTACACTGTCGTATATAGAACGAGTAAAAAAATAAAAGTGAATGAAATTAAATCGTCCCTATACCGTTCAAGAAATTGCACAGTGGCTCGGGTTAAATTATCATGGGGACGGCTCAACAATGATTACCAGTATCAGCGATGTATATCATGCCAATTATGGTGATATTACCTTTGCCGACAACGAAAAATATTTTACTATTGCCAATAACAGCAATGCAAGTGCCATTATTATACAACACGAAATAAACGAATCATCTGCCAAAGCACTAATTATTTCTGACGATGCTTACGAAACGTATAATCGTCTGGTCAATTTATTTTTCCCCGTTACTGTACAAAATCAATTAATCCATTCAACGGCTACCATTGGCCAAAATACTACTCTGTTTCCAAACGTATTTATTGGTGCCAACGTTGTTATTGGCGATTCATGCATCATTTATCCAAATGTTACTATTTTAGATAACAGTGTTATAGGAAATCAAGTAATTATTCAAACGGGAAGCGTTATCGGCTCTGATGCTTTTTATTATATTCAAAAAAATAGCAAATACAACAAATTAACCTCAGTTGGTTTTGTTAAAATCGATGATGACGTAGAAATAGGCGCCAATGTAACTATTGAAAAAGGACTGGGAAATGTTACCCATATAGGCAAGGGATGCAAAATTGGTAATGCTGTTCAAATAGGGTTTGATACTACTATTGCCGAAAACTGCCTTATTACTTCACAAACCGGCATAGCCTCCAATGTCATCATAGAAGAAAATGTAATTATTTGGGGACAGGTAGGCGTTCAAAAAAATGTTATTATTGGCAAAGATGCTATAGTATTGGGACAATCGGGGGTTACTAAGTCACTGGAAGGCGGAAAAATTTATTTCGGGTTGCCTGCCATCGAATCACGAGAAAAAATGAAAGAATTGGCATACATCAAACAAATACCAGCGTTAATAAAACTATTAAGCGATAAGTTATGACAAAAAAGGCATCGTTAAAAAGACTTCAACTTTCCAATTTCAAACTGGAAGCATTGTTAAGCATTACATTATCCATCAACGAAAATCTTTCTACACAAGCCATCCTTAGTAAATATGAAAAAATTATTCGCGACGACCTCGGTATAGAAAAGATAGTACTCTTTATATATAATCGCAGTTGGCAATGTATTCTGGTGTCGGGTGTTACCGACGACAGTTATTTGAATATTCAGGTTGAAACCGATTTAATACCATTTAGAGAAATTACCAACCTGACCATTTTAAACAATCCAAAACTCTCAGGGTTCGATATTGTTATTCCCGTATTTCATAAATCTGTTCCATTGGCTTATGTACTGCTTGGCGACATTGAAGAAGAACGAGATGGCATTAGCCCGGTAATTAAGCATTTGCATTTTTTTCAGACGTTAACCAATATATTGGTGGTAGCCATAGAAAATAAACGGCTTTATAACGAAAATATTCAGCAGGAAAGCATGAAGCGTGAACTTGAACTTGCACGTCAAATGCAAGGGTTGCTCATTCCAAATCCTGAATCGCTACCACATAACGAACATATTCAGGTTAGTTCGTACTATCAACCACACTATGAAGTGGGCGGCGATTATTACGATTTTTTTTATTTGAATGAAGATGAAGTAGGCTTTTGCATTGCCGATGTTTCTGGAAAGGGTATATCCGCCGCATTGCTTATGTCTAATTTTCAGGCTTCGTTGCGAGCACTGTTCACTTCGGATATTTCACTCGAAAAACTTGTCTATCGATTAAACAGTATCATTAACAATAACACCAAAGGCGAAAAATTTATTACTGCCTTTATTGCCAAATATAACCTCCAAACTCACGACTTGCACTTTATCAATGCAGGGCATGTACCACCACTTTTTTATGACAAAGAAAACGGATTTCAATATTTAAAAGATGGATGTGCCGGATTGGGCATGCTCTCCGATATTCCTCAAATTACGGTAGGATATATCAAAATAAATACGGCTTCACGTATTATTTGCTACACCGATGGTTTGGTTGAAATGGAAAATGAACAGCATGAAGAATTTGGCACCAAAGAACTTGAAAAATATATTTCACAGGAAACAACTATTGACAGTATTATTTGGAAAATTATTCAAAGTGTTAACCGTTATCGTGGCAAAATTCCTTTTTTTGACGATATTTCTTTGCTTTGCTTAAACTTCTCATAAACCTGAATATTTTTTCTTGAATTTTCTTTTCAACAAAAAACCTATTATATCATATTTTCTCCAGCGGTGTGGTATCGGGTGGCTTTACTTTGGAATGGCGTATGCTCCAATTCAGTTCGTACCCAATGAGCAATGCCAATGCATTCAAATATATCCATAACAACAAAACAATAACGGTCCCTAATGAACCATAAATTTTATTGTATTGTCCAAAATTATTAACATAGAAAGAAAATCCTACCGATATGAGAATAATTAAAACAGTGGCTAACGATGAACCAGCAGATATTAGGCGAAATTTAGATTTCCGAGCAGGTGCAAAATAATAAAGCACAGAAACGGAAAAGAAAAAGGAGGCAAGCACAATTATCCATTTCCCAAAATAAAGTAAAAAATACAACAGCCATGATTTTATTATACCTGTTGTATGAAGATAATGGAATGCTATACCACTAAAAATAATCAAACTTATAGCAACAATAATAAAAACCGAAACAATCATTAGCAAAATAAAAGCAATGCCTTGACGCTGAAACCAGTTGCGATTGTCGAACGTGTGTTCGGTCGCATTAAAGGCTGCAATAATGGAATTCATTCCATTAGTAGCAAAATAAAGTGTAGTAATAAAACCAAAAGAAAGCAATCCTGCCCGTTTATGTTGTACTATATCTATAATAGTACTGCGAACGGTTATGTATGCATTGACAGGCATAATATCATTCAGTAATTTCAACAGTTCATGAGTAAAATTGGGAATAGGCAAATAAGCTAATGCTGAAAAAAAGAATATCAACGCAGGAATAATCGAAAGAAAAATATTGTACGCCACCGAAGACGCTCTGACGGTAAGTGCCGATTTATTAAAACCTTTTATTAAAAAACCAAAAACTTTAAAAATAGGTTGATGGTCAAAGCCGGGTAGCGTTATATTTTTAATAAAATAAATTACCTTTTGAAAAAAAGTCTTCATGCTAAAATGCAGTTTTAAGACTTAAATCGAGACTTTTGACATGATGAGTAATGGCACCAACGCTGATATAATCTACCCCACACAATGCGTAATCCCTGACATTGCTTAATTGAATACCTCCACTTGACTCCAGTTCTACTCCATGTTCAACAAGTTCGACAGCCTTATGTGTATCTGCAAGACTGAAATTATCAAGCATAATACGTTGCACATTGCCCAATATTAATATGGTTTTCACATCGTTTATTGAACGTGCTTCAATTTCAATGGGAATTTGAAGATGATGGTCTTCAAGATATCTCCAAACACGCGTCAACGCTGTTTCAATGCTCCCGGCATAATCAATATGATTATCTTTTATTAAAATCATATCGTACAATCCAAAGCGATGATTAAAGCCCCCACCTATTCTGACTGCTTCCTTTTCAAAAGAACGAAATCCAGGTGTTGTTTTGCGTGTATCAAGAATCTTTGCCTTAGTCCCTTCTACGGCTTTTACATATTGATGGGTTGTTGTGGCTATACCACTCATCCGTTGCATAATATTTAAAACTAACCGCTCTGTTTGAAGCAAAATTCGTGCATTTCCTTCCACCACAAAAGCGACATTTCGCTTACCATCACAAAACTCACCATCATTAATAAGTATTTGTACATTGCTCTTTGCATCCAAAAAAGAAAATATTTCTCTGGCTCTGTCAATACCTGCAATAATACCCGCCTCCTTGACAAACAGTTGTGCTTTCCCTTTTAGCAAAGGTGGAATAATGGCTAATGTGGTATGGTCACCAGAACCTACATCTTCCAACAATGAACGGGAAATAAACTCCTTCCATTCTTGATTAATCATTTTCTTTTTCTATCTTGAATTGATGAATCAACAGTTCTTTCTCTTGTTTTTTTAAAAGCATCGAAACTCTATAAACCCCAGTGGAAGTAGTCAGTTTACCAATAAAATATTGAGAATCTTCTTTCCCCCCTTGATGGATAACAGTAAAATTGCTTGGAACATTCTTGCTGAAAAAATCTTTTAACAACAATTCTGCCTGCGATTTACTATAAATATCCTGTTTATCAAGAATAGTTAAATCTATATTAATATTAAAAAAACGGGCAAGTTCCGTAGCATTACCGTTTTTTAAAGACTTGGCAATACCTTCGGGAATATCGGCTTTGGATATGCTTATATTCACTGCCAATAATGTTATCGCTAAAAAATATTTTTTTAACATAATATCTACTTTAAGCGACAAATATACAACAAAAAATGAACCATTGTTTTTTTTATTCTTTTGTAATGGGTATGTTCATTTTCACTTTTTTCTATTCCATTAAGTATTTATCTCTCTATCGAGATTAAATATGTATATGTTTTATTTTTTTATGAATTTATTTTGGGATTAAAAAAATTGAGTATAATTATCTATGAAAATAATTTACTTTTGTAAATAAATTTTATATGAAAACAAAAATAATCGTAACTATTCACCCCCTTGCGTCATTGCGAGCGTAGCGAAGCAATCTCACCATGCAGCCACTTCTTCAAATAATACCAAACCGCTAACAAAAGAATGAAATAAATTTTGTCTTGTCAAACTCTAAAAAGAGTCTTTGACGGAATGCCGACAGACTAACCGTTTTAAAACAAAAGCGAAGCGAATTGTTTTAATGAACTTGTTAGCAAGTCAGTATTATACGGTGTAACCAAAAGTCAAACGATAACAAAGAAGGGTCAGGTTAAATTTTTCTGGTATAGACCCACATTCATCACATCATAAAAAAAATACATGTACCTTTGCCAAAATAATAATGGTTCATGGATTTTCAGACATGCATTGCTCCCAATGGTATTCGTCTAATACATTTAAAAACACAACGAGTAGCGGCATATTGTACTGTACTTATCAATACGGGCACACGCGACGAAAAAAAGAACGAGCAGGGTATGGCTCATTTTATAGAGCATGTTCTTTTTAAAGGAACGCAGAAGCGAAAATCATATCATATTCTTACCCGAATGGAAGATGTGGGCGGAGAACTGGATGCCTTTACTACTAAAGAAGATACGTGTGTTTATGCTACCTTTCTTCCTATTTATATAGAACGAGCCATGGAACTAATAAGCGACATCGTATTTCATTCAACATTCCCTGCCAAAGAAATTGAACGAGAAAAAAATGTCATTCTGGATGAAATCAATTCATACAACGATTCTCCTGCCGACCTTATATACGATGATTTTGAAGAATTAATATTTGACGGTCATCCACTGGCAAAAAAAATTTTAGGTAGCCAACACAGTATTCAAACTTTTACTACCGAACTCATTCATCAGTTTTATAAACGTACGTATAATACTGACCAAATTGCTGTCTGTACCGTTGGCAACATGGAATTTGAAAAAGTATTTCTACTTTTTAATAAATATTTTGCGATTATACCTGCCCATAAAAGAACATGGAAGCGTACACCATTTAATACCTATATGCCCCGCGAAAAAGTTATTATTAAAAATACACATCAAGCACATTGTATCATTGGAACAAAAGCGTATTCGTTTAAACATAAAGATAGGTTACTCCTTCATTTTTTAAATAACATTTTAGGAGGAAGTGGTGCAAACAGCCGATTAAATATGGCATTGCGTGAACGAAATGGAATTGTTTATTATATTGAATCTACTTACACACCTTATTCCGATTCAGGAATATTTTGTATTTCTTACGCTACCGATAAGGAAAATATGAATAACGCCATGAAACTCATAAACCTTGAAATGAAAAAAATTTCCGAAACTCCTTTAACACACAATCAACTTTCCAAAGCAAAAAAACAATTTTATGGACAAATGGCCATGTCGTTTGAAAATCATGAAAATCTGGCAATTAATTTGGCAAAAAGTTATTTGGTATATAATCAAGTGGACGATTTGACCACCATAGCCAAAGAAATTGAATCTATTAGAGCAGACGATTTATTACGCGTTGCCAATGATATTTTTCGGGAAGAAAAACGTACTATTATTAAATATGTATAATATGAACGATGCCATATATCAATATGTATTGGAGCATACCGAAGCCGAATCGGCGTTATTGAAGGAACTATCGCATGAAACATATCAAAAAATCTATCATCCGCGAATGTTATCAGGTCATTTGCAAGGAAAAATTCTAACCATGTTCAGTTACATGATTTCACCTCAACGTATTCTCGAAATAGGAACATATACGGGTTACTCCACATTGTGTCTGGCAGAAGGACTTGCACCCAACGGTATATTGCATACTATAGAAATCAATGACGAACTGGAAGATTTTATTAATAAGTACATAAACCGTTCGCCCTTATCATCCAAAATTATTTTACACTTTGGCGACGCATTAAACATTATCCCTGCACTTAACGAAACTTTTGACCTCGTGTTTATGGATGGAGATAAACGTCAATACAGAGAATATTTTGAACTCGTAATAGACAGAACAAGACAGAATGGTTTTATTGTAATTGATAATGTATTATGGAACGGGAAAGTAATTAACCCCGAAGAAAAAGATGAATATACGGAATCGGTAAGAAAGTTCAACGATTTTGTTCATAACGATAAACGTGTAGAGAATGTAATGTTACCTGTACGCGATGGAATTACTCTCTTGCGAAAAAAATAAACCCATCTTTTTATAACCTTTCTTCAACTACTTTATAGTCGTAGTTAACTCATTCCTTTATGAGTGGAAGCGTTGTTACACCAGCATCATATTTTAATCGAACAATGTATAACCCATGTTGAAGTTCAAAAACATTGACAGTGGTAACGTTATCTGTAAGTTCTCTTTTTATAATAATTTTTCCAGTAACATCAGATAATTCCATAATTGTTCTGGTTACTCCATTAAGATTAATGCTAACCGACTCTTTTACAGGATTAGGATATATCAACATTTTAGTTAAATCCATAGCATTAACAGATAAACCTGTAATGGTAACCGTTTGAGAGATGGTATCGCTTCCGCATTCATTCGATACTATTAAATTAATAGTATAAGTTCCATTTGCAATATAAGTATGAGTAGGATTTTCTACGGAATCACCCGCTAAAAAAGGAAAAATATCGGTATCACCAAAAAACCACTGCCATGATGTAGCATCGGAAGATGTACTGGTAAATTGAACTGTGGCACCATTTTGAGTATAAGTAAAAGATGCAACTGGAACAACGCCCGGACAAACAATAGTAATAGTATCAATAATAGTATCGGTCGAACCGCAAGCATTGTATGAAATAAGAGTTACTGCGTAATCACCATAAGTTGTATAGGTGTGCATTGGATTGGTATTTGTATCACCCTGAGAAAAAGGAGGAGGCAATAATTCATCGCCAAAGTACCATAAATAATGCGTTGCATCGGTCGATGTATTTGTAAAAGTAACATCAAGGTTATTGTTGGTGTATGTGAACGATGATACAGGAGGTATAATACAAGATTCTATTGAAATATCAAAATTAGTCTGTGCTGCAACCATACTTATTGAAGATACAATAATATAATAGGTACCCGTATCGGCAAGTGTTACAGTTAAGGTAGGATTTCCTAAATAAGAAGTGGCACTTGCAATACACTGAACATTGGCATCATCGGGACAAAGATTGGTAACAAACAATCCAACGGCATAGGACGTGTTTGTTAACGTAATTGTATAAGGAGCAGTTTCTGAAGGAGAGATAACAAACACATAGTCATTTCCCGACATATAATTTTGAAAACCGCTTCCACTGCATGGTAGCGAACTGTACGTAGTACCAATAGTGATTAAACCTGTTGCTGTATATGGTACAGCATACACGGTGTCTGCTTCGGCACATGTAGCACCAGTTTGGGCATACATTCCTGACCCAAAAAATAATAACGCAAAAAATAATAACGCAAAAAATGTAAATACTTTTTTCATATACTTTTGTTTTTAAATTTTTTGCAAAGATAATAATTTTTTTCGAAAAAATTTGTTTATAAAAAAAATATAATATACTTTTGTGCACTTAACTAAAATTTTAATTTATATGAAAAAGGTATTTGTTTTTTCTTTATTAGCATTAATTACTTTTGCCGGTTGTAAAAAGTATGAAGATGGACCAACTATCAGTTTGGCATCAAAAAAAGCACGTCTGGTAAATGTTTGGAAATTAGACAAAGCTTTTGTTAATGGCACAGAACTAACACTCACTACAGACGATAAAGACGATTACACAGAATTTAAAAAAGATGGAGTGTACAGTGAAACTACTGTTGTTAATAATGTAAGTAATACTACAACTGGAACATGGGATTTTGATGACAGCAAGGACAATGTAATTATTAGTTATACTTATGGAAGTATAACTGTTACTTCAACCTCAAAAATTTTACGTTTAAAAAGTAAAGAACTTTGGATGGAGCATGTTGATGGCAACACTACTTACAAGTATTACTTCATCCCTAAATAATAATTTTTAAAAACTTTTAACAGGGGGCTGTTAATAATTTAACAGCCTTTTTATTTTTTTCTCTATTAAATAGAAAAAAAATACTTAATTTTATGCCCAACTTTTATAGATAAGATTTTTAAACACATGAAAAAGGGAATATTGTTTATTTTATTGTTAATAGCAGCGGAAGCAGGATTTCCGCAAACTAAAGATTATCAAAAGGGTGAAGAAGCATTTCGATACGAAGAATATTGGAATGCCATCGAATCTTTTAAAGTGGCTTATTCTAAATACAAAGACCCCGTAAAAAAGGCAGAACTTGTATTTAAAATCGGTTTGTGCTATCGAAATTTGCACGAATCCAAAGAAGCAGAACTTTGGTTTAAGAAAGCCATCATGGTTAAGTATCCCGACCCATTAGCTGTATTGTATTATGCTGATGCACTTAAAATGAATGGTTCGTTTGAAGAAGCAACGGTAGAATATCAAAATTACGGCAAATTGGCACCTGGAGACAAAAGAGCAGAACTGGGTGTAAAATCTTGTCAGTTGGCAGCCAAATGGAAAAGCAAACCAACACGCTATGCTGTTGAAAACATGGCGTTTTTAAATTCAAAAGACCAGGATTTCAGTCCTGTTTTTGCAAAAAAAGACTATAAAGTTCTATATTTTACATCCAACCGTACCGGTTCTGCAGGTGATAAAATTCATGCTGTTACAGGTGCTGGTTTTTTCGACTTGTGGGAGACTTCCGTTGACCGCAAAGGGAAATGGAGCGAACCTAAACCGGTTGAAGGTGCCATCAATACTCCCGACGATGAAGGCGCTTCCTCCTTAAATCTTAAAGGGAACTCATTATATTTTACTCGTTGTATGGTAGATAATAAAAGAATACTCGGTTGCAAAATTTTCTACTCCATTCGTAAAGGTGTAAGTTGGGATATACCTGTTGAAATTATGATTAAAGGTGCTGTTGACAGTACATCTATTGGACATCCTTCTATTTCTGACGATGAAACAAAATTATATTTTTCTGCCAACCTTCCTGGTGGGTATGGAAATCGTGATATCTGGATGATTCGTAGAGACAAGAAAACGGGTCCTTGGATACCTGACCCTGTTAACGTTGGCTCAGATATTAATACCCCCGGTAATGAAATGTTTCCTTACATTAGAAATAATGGTAAATTATATTTCTCCAGCGATTACCTTATTGGGATGGGTGGATTAGACATTTTTGAAGCTATTCCTGACCCCAAAACAAGTAGATACAATGTAGTAAATATGAAATATCCCATTAACTCCGATGCTGACGATTTTGGAATTCTGTTTGAAGGAGAAGCCGAACGCGGATATTTTTCCTCCAATCGTAAAGGTGGAAAAGGGGGAGATGATATTTATATGTTCTACTTACCACCTTTGGCATTTACTATGAAAGGATTTATTAAGGATTGCAAGACCGACGACCCTATTCCTGGTGCCAAATTAACTCTTAAAGGCAGTGATGGCACTACCATAGACGGCGTCAGCGAAGCCGATGGTTCCTATCAATTTAAGTTAAATGCCAATACCGATTATCAACTCCTTGCTTCAAAAGAAAAATTTTTAAACGGTAATGCCGGTGAATCAACCAAAGGATTTGAAGAAAATAAAGATTTTAATGTAGATATTTGTCTCGAAAGTATTAAAGAACCCATTGAATTGCCCAACATAGAGTATGATTTGGCTAAATGGGATTTACGCCCCGAATCAATGGTTTCATTAGACAAGTTGGTAGAAACTTTAAATAACAATCCCAATATTGTTATTGAATTGGGTTCACATACCGACTTTCGTTCCGACGATAAATACAATCTTGAACTTTCCCAAAAACGGGCACAATCGGTTGTAAATTATTTGATTGAAAAGGGCATTGAACCCGAAAGGCTTGTCGCCAAAGGATATGGCGAAACAAAACCTAAAGTAATAGATAAAAAACTGGCTCAGCGCTATCCCGGATTCTTAAAAGAAGGAGATGTATTGACAGAAAAATTTATTAAATCGCTGGCTACCGTTGAAGAACAGGAAGCCTGCAATCAGGCAAACCGCCGTACCGAATTTAAAGTACTTCGCGAAGATTTTGTTTCCAAAAAGCAAAATACAACATTACCACAAAACTTACCTACTCCCCCATCAGAGAATTATCAAGAAAATCAATACAATCCAGATAATCAATAAATTAAATCAATTACTAATAACGTTCCAGTAAAAAAACTGGAACGTTTTTTTATTTATGAATAAAGGAAAATACGATAACAGAGGTGTCAGTTCACAAAAAGAAGATGTACATACTGCTATTAAGAACATGGACAAGGGGGTGTTTCCGAATGCTTTTTGCAAAATTTTACCCAATTATTTTAGCGACGATAACTCCAAAGTACTTGTCATGCATGCCGACGGTGCCGGTACCAAATCATCATTAGCATACATGTATTGGAAAGAAACCGGCGACATGTCCGTATGGAAAGGTATTGCTCAGGATGCTTTGATTATGAACATTGACGACTTGTTGTGTGTGGGCGCTACGGGACCTTTTATTATATCTTCCACGATTGGCAGAAATAAATTCCTTATTCCCGGAGATGTGATATCATCTATCATTAATGGATTCAACGATACTATCACTTCTTTGCAAGATTTGGGTATTAAAGCCTACCTTGCTGGTGGCGAAACGGCAGATGTCGGAGACCTTGTAAAAACTGTTATTGCAGATTCTACCGTGTTTACTGCATTAAATAAAAAAAATGTTATTGAAAACCATATTCAACCCGGCGATGTAATTGTAGGATTTGCTTCGTATGGCAAGGCTATCTATGAAAAAGAATATAACAGTGGCATCGGAAGCAATGGACTTACTTTTGCCCGCCACGAATTATTCCATCATTCGCTTGCACAAAAATATCCAGAATCGTATGACCCTCATATCCCAGAGCAATTTGTCTATTCCGGTAAATATCAACTGACCGATACTATACCCGGCTTACCTGTAAATATTGGCAAAATGGTACTTTCACCTACACGTACGTATGCACCTCTTATTTTAAAAATAACACAGGAATGTAAAGGTCAGATTCATAGTATGATTCACTGCACCGGTGGTGGACAAACAAAAGTCATGCACTTTATAAATAAACTGCATATAATAAAAAACAATCTGTTTGAAGTTCCCCCTGTTTTTCAACTTATACAAGAAACCTCGCATGCCGACTGGAAAGAAATGTATAGCGTTTTTAATATGGGACACCGTCTTGAAATATATACTTCATCGCAGGCAGCAAAAAAAATGATAACTATTTCCAACGAATTTGGCATTGACGCAAAAATAATAGGCTACTGTGAACAATCAACCGAAAAAAAATTGACTTTACATACTCCTGAAGGAGAAATAATTTATTTATAAAATAGAGATATGACGGAAAATATTTTCTTAGAAAAGTTGGAAGGTATAAAAAATAAATTTATAGAGATAGGTGAACAACTTGCCAATCCTGAGGTTATTGCCGACATGAAACGATATGTAGCGTTGAACAAGGAATATAAAACCATGGAACCAATTGTTAACGCTTATAAAACATATTTGAATGTATTAAGCAATATCACCGAAGCACGAAAAATATTAGTCCATGAAAAGGATAATGAAATGAAAGAGTTGGCTAAATCGGAGTTGGAAAATCTTTTAATACAACAGGAGCAATTGGAAAACGACATTAAAATGTTACTAATTCCCAAAGACCCTCAAGATACCAAAAATGCAATTATGGAAATTAGAGCCGGTACAGGTGGAGATGAGGCTTCCATATTTGCAGGTGATTTGTTTCGTATGTATTCCAAATTTTGTGAATCTAAACATTGGAAAATTGAAGTGAACAGTTTTAATGAAGGAACGGCTGGTGGATATAAAGAAATTATTTTTAAAGTTATCGGTGATGGTGTTTATGGTATATTAAAATTTGAATCGGGAGTGCATCGCGTTCAACGCATTCCGCAAACGGAAACACAGGGTCGAGTTCATACGTCGGCAGCCACAGTGGCTGTTTTTCCCGAAGCAGACGAATTTGACATCACCCTTAATATGAATGACATTAGAAAGGAAACTTTCTGTTCCAGTGGACCCGGCGGACAATCCGTAAACACTACATACTCTGCTGTTCGCTTAACACATATCCCAACAGGTATTGTGGTCAGCATTCAGGATGAAAAATCACAAATAAAAAATTACGAAAAAGCACTCAACGAACTACGCACACGTATTTATAATATGGAATTTCAAAAATATATGGATGCTGTTTCTGCAAAACGCAAAACAATGGTATCTACTGGCGACAGGTCTGCCAAAATCAGAACCTATAACTATCCGCAAAACCGCGTTACCGACCATCGTATCAATTTAACCCTTTACAATCTGGACGCTGTTATTAACGGAGACCTTACCGAATTAATAAACCAATTGCAAATAGCCGAAAACGCAGAAAAAATGAAAGAAAACGAAACACTTTAATATGAATTAAACATGAATTTATCGCAATTAACTCAGGAAATAAAGAAAAAACAAAGTTTTTTATGTGTAGGGCTTGATACCGATATTGCAAAAATTCCAACTTTTTTACGCGATACCAACGACCCTGTTTTTGCCTTCAATAAAGCCATTATAGACAGCACTGCCGAATATACCATAGCCTATAAACCCAATATTGCCTTTTATGAAGCACTGGGAAAAAAAGGATGGGAAAGTTTGGAACAAACAGCATGGTATATTAAGCAAAACTATCCTTCCATCTTTTTAATTGCCGATGCCAAACGTGGTGATATTGGCAATACATCGGCTCAGTATGCAAAAACATTTTTTGAAACCATGCCTTTCGATGCAATTACTGTAGCTCCGTATATGGGTAGCGACAGTATTTCCCCCTTTTTAACCTATTCCGATAAATTTGTGATACTGCTTGCATTAACTTCCAACCAAGGAGCAGACGATTTTCAATATTTTCAAAATAAGGAAGGCGAAACTTTGTTTGAACAAGTTTTAACAAAATCAAAAAAATGGGCAGATGCCAACAAAATGATGTATGTCGTAGGTGCTACCCGTGCCGATATGTTATCTAAAATAAGAGCCATCGTTCCCGAACATTTTTTGTTAATCCCAGGGGTTGGAGCACAAGGTGGCAGTTTGGACGATGTAGTAAAATATGGAATAAATAAAAACGTTGGATTGATTGTCAATTCATCCAGAGCCATTATTTATGCCAGTCAGGATAAAGATTTTTGCGAAACATCTAACATGGAAGCGAAACAAATTCAACAAGAAATGCGTAAATTGCTCATAAAGTATTGTATCATTTAACCCCAATAAGATGAACGAAGATTTTTTGCAATTCTTATGGCAGTACCGCCTTTTTAATGAAAGTAAATTATCTTCGGCAAATGGTGAACCTATTCAAATTATTAATGTAGGAACTAAAAATTCAGATGCCGGTCCAGATTTTTTTAATGCCCGCATTTTGTACAATCATGTTGAATGGGCTGGTAATATTGAAATTCATATCAATGCTTCCGATTGGAACAAACACAAACATCAATTTGACCCTATTTATAACAATGTTATTTTGCATGTTGTTTGGAATAATGATACCATTATTTACAATGCCAACCAACAGCAAATTTTAACCGTTACCCTTCCTATTCTTTACGAAACCCATGCTGAATATTTAAAACTGTATGAAAATCATAAACTCATTGCTTGTGGTGAAAAACTTGCTACACTTAATTTTCCAATTTCTACCTATTTAACTTCATTGGCTGTTTCTCGTCTCGAAAAAAAATCACAATTTGTTTTACATGAACTTAAAGAAATAAATTACCATTGGGAAGAGACCCTTTATCGCATATTGGCATACGGTTTCGGTCTTAAGGTCAATGCTTCCTCTTTTTTAATGCTGGCTAAAAGTATTCCCTTTCAAATTATTCAGAAAAACGCCGATAACCTTGTATTTTTAGAATCAGTTTTATTTGGACAATCAGGGCTGTTGCCCGAATCTTCGTCTGATAATTATGTTTCTCTACTTATAAAACAATATCATTACTATAAAAAAAAATATGGATTAACTCCTTTGCCTGCGACTGTTTGGAAATTTTCAAAAATTCATCCACCCTCATTCCCTACGCTTAGAATAGCACAATGGGCTGCCTTTTTATACAAGAACGCCAATAATTTAACCGATTTAGTCCAACTTCAATCATTAAAAAAAATCTTAAAAAAATTTGATTTTAACACCTCTGAATATTGGCATTCACATTATCATTTTAATAAATCTGCCAACTTAACCAAGTTCAAATTGGGAAAAAGTTATATTTACCTGATAATTATAAACTGCCTGTTACCTTACATTTTTGTTTACAGTAAGGAAAGGATGGACAATGAGTTGAACGAACAGGTTATTTCCATGCTGGAACAATTGCCACCCGAAAAAAATAACATTATTAAAGCATGGAAAGAATTCAACATTATTCCTCAAAACGCACTTCAATCGCAAGCACTGATACAATTATGCGAAAACTATTGCAAGCCTCGCTTTTGCTTGCGTTGCAATATTGGTACTTATATTCTTCTACAAACAAAATCATTATTTTAAGGCTTAACTACCCATCACATTAAAAACATTTGAACAAGAATGGTTACACCGAAAAAAAGATTGGGACAGCATTTTTTGCACGATAAAAATATTGCAAAAAAAATTGTTTCGTTGCTTAAACCAGCACCGACTGTTATTGAAGTAGGTGCTGGCACGGGCAGTCTTTCTTGCCTGCTTTATGAATTATTGAATGAACATGTCTGGTTCACCGATATTGATGAAGAATCTATTACCTATTTAATAGAAGAACTTCATTTGCCAAAGTCTCATGTGTTAAAGAAAGATTTCTTGAAAATGAATTTGACAGATTATACCAGCCCCATCCATATTATCGGAAATTTTCCATACAACATCAGCAGTTCCATTTTTTTTAAGATTCTCGAGAACCGCTCTATGGTATCACAAGTAGTCTGTATGATTCAAAAGGAAGTAGCACAACGTATCGTTGCCAAAGAAGGCAATAAGACGTATGGAATATTAAGCGTTTTGTTGCAGGCATATTACAATATTACCTATCATTTTACTGTGAACGAACAAGTGTTTTCGCCACCACCCAAAGTTAAATCTGCCGTAATTGAACTCAATAGAAACACGTTAATCACATTACCCTGCAACGAACATCTGTTTTTTTCCATTATTAAAACCGCTTTTAATCAACGAAGAAAAATGCTGTCAAACAGTCTATCATCATATATAAATAAAAATAACTTCACTTCAGAATTTATGCAAAAACGCCCAGAACAATTGTCTGTTCAAAATTTTATTCACCTTACTCAACAAATAGAAACATTTAACCGGCATAACTCCTAATACCGACTTGCTAACATAATTCATTTCATTCTTTTGTGAGCGGTTGGTATAAACATTATTAACATAAACTCAGTAAAAATTAATCGTATTATAAAAAAGTGATTTTCTTTTTTAAAAATTTGTAAAAGATACATAAATAATTATTATTTTGGTTGCGAAAAATTTTTGTACTTACCAGCAATGGAAATTGGTAATAATAATTTGATAATGAGGATATTGTTTTTGTTTTTACTTTTGACAGGAACATATAGTATTCAAGCACAGACATACATTAGTCTCTCCAATCCATCCGTAAAAGAACTTTATAACAGAATGATTGACCCCGAAGATTTCAGACCTGAAGTGTTAAACAAATTAATTTTACTCTATATTAATACTTATCGCGACAAAGAAAAATTAGACACCTTTACCATAGAACCTATTTTAAACGCTGCCTCTGACGATCAGGCAAAGTACATGGCAAGCATTATGGACGCTACTCTGGATGGAATCGGTAAAAAGAAAACAACCGCATCACGACTTATATTTTACGGTGGTAGCGGCATTGGCGAAGAATTGGTTATAAAAATGCCTATAAGCAAAGGAGCAGAATATTTTTCGTACGGAAAAGTTGCCGACGATATTGGCTTTAAGTGGGTCAACGATAAAAAATCGCTCGATATATTGGCAAGTACACGATTTGTGTTGGCAGGATTGGGCTCCTCTATCGATGTAGATAAGAAAAAGGCATACGTATCGTTAACACTCGCCAATTATTCACTGTTCAATCAAGGTGCATCCTTACGTAGCGAATTGTCTGTACCGTATTCAACTAAAAAATACGGATTAAAAAAGTATGATTCCCGAATCTGTTTGCGATGTAACAAATACAGAAATATTGAAAACTTGCAACGTGGCTTGTATATAAAAGACCATAAAATTTATTTTCGCAATGAATCATACAAACAACTAAAAAAATTGCTCAAAGACCCAACCGATGGTTTAGCCGTTGATGTCATTCAACAGGAACAATATTCGTGCAACCAACCCAATATCGCCGATTATAGATTAGTTAACAAAGGCATACTTTTAAAACGGATTAACCCCGTTAAACTGGAAAAGAAAAATATGATTCAAGACCCAAAGGAACGTAAACAAAAAGTTGATGTGTTGATGGGGACATTGCCATCGGGCATTACAGACGATTATGAACTCAATCTGCTGGTTATTATTGATAAACATGTCTGTAAAGTTATTACTCCTTCGTTTGAAGATGAAGCAGCCGTTGAATTTACTAAGGAAATTGAACTGCTCGCAGATACAATTGTTATAAATGCACCCGAATATACACCCATTGTAGAAAAGTCGCATCTTGAATTTGTTATTCCCTTTGAACGGAATAAATTTGTATATAAACCCGAAGATATTGAACCATTAATAAACAAACTGAACGAACCCGATTTTGATATTAATAAATTATTCATTGAAGCATACTCTTCGGTAGAGGGCACTGATGAAACCAATAAGGAATTACAAAAAAAACGTGCCGAAAGTATTATTGAAGCATTGAAAAACCGTCAGAAAATAAAATTCTTCTCAAACATTACTACCGGCGATAATATTGAAGACTTTAAAAGAGATATCAAAGAAACCAAATGGTCGCAATTAGCCGATATGAGTGTTAAAGAAATTCAAGATTATATCAGCAAAAACAAACTGGAAAACGAACTGGAGCCCATTTTATCAAAACATCGTTATGCACGCGTTAAATTGGATATTACCTATAAACTCGGTCCCGAAAACGAAGAAAAATATGTCTTAAATCGTTTTAATAAATGTATCAAAGAGAATAATCTGACACAGGCATTGGCTATTCAAAAATATATCTTTAAAAAAGTTTTAAACAATAAATACGGTAAAGAATCGGTAACGGGGCAGGAAATACCTGAAAAACCTGAATATGCAGGACTATTATTAAACAAATTGTGGCTTTCGGGTTTGCTTATGAACAAACTCTGGCTCGAAAAGTACGTCAATAAAGATGAATTGGGCGAAGATTATTGTCAACGTATTGCACAATTGTATCAATTAGCCCCCGACAATTTCTATATTCACTATAACCATTGTTATTGCCGAATACTGTTTGACGATTTTACTACGGATAAGCAAATTCTCGATTTTCAAAAAGAAATCAGCGGTTTGTATTCTTCCGGCTTGAAACGGCATACGGTTGATTTACTAAATTTGGAATATCAGTTCAAAATAATTCAAACGCTGGATACATTGGACGAAACACCTCCCTTATTAAAAGCAAGTCTTGATACGATAAAGGCTATTTCCAAATTGACCGAATCTAACTGGCAAAACTCTCTTAAACTTTCCTATATCTTTATGGGGCAAAAAGATTATGAATTTGCTGCCAAACTTATAGAACCCTATATCAATAAAAACAATGTGTTCGACGAATTAATTTTTAGTTATTTAGGTATATGCAGCCACATGCCACATAAATTTTCTTCACCTAAATTTACCATGGCTGTTCAAAAAGCAGTTGAATTGGATTCACAACGGTTTTGTCAATTATATAAAAAGAAAAAAATGTCGGTTCAATCACTCGAAAATCCTGCCGTTAAAGAGATTTATTGTAAAACGTGCAAATAATAAACTTGGGTTTAAAAAATATTTTTTCTGTTAACATGGATTTATATTTATACACAAACCTTCGCCCAACAAAAAAATTTTCTTTTGACCCTTATTTTATATAAATACGAAATTATATAATTCATATTTAATGGGATAGATACTTTTTAAGGGACGACTAAATAACATTAAAAATGTCCATTACAAGACAAGTTCCCCCAAAAAACCATTATTTTTGTCCATTACTCCACGAACTATCATTATAATTTATTTTTTTAATAAGAAAAATATAGTTACCTTTGACCCAAAATGAGTCCATATAAATATTACGATTAGTATTATTAGCATTCTTTCCTGTTGACTTTACTATTCCTATTGTTTTTTACTACTCATAATGAATTATTTTTTAAAACTTATTTTATGAAGAATATTTATGTTTCAAATTTGTCTCCAAACGTTGGAAATGAAGATTTAAAGGAAATTTTTGCCGAATACGGTGCCGTAACAAGTGCAAATGTGATTTTAGACCGCTACACAGGTAAATCAAGAGGTTTTGCTTTTGTAGAAATGACAAATGACGATGAAGCCGATAAGGCAATTAATGAATTAAACGGAGCAACGTTAGACAACAATACAATAACGGTCAATATAGCAAAACCAAAAACTGAAAAAAAGAATTTCAGGCAAGGCAATAATCATAACAGAAGCAGGCGTTATTAAACAATTTTCAATAATTCATCATCGAAGATAAAAAAGAATGAATTTATTTGAGGTATGAGCAAAATACCCCCTTTGAAAATAGGAAATTTAGTTGCTAAAATCCCAATTATTCAGGGTGGAATGGGTGTCGGGATATCGTTGAGCAGGCTTGCATCTGCGGTAGCCAGTTCCGGCGGAATAGGAGTTATTGCCACAGCCGGAATAGGGCAGGAAGAACCTGATTTATATACCGATTATATAAAATCAAATAACCGTGCATTGAGAAACGAAATAAGAAAAGCGGTAAGTCTTACAACCGGAATTTTGGGTGTAAACATCATGGTTGCGCTTTCCAATTATGCCGAATTTGTTAAAATCGCCATCGAAGAGCATATCGATATTATTTTTTCGGGAGCGGGGTTACCTTTGGAATTGCCGAAATACCTAAATAAAAGCGGTTATAATCCGAAACTTGTTCCTATTGTATCTTCTGGTAGAGCTGCTGCCGTGATTATAAAAAAATGGCTGAACAATTACAACTATTTACCCGATGCCATAGTCGTGGAAGGACCTAAGGCAGGTGGACATCTCGGCTTTAAACCGGAGCAGATATTTGATGAAAAATTTTCGTTGAAGCATTTGGTTTCGGATGTATTGAAAGAAGTTAAACCGTTTGAAAGCGAATATAAAAAAATCCCAATAATTGCAGCTGGGGGAATTTATACGGGAGAAGATATTCATCGTTTTATAAGCATGGGTGCATCCGGTGTTCAGATGGGTACACGTTTTGTTACTACCAATGAATGCGATGCCTCAGACAAATTTAAGCAAGCATATATTAATTGTCAGGAAAAAGATATTACTATTATTAACAGTCCTGTTGGTATGCCCGGCAGAGCATTAATAAATAATTTTATAAACGATGTGAACAAAGGGCAGAAAAAACCTTACACATGTCCTTTTCACTGTATAATTACTTGCAACCGGAAAGATGCTCCTTATTGCATTGCGAAAGCTCTTTTCAATGCCAAAAAAGGAGAATTTGATAATGGCTTTGCATTTGTCGGGGCTAATGCGTATCGCTCCGATAAAATAATGAAAACAAAAGATTTAATCGATTTGCTGGTTAGCGAATACGAACGGCTGTAAATGTTGAATGGTTAATGATGGATGATGAATTATTTCATCATTCATCATCTCGTTAATTGCCTGTAAAAAGACTATATTTCATTATAACGAATGCTCCTGATAAATATCAAAGAAAATATGTATAGATACTAGTCTATATTATAACAAACCGCTCACAAAAGAATGAAAATGTGCATCCTCGTTGCAAACGTGGATGAGGTAGGAAAGGTACTTTTTAAGGGACAACTATTTAAATGAATTGTACTTACACAAAGGTCTTAAAAAAAATAATAGCACCTCAAAATAGTTTTGTTTTGAATTATTTTTAATATATATTTGTGCATGTAAATTTATATACGGAGTTACAAAATGAACTATTTAAGACACATATTCAATATTGCTCACATGAACAGCATTTATCAAAACAACTCCACTATGAATAATGAAGATATAAACGTAATTGTAAGTTTACACAGATGTTGGCGGCAAGGCGAGAAAAAGACAGCAACACTGAAAATGACAGAAATAATGGTTTGAGAATGAAAAACGAATGAAAATGAAAGAAAAAAGATTTAGTTTTTTTGCCGACCCGCAAGAAAGAAAAGTAAAAAGCCGACCCACAATTGGCACATTGCCTTTTGCCCAACACACAAGCCAACACTTCGCAAAAGTCAAAGAGCAAAATCTTTCAGCCCACTATAATGACAAGTTTGTGTTTAACTTAAATCAATAAAAAATGAAAAAATCACTTATTATCATTGCGTTAATGTTTGTGTCTTTATTTGTTGCTCATGCTCAAGTAAATAAAGTTCCTGCAACTAAAAAGCCTATTGAATATAATCAACCTGATGGGACTGTACTTACAATTTTTCTAAAAGGTGATGAGAAATTACATTGGGCGGAGACTAAAGACGGCTATACTCTACTTTCAAATAAGGAGGGTGGATATGAATATGCAAGACTTGATAAAAATAGAAACCTTACAAATTCTGGTAAACTTGCCCATGAGCAGGACAAACGGACTAAAAAAGAAACAAGGTTTTTAAAGAAAATACCGAAAGGACTACAATTTAGTGAAGTCCAAATAAAAAAATCAAAGGAATAATCTCAATTCAAATAATGTTTAACTAAAATTTAATGTCTATGAAAAATTTAAACACAGTTTTTTTAACAGCAGTTGTTTTATTTACAACGCTGAATGTTGGAATGGCACAAAAGTCAAAGTTGCCAAAAATCCAGTACCAAGTTCTAGGGAATGGTATTCCCGCAAGTCCTAAACAGATAACGTATAAACAGCCTGATGGTTCACTGATCAACATTACATTGAAAGGTGATGCTGCTATTCATTGGGCAATTTCAGACGATGGTTATACCTTGTTATCAAATCCAAACGGATTTTACGAATATGCCAAACTTGATGAAAATGAAAATATGATTTCAACGGGCATAAAGGCAAGCAATACAGTTAATCGTAAATCTAATGAAACTGCCATTTTACAGTCAATTCCTAAGGGAATTAATTATTCTGAAAAACAAATTAAGCAGAAATTATCTAACTACAAAGCAACTAAAAAAGACGGAAACCAATTAAAGAGTTTTCCTTCTACAGGTACTCAAAATAACCTTGTGCTTATGATTGAATTTCCTGATTTAGCATTTTCCAACTCTGTAACTGACGTTGATAATTTAATGAATCAATCAAATTATGGCGGTATTGGTAGTTTTAAAGATTTTTACTATAAGAATTCTAATGGTAAATTGACAGTTAATACAACTGTTGATGGAATATATGTTGCAACACATAATCATGACTATTACGGACAGAATGATGAAGAAGGTGATGATATGTATGTTGAGGAACTTGCTGCCGAACTTATAAATGAAGCAGATTCATATATTGATTTTTCTGATTATGATAACGATGGTGATGGAATCGTTGATTGCGTTTACATTATATATGCTGGTACAGGCGAGGCATCAAGTGGAAATCCTAATGACATATGGCCTCATAATAATCCAAGTATTACTCCTATTACAGTAGATGGAGTAACTGTAAACGCATATACATGCTCAAATGAACTTAATGGTACTAACTTAGCAGGTATAGGAACAATTTGTCACGAATTTGGACATGCTTTAGGTCTTCCCGATTACTATGATACTGATTATCCAGGTTCTGGTGGTCAAGCAGAAGGTACTGGCTCTTGGGATGTTATGGCTGGTGGAAACTCAAATGGTAATGAAGCATCACCTGCAAATCATAATCCATTTTCAAAAGAATTATTAGATTGGCAATATCCTGAAATTATTGATGCAAATGGTTCATATATTTTGCCTCCTGCTACCCAGGATACTATTGCTTTTTTAGTTGAAGCTGCTACCGCAAATGAAGGGTTTTACTTAGAAAACAGACAATGGGAAAGTTTTGATTATGAATTATCAGGTCATGGTATGCTCATTTATCATTGTGACTTTGACTACTTTATGGCTCATTTAGAAGATAACGATATAAATGCTGACCCAAGCCATCAAGGTTTTGATATTGAAGAAGCAGATGATGAAACAAGTGATGAAACAGGAGATACATACCCTGGAACAACGTCAAATACAAGTTTTACTGACATGACATATCCAAGTTCTATTCTTTGGACTGGTTCAAATTTAGGTTATCCCATTGTAAATATTGTTGAAAATTCATCAACTGATGACATTGAATTTGATATTAGCGGATTTTCGGAAATTGAGAATATTTCAGCAGAAAACAATATTCAGGTCTATCCCACGATTGCAAATGATTTTATTAATGTAAAAAGCAATAAAGCAATTCAAGAAATTTCAATAATTAATATGCAAGGACAGATTATATCAATAAATAGTATAAACAATTCTCAGACCCGATTAATTGTTTCTAATATTAATGCTGGGACTTATATTATAAAGTCTAAAACAGCAGATTGTATTTCTGTTTCTAAAATTATTATTGAGCATTAAAAGCATACACACAGGTTGGCACATTGTCGGGTCGCTCAAAGCCAACGCTAAAGCCAAAACCCGCCAAAGAGCCAGCCTGTTTTCAACGCCTTTTTTGCGGACAATAAAAAAACTAAATCTTTTAAGACAGGAAAACGGAATGACTGAAATGAAAAAATATCTCAAACCATTTACAGACAAGAACGCCCAGTTGGTAACAAAGGCTAAAATCAAGCGGGCGGTTAGTGGTAAATCGAAGGTCTGTACTTCTAAGAAACTTCATCGTAAATTGACAGTGAAGTGCTCCGAAATGCTCGCCAGCTTTTAGCCTCAACCGTTACCGCCAAGTGTAAAAAGACAGACGACAGGACTAAAATAGAAAGTAATCCATTGTGAAAGGACAGAAAAAAAGAAATATTGACAATACCATAAAGACAACCCACATGCTGGCCCGAGTTTTTTTCTTTTTAACCCACCGCACAAAACTGATATTCCCCATAATTAATAAATTTTTATACCAAACCGCTAACAAAAGAATAAAATGAATTTTGTCCCGTCAAACTCTAATCTCGTCAATAATGACGAGACGGGATGCCGACAGACTAACGGTTTTAAAACAAAAGCGAAGCGTATTGTTTTAATTATCTTGTTAGCAAGTCGGTATAAATAGTCGTCCCTTAAAAACTCATTTTAATCTTTCTTGTACTTTTCTTTTTTT
>CAYSIN010000023.1:0-31439 GCA_964431135.1 uncultured Bacteroidales bacterium
ATTCAGTTGCGGTCTCAAAAATGCCGGTGCTCAGGCTGCAAACCTGCACCGGTTTCGTGTTTCTAAAAATATACATGATTCAAAATTAATATAATTGAAAATTATAACACGACAAAAATAATCAAATAAGTTATTACTCAGTAGCAAAGATATAAAAAATTATTAACAATGAGTTGTTAATAAATTTTTTTGTTACTGTTCGGTTGTCTTTATTAAGGGGAAAGAGCAAAATAGGGTTGTTTGTTGATGGCTAATACAATTGCATCCAGGACATTATAATCGTGCTTTTTTGCGGTAGAAATATAACTGCGGATTCTGCAAAATATTTTAGCCCCTTTTTCTGTTCTGAAACATCCTGATACTTTCTGTTTTACACAGATTTTTCATATTAAATTGCAACCCTAAAATACTTTTTAACGCAATTCTTGTATTTAATTAACTATCATTTATTTACGATTTTTAATAGTTATATCTCATGGTATTATTAGGGGCATATGTATATATTTAACGATTTTTTATTTATCATATAACATATCCACCCGATTTAATAAAACTCTTTGAATACTTATTAACACCGTCCCGTTGAAAAGTATTTATTTTTTTCGTATTGTATTAATAAATTATATATATCTTTATCATGTATTTAAATAACCCTAATTATGGATCCTTACAATTATTTTTTAAATCAAGAAAACGTAAACAAGAAAAAGTACGATGCTTTGCGTGCTTTTTTCTTTGAAAAACTTCCTGCTAATGAGGTGGCTAATATTTATGGTTATTTGTAAAGTTTAGAAAAAAAAGTAATTTTTAGACCATCTTCAACATCTTGAATTAGGGGTATATTTTATATATGAAAATCTGTGTTTAAATTAAAACGAACAGGAATGCTTCATTGAAATACGTCCTGAAGGATGTCTATTTACCATATTCAATTTTTTCAATATTCTTAAAAACCTCTATATTTTCTGATGAGCGTAAGCCAGAAAACGGATATTATGGACAGATACTAATTATGTCTCTATAAAGTAGTTTAACAGAAATATTTCTTTTACTTTTGAAAAAAAATATTTCAGTTGAAAATTACATTTTTAGGAACGGGAACTTCGCAAGGCGTGCCAGTGATTGCGTGTGATTGTGCGGTATGTCATTCCGAAGACATCCACGATAAACGATTGCGTTCGTCGATGATGATAGAAGTGAACCATAAGATTTTTGTTATTGATACAGGTCCCGATTTTCGCCAGCAAATGCTAAGAGTAAATGTAAAACATTTAGATGCTATCCTTTTTACACACGAACACAAAGACCATATTGCTGGCTTGGACGATATTCGTTCCTTCAACTGGATTTATAAAAAATCGATGGATGTTTATGCTGAAGAGCGTGTATTAAAGGCATTGCAAATTGACTATTCGTATGCGTTTAATGAAGATAAATACCCGGGCATTCCCGAGATGACACTGCATCCCATTTCTGAAACACCGTTTAATATTCAGGGAGTAGAAATAATTCCTATTCGGGTTATGCACTATTTGCTTCCGGTACTTGGCTTTAGAATAGGCGATTTTGCTTACATTACGGACGCCAAATTTATTCCAGATAAAGAATATGAAAAATTAAAAAACTTGAAATATTTTGTTATCAATGCACTTCGAAAAAAAGAACATATTTCACATTTTAATCTGGCAGAAGCGATTGAAGTTTCCAAGAGAGTAGGAGCATCTCATACCTATCTTACGCATATTAGTCATTTAATGGGGTTTCATAAAGATATAGAAAACGAATTGCCCCCTCATATTCATTTGGCTTACGATAACCTGATGCTCGAATGGTAATACCGACTTCCTTCTGTATAATACGTAACGGGACAAAATTTATCATCACTTATTTGTTAGCGGTTTGGTATGAAATGTCGTATTATAAATGGTCAATGACGGTAATATCCATTCTCATATCGTCCACCCAAATGGCTGAGGTATCATTGTTCCAGAGATAAATCTTCAACAGAAAATTTTTGTTGTCGGGAGCAGGTAAATAACTGGCATTCATTTTCACCTTCTGCCATTGTTGAGCGGGTTTAATAATATCTTTTATCGGTTTTCCAAGCCATAACACGTTTTTGCCCACCGTATCTTCTATAGAAAACACGATATTGGTCATTTGATTGGTGGGTGCATATATCCATGCCGATATTTCTGTTTCGATTTTGGTAGAATAATCTGTTATAAAACTTGATAGCGGCATTGCCAGAGTAGGTGAAAATCCTTGTGGCATCACTTTATATGCATAGTTACCACTATGAACCGTAAGGGAATCGCGGGAAGTACAATTAAACGAAAAACAAGGCAAATAGGTCCATTCCATATCGTTATAAAAAGAATGTGTAGTTACAGGTCGCCATATTTTTTCAGGTTGAGCCATGCGGTATAAATAATTATTTTTGAATGAATCGACAGGTATAATATAGGGTTCCGTCAAATACCACATCAACATGGGGTCTGGTTTTGTTTGTTTTGACATCCACCACGTCAATCCGTTTTGATATACATAATATTGTTTTGCTTCGTATCGGTATGGTATATGATAATCACGCTCGTTTATAAACCGTACCTGACTTGTATCCCAATGCATATAATAATCGGCAATACGTTTCATGACAGGGTCGGTTAAAACAATGGCTGTTTCGCTTGTTTTCTTAAAATGTTTTTCAATGTATGGTTTTATGTAAGAAAAACTGTTTTTTCGGTCCAACGCCATTTGCGTTACCGGCACTATAAACCATAACATTAAAAATATTATCCAAAGAATGGTAGAAACGGTTGCATTTACTTTTTTTACCAGTTTTATCAGCCAAAGCAAAACAACCAAACAGACATAAAATATAACGATGGCGTTTAACGAAATCAATTTTATGTTTGCTAATATAATAATGAAGAGTAATGTAGAAAAAACAGGAACAGCCCATGATTTTTTTTCGGCATAGAAAAATCGCACTACAGCAGGGGCAAATGCTACTGTCAAAATAGGAACCAAAAATAAATAATGGCGAATATCGGTACACATAGGTGAATATGCGTTATAACTTTTTGTCATGAAGTTGGCTGAAAGCAATAATAATAATCCTATTGTAACCCAAAATACATCGGGTTTGGAAAAACCAAAACGTTTTATTTTTGATAGAGAAGACAACAGGAATCCTGCGGTAACCAGAAACATGCCAATGGTTGCTTCAACCCAAAACTCATATCCTATACGACGTAATGTATTGATAAAAGGAAGATACTCATAACTGCACGGGTTCAAATAACTGTTTGTGTTAATCGCTGTGTAACGCGAAAACATGTTCCCGGTTTTGTATGCAATAAATACGTGATAAATCAGTAAGAGCATCAGTCCACTTATTATAGCCCACATCCAAAATTTCAAATATTTCTTTTGACAGATATCTACAATAAATAAAATCAGAAGCACTGGCAATAAAAGTACGACAGTTTCTTTGGATAGAAAGGCAAAAAACAAAGAACATGAAAAAAGCATCGCAAACCAAAAGGTGTAACGATGATATTCAAAACGATAAAGATACAAACAGACCAAAGATAAAAATATTCCCAAGGCTACATATATGTCGGACATGATTTTGTCTGAATAAAAAAGAAAGGGTGGCATTAATAACGTAGTAAGTATGGCAGTAATAACAATACGGCTGTCGTGTTTCCTAACAACCCAGTAAACCAGAAACAATATCAGCATGCTAATCAGCATAGCAGGTAAACTTGAACTGAAATCGCTTACACCAAAGAGTTTATAGGATATTCCAGAGAGAACAATAATCGGCCAGCGATAGGAAAAATGATTGTCGGACAAAAAAAAGTTCCCTGTTGCCCATTGATGCGATAATTGAGCATATTCCATATCGTCCCAGCCATAGTGCCCGCCAAATCCCAAAAAATGATGAAACAGGATAAACAGAAATGCAAAAATCAATATCCCTTTTTCCAGTCGTTTATTTTTATAACATGTTTTCATGTTTAAATAAAAATTAATGTATGTCGTTTTTTAACCATGCTTCTGCCAATAACATATCTTCAGGAAATGTAATTTTAATATTGTATCTTAACCCTTCCATAAAAGTCAGATTGTATCCTGCTTTTTCTACTAATATGGCATCGTCGGTAATATCTTTGGTATAGGGTTGTTCATAACCCTTATAAATCCATTCGGCTTTAAATATTTGCGGTGTTTGTACTGTATAAATTTCTTTTCGTGGCAATATAGTTGAAGAAGTATCAGAAATCTGACGAACTGTTTCATTTACATTCAGTACGGGCACTGCACTTCCATTTTTGGCTGCGGTTTCGAAGGCTTTCTGTAAAAAATCTGTTGTTATAAATGGTCTTACAGCATCATGTATGGCTATAAGGCTTTTTCTTTCTGTCATGGATAATCCATTTTTTACCGAATGATAACGTGCCTCGCCGCCGGCAACCAAATGATGAGGTATTTGAAAAGAATATTTCTTGCACCATTTGTTCCAGTATATGTGATATGTCTCTGGCAATACAAGAATAATAGAAATGTTTTGGTCGAAGTGATAAAACCGTTCTATGGTATAAAACAGCAACGGGCGATGGTTTATTTCCATAAATTGTTTTGGAAGCGTATTATTCATACGCAACCCCATACCGCCACCTACTATAATAACTGTATTTTTCATCAATTGATACAACCTTTTTGTTCAGCACGTATGTTAAATGAAGTTATATGGTCAAAGGCAATGCTTTTAAATGTATCTGAAACGAGTGTGTTAATTTTTCCATACCAGTCGCCAATAAAATCATCATGCGAAAAATCGTCCCGGTCGTAAACACCAATAATAAGTCTATCGTTGGGAAAAAGATGAATAAGAGAAACCGTATCGCTATCGGTATAATTAAATGCGTATGTATCTTCTGCAGAACGCCAGAAATAATTAGAAAAATCTTTGCTGTCTTTGGCATTGATAAAAACAGTCCAGTAAATATCGGGTAACCCAAATCGCGTTAGACTGAAATCCATGCCAATCGGTGAAAAGACAGAATCATTTTGTAAATATATACCGGCACTGTATAGCATGGTTTTATAAATGGAAGGCATATCCAGAAGAAAGCACCAGCGTGTTTTTATTTGAGGTATGGAAATTCTATTTATAGAACTGTCTGAGGTGGTTTGACATTGTTTCTCGGCAAAAAGTTCACCATAAAGTTTTTGTTTTCCCTTTTTTATCTGTTTCAATAGAATATACGGAACATTTGCTGTTAATATTGTTTTCTCGTTTCTATAAACAACGCTAAGTGGAATTATCATCATGTTTGATGTTCCTTTATATTTTTTATAGGTATAACTGTTTGAAAGTTCATTTGGAAAATAAACTATGCCGTTGTTAGTAAAAAAACGCAAAAAATAATTTATCTGATACCCCGAGTCTATAGGAATGCTGTCGTGAATATACTTTTCCAATTCACGAATCTTAATATGAATACGGAATTGCTGTGAATCGATGACTATTTTGATAGAAGTATTTTTTTGGTTACAGCATGTAGTTGAATAAATCCATTGATAATCCATTGTTTTTTCATCCAATGCCTTATCCCATTCACTTATACAGGAATTAAATAAAAAAATAATGAGAACAAAAGGGATAATTTTTTTCATCAAAACAAGGCTTGTTGACTATCGGAATTAAAAAGTCCCAAATGCTTATATGATAAAGGTGTAACTTCTCTTCCACGTGCGGTACGCTGTAAAAAGCCTTCCTGAATTAAAAAAGGTTCATATACATCTTCAATAGTGCCTGCATCTTCTCCAACGGCTGTAGCAATGGTATTTAATCCAACGGGACCACCATTGAATTTGGTAATAATGGTTTTTAATATTTTCTGGTCCATCTGGTCTAATCCGTATTTGTCAATGTTCAGTGCGGTTAGTGCCAGTTGAGCAATATCGAGTGTGATGGTTCCATCCCCTTTAACCATGGCAAAATCGCGAACACGACGCAAAAGTGCATTAGCAATACGTGGTGTGCCACGACTTCTACGAGATATTTCATTAACAGCATTGGGTTCAATGGGCACTTTCAGTATTTGTGAGGAACGGATAATAATATTTTTTAACACATCAGCAGTGTAATATTCCAAATGCAGCCGTATGCCAAAACGTTCACGCAAAGGACTTGTTAAAAGTCCTGAACGTGTAGTAGCACCGATAAGTGTAAACGGATTTAATTTGATTTGTATGGAACGGGCACTGGGACCTTTATCCAACATAATATCAATTCTGAAATCTTCCATGGCAGAATACAAGTATTCTTCAACTACCGGATTGAGCCGATGTATTTCATCTATGAACAGCACATTACCTTTTTCAAGATTGGTGAGCAAACCGGCTAAATCACCCGGTTTATCCAATACAGGTCCGGAAGTTATTTTCAGTTCGACACCCATTTCGTTGGCAACAATATGAGCCAGTGTTGTTTTTCCAAGTCCGGGAGGCCCATGCAAAAGAACATGGTCTAAGGCTTCGCCACGCATTTTGGCTGCTTGTATAAAAACACGAAGGTTGTCCACTACTTTTTCCTGACCATAAAAATATTCAAATTGCTGCGGTCTTAATTGTGTTTCAAATTCTTTTTCCGATTTTTCTTCAGAAAACTGCCGTATATCAAATTCGTTGTTCATGTATTATTTCAGCAATCAAAAGTACTAAAAAACATTTATTCGGCAAAATGATATCCCTATTTCTGAATTGTTTTATATATTTTTTTATTTTATTAAAATGTATAATTTTGTCAAATAATTTTAAAATAAATTACTTATGAAAAAAATTACATTATTCGTCATGATTTTATTCACACTTGGAGTTAATCAAATTTTTGCACAGGCTGTGGAAAAAGATACTAAAATAGTAGAGGTTTATTATGGATGGCCAAATTTATGGTCTAATACAGCAAAAAATATTTTAACAAATGACAATTCTTTTAATATTAGTGCTCATAGTGTAGGTCCCCTTGGTGGAAGATTTGAGTTTTTGGCTTCTGATAAAGTGGGTTTGGCTGTTGACTTCAATTATGCCAATACTGTTGTAAAATGGAATGCTGAAACTACTGATGGGAATGGTAATCCAGTTAATTACAACTATAAATTTTCTATTCCACGTTTCAGAGCTCTACTTCGGTTTAATCTTCATTTTGGTGGAAGTGAGAATTTTGATGCTTATTGGACATTGGGTGCAGGCTATAGCAGTTTAAGTTGGAATTACACTACCGACGACCCTACTTATACAGATGATGGTATTGACTGGAATTATTTTCCTATTGCATTAAGAACTGGTATAGGAGCACGTTACTTTTTTGCGTCAAATTTTGGAGTTAATGTTGAATTGGGTATTGGAGGTCCATTAATGACATTTGGACTTTGTACTAAATTTTAATATGACTAAGTCACCTTAGAAATAGTTTTTTTTAGATTTTATTTTTATGAAAAAAATACTTTTTCTGGTTATGATGCTTAATGCTTCTGCATTGTTAGCACAAGATAAATGTGAATATTTGATTTTAAGAGTCACATACTCTATCAAGCCAACCGGTATGGATGCAAGGCTTGAAATTGATTTAGGAACTTCAACTACACATTCTATGTACGGTATTCTGGAAAATAGTAAAGGAGGTAATATTAGCCTTAAACATCCTGATGGTTCCGTTACCATAATAAAAAATGAAGTTGATTTTTTTAATATTATTCAAACTTATGGATTTATTATTTCCAATTCATTTTCTTTTACAGTTTTAGAAAAATCATATGTAAGTTTTATTTTGGTTAAAAAGTTTTAACCGCATTTTATTAGCGGTTTAGTATTATATGGAGAGTGATGTTGCATTAGGAATTTTTACGTAAAAAAACAAGCAAGTAGGGACAGGTGGAAACCGAAAATCTGTTTGAACATAGTAGAGGCGTATTATTATACGCCTCTACTGTGGATTTCTATGTTTTTAGAAAAAATTTCTTCTCGTCAGCAATGACGAGACGAGTTTTTTAATCGACGACGACATTATTTCCGTACCTTTGTGCTCACAAATTTATATTTATGTCAAAACAAAAATTCAATTCAAACATCTTGGGTCTTGTCAAGTCTTATTTTATGGAAAATCCGACACGACATTTAAACTACAAACAGGTCAGCAAGGGGCTGGGCATAACTTCAGTCAATGAGAAAAATGAAGTGCAGCAAGCCATGGAGGTACTTTTTAAAAAAGATTTTTTAGAAGAAGTTTCTCGTGGAAAATATTGTCTTAAAGTTACAACAGGAAATATAGTAGGTATTATCTCTATTAATGCACGCGGAATAGGAACTGTAACCGATGAGTTGACACAAAACGAAATTACCGTTTATCCAAAAGACCTTGGAAAATCATTACCTGGTGATAAAGTCAGGGTTCGCCTGCTTGCTCAGAAAAAAACGAACATATTAGAAGGTATGGTGATAGAAGTTATAGAACGTTCTGAAAAAAAATTGGTTGGCATTATTGAGACTCATCACGACATCTCCTTTCTAATGGTCTATAATCAACCGTATCCTTATGATATTTTTATTCCAAAAGCAAACTTACACGGAGCAAAAAATAGACAGAAAGTTATTGTTAAAATAGTTGAATGGCCTGAACAGAGCAAAAACCCAATGGGCGAAGTGGTAGAAATATTGGGTAATGCAGGAGAAAATGAAACAGAAATGCACGCTATATTGGCAGAATTTAATTTACCTGCACATTTTCCTAATGAATTAGAAAAGGCTGCCGCTCAAATTCCCGATACAATTCCTGCTGAAGAATATACCAAACGTAAAGATTTTAGAAATGTGACTACCTTTACTATTGACCCTGCCAACGCCAAAGATTTTGATGATGCCCTTTCTATTCGTGCTCTGGATAATGGGCTTTGGGAAATTGGTGTTCATATTGCCGATGTAAGTTATTATGTTGAGGAAGGGTCAGACATAGACAGGGAAGCCTATCGTCGTGCGACGTCTGTTTATCTTGTGGACAGGGTTGTTCCTATGTTGCCCGAAAAATTGTCAAACAATGTTTGTTCCTTACGTCCGCAGGAAGAAAAACTTTGTTTCTCGGCTGTTTTTAAGGTAGATGAAAAAGTAAATATCAAAGACGAGTGGTTTGGAAAAACGATTATCAAAAGTAATCGTCGTTTTTCTTATGATGAAGCACAAAATATTATTGAAAGTGGCAAGGGAGATTTTTCTGAAGAATTATTACTATTAAATAAATTGGCAAAAAAACTTAAACAAAATCGTCTTAAGGCTGGTGCTATTGCCTTTGACAGGGCTGAAGTAAATTTTAATTTAGATGAACATGGGAAACCTATAGGTGTTTATTTTAAGGAAAGCAAAGATGCCAATAATTTAATTGAAGAATTTATGTTGCTTGCTAATCGGCGTGTTGCAGAATTTGTTGGAAAACGAAAATCACCATCATCGGCACATCCTTTTATTTACCGTATCCACGATAAACCGGACCCATTAAAATTGCTAAAATTTAAAGATTTTGCCAAGCAATGGGGTTACTCTATTCAAACGGATACACCACAGCAAATAGCCTATTCTATTAATCAAATGCTTTTAAAAATTAAGAACAATCCTGAATGTGATATTCTTGAAAATATGGCTATTAGGGCAATGGCAAAGGCTATATATTCCGCTAACAATATTGGACACTATGGATTGGCTTTCCATTATTACACACACTTTACTTCACCTATTCGTCGCTATCCCGATTTAATGGTTCATCGATTACTATACACCTATTTAATTAATAGTAAAAAAAATCAAGAACAAGGATTGGAAGGAAAGTGCAAACATGCATCCAATATGGAACAATTGGCTGCCAATGCCGAACGTGCTTCAATTAAGTATAAACAAATTGAGTTTATGGCAGATAAAATTGGTCAACGGTTCGAGGGATTTATTTCGGGGTTGATGGAATGGGGTATATTTGTTCAACTCAACGAAACCAAAGCCGAAGGCATGATTTCGCTCCGTGATATGGACGATGATTTTTATATTTTTAATGAAGAAAAAATGGAAGTATATGGACGTCGTACACATAAAAAATTTAACATGGGAGATAAAGTTACTGTTGAACTAGTCAGAATAAATCTCGAAAAGCGGCACCTTGATTTTAAATTGTGCTAATATTAATATGATATAATAAAAAAACTGTCTCGTTATATTGGTATAACGAGACAGTTTTTTTATTTTTTATTCTAATCCACCACGTGGAGAACCGACACGGTGCATAGCACAACGGAAGCCCAAGTCATCGCGTGTTTGCTCCTGGTCAAGGAAACGCCGGTTACCAGGTGACATCCAATAGGCGCGGTCTCTCCACGACCCACCTTTAAATACGCGTGCACGGTTATCTATCATAGAGGTCATTTTATCACCACCTCTCATGGCAGGTTTTCCATTTTCACCCATTCTTTTTATACCCGTATCGTACATTCTTTTTGAATTGGTATTATCTCTATTTACATCTTCTTTATTGAAATCAATACTCGATTCAAAGTCTCCATCTGCATAGTTAATATTATCGGCAGTATTATAATTGCGGCGATTAAATGCTTCATCATCGGTTACGTTCCGGTAGCGGATACGTCCTAAACTGTCTTTTTCAGCAATGTTTCCGTCTTCGTCGCGAACCTGTGTCTGAAATACATTACCACGGAAAGGACGAAAATCTTCTTCATCTTCATCTGTTAACGGACGGTAAACATCCATTACCCACTCGTTTACGTTGCCTGCCATACAATACAATCCATAATCATTGGGCCAGTATGAAGTAACAGGACCCGGTATATCGTTGTGGTCATTTAACGCACCTGCCATACCCATATAGTCGCCTCGTCCTCTCATGGTATTAGCACGAATTTGACCCATATCTGTTGTTTTAAAACCTGAACGGTCATCCAATCGAATATAATGTCCATTCCAAGGATATACTCGTTCATCAAAGATACGTTCCTGAGCAAGCATGTTACCAATAAGTCCCAATGCAGCAAATTCCCATTCTGCTTCGGTAGGAAGACGATACTTAGGTAACAGAATGCCATCTTCCAAACGCACTTTTCTATAATCGCTATTTGGGTCAAGGTCTGGTAACTGGTCGCGGACAGCACCTTCATATTGCCCTGCCAGATAGGCTTCCGTGTTAAAATTATTTTCTCCTGTCTGTCCTGTCGGGTCTAATAGGAGTAACCCTTCGCGTACCATGATAAGTTCATTAACACGGTCGGTACGCCATGCACAATAATCATTTGCCTGTAACCAATTAACACCTACTACAGGGTATTCCTGATAGGCAGGATGTCTGAAATATAATTCAACATAAGGTTCATTATAGGCTAACTTTCTTCTCCATACCAATGTGTCGGGCAATGCCATTTTGTAAACTTCGGGATAATCCACAAATACACGTCGTAACCAATACAGATATTCGCGATAATCAACGTTACGAACTTCAGTTTCATCCATGTAAAATGAAGAAACAGTAACTCTACGTGGAAAGGCATGCCATTCATAAGATACATCTTGTTCTACACGCCCCATAGAAAAAGTACCGCCTTCAACCAATACCAGACCTGGACCCGTTTCCTGTTCATCGTAATAAACATACTCAAAACCTCCATTTTTTTCATCATTATAGTTCCACCCAGTGGTAGCAGAACGCTTACGGTCGCATGATGAAAATAATGTTGCTACTGCAAATGCTGTCATAAGAACAGCGAATAATTTAGTATTCATAATAATACAATTTAATTATATATATAACTAAAATGATGGACAACTTATTGTTCTAAACTTCTGCTTTTTTTGTTTGCAAGGAAAAACCATGGAGAAGGATATTTCGTGAGCACCAAGTGTCTGATTTTTCAGTTCCGAAATGGTTAAGTCGTAACTGTAAGCCAATTTATATTTTTCTTGTATATATCCAAGTAATAAAATAAATGAATCGTAATGAAATGAAAGATTTTGTCTGAACCATGTTCCGATAACAATACCCTTTCTACTTAAATACAAACCCCAGTTCATCTGCTGAAAATTTTGCTGCTGTTCAAATAAAATGTTGGGCGAAAGTAGTAATTCTCCCTTTTTAATACCTCTGCCTGAAAGTGGGATATTAAACCCTGCATGAACAGTAAATAAGCGTGGCAATACGGCATCATCATTGCTTCTAAACGATTCGGTGGGTTGTGTAATATGATGAACGGCAAAACCACCAAAAAATCCCTGATTGGAATATACCATGCCTGCTGAAACATCAAAATGACCTCTTTTTTCGTTGGTTGGAACACCTGTTTCGGCAGTGGTATATATAGGACCATAAAGTGGATGTATCATATCTGGAAAGATATAATCCCAATTTAATTTTTTCTGTAAATACGATGCTTGCAAGGCAATATGTATATTTGACCGTCGGTCAAGAACAAATGTATAATTATAAATGCCACTAATATTAAAGGTTGAAATAGCACCATCACCTTGAATATCCTCATAAACATATCCACCCACAGAACCTTCTAATGCTTTTACGTACTGGTCGTATGAAGCAATATAGGTGATGTACGTAGAACCTAATGCTGGCCATTGATTACGAAAATTCAATGAAACTCGGGGGCATTTTACTGAACCTGTTAAAGCGGGATTAAGGTATAACGGACACGCATAAAATTGAGAAAATTGAGGGTCTTGAGCATAGGTGTTTTGCATACCAATCGCTAACAGGAACAACCAAACGAATAATTGCTTTTTATTCATCGCTATATTCATTACTTTAGATTGCAATGATACGAATAATTTTTTAAATAACATTAACAAATGCGATTTTTTTTAAAAATTTTGATACAATATTAAGCATAATTTTTCGTTCTGTGAACATATTACGTCATTTTTTTTTTAAATTTATGAAAAATTTTTGGTTGAAAAGTGGAATAATCGTTTTTATAGTACTGATATTCAAATCAATATACTCGCAAGAAATTTCTGTAAAAATTAATTGGTTAAACAACTCTTTTGAGACTTTGGGAAACAATGTTTATTATTTTATGCAATTTGAAGGAGGTACTTATTTATTTCCGGGGTCTCCATTCCCCATTTTTTCGTCTCGATATCCTGTTCAGCAACACTTTAACGATGCACAGATAAAGGATTTGGTTTTTGAAACTGTACCTGTTGAATTACTTAAAAATATTCCCACAGATGAATTAACCCACGACTTTCAGTTTAATACGTCCATTTTCTCTGAACGTAAAAGAAACTTCTTACATATAGAATTGTTGCCTGTAAGAAAAAACACCAACGGAAAAATAGAACGATTAACTTCCTTTACCATTGCATTTTTACAAAATAAAGACAAGGATATATCACCATGGGTACAAAAATCGCACGTCTATGCAAGCAATTCCGTTTTAAGCACAGGAAAATGGAAACAGATTAAAATTACGCAGACAGGAATATACAAGATAACATATAATCAATTGGTTAATATGGGATTTTCTAATCCAGAAAACATTCGCATATATGGCAATGCTGGAAGACCTTTACCCTTTAACAATAATGGATTTAAAATAGATGACTTAGCCGAAAATCCTATATATATGAATAAGGGTCCAGATTACATCTTTAACGAAGGAGATTATATTTTGTTTTATGCACATGCACCCGTATTTTGGAATTACGACACTACCAATCATTTCTTTATTCATACCATACACCCTTATGCCGACGAATCAATCTATTTTTTAACGGACGGTTATGGTGTGGCTACACCTATTAATAATATAGATGAAAATTTACTTGTACCTCAACAAACAGTTACTTCGTTTGACGACTATGCCTATCACGAACTGGAACTAGTTAATTTTATCATGTCGGGAAGAATGTGGGTAGGCGAAACGTTTGATTACGAATTAACCAAAACGTTTTCATTTAATTTTCCCAATACAGTACCAAACAGTGATACTAAAATTAAATGTATGGTTTATGCTGAAAGTTCATCTACCAGTTCTTTTACGTTTTCGTTAAATGGCGTATCGCTGGGTATTTTAGGCATAGCCAGCGGAACGTCAAGTACCCCGGGCACTTTTTCCAAAACTGTTTCTAACAGCAATAGCCAACTTTCTTTGGGGATTACTTATAATAAACCTGCTCAGGATGGAACTGGATGGCTTGATTATTTTGATATCAATGTTAAAAGAAACTTAATTTTTACCAATGGTCAAATGCTGTTTCGTAACATCGAAAGTGTAAGTTCGGGAAATATAGTTCAATATCAAATGACTGGTGCAAATGCAAACGTCGTAATCTGGGATGTTACCAATCCTGTTCAACCCAAAGCAGTACAAACTTCCATCAATGGAAATACGTTATCGTTTATAGCACGTGCCGATAGTTTAAGAGAGTATATTGCTTTTGATGGCAGTAATTTTTATTCACCGATTATAGGGAATGACGTTCCAAATCAAAACTTACATGCATTGTCCAACCCGGATATGGTTATTGTAAGTCATCCGAATTTTTTAACGACTGCCAATGAACTTGCCGAATGGCACCGTCAAAAAGACGGATTATCGGTGGTGGTGGTTACACCTCAACAGATATATAACGAATTTTCGTCGGGTATGGTGGATGCTTCTGCCATTAAGTTTTTCTTAAAAATGATGTATGACCGTGCCAACGCCGATTCGACTGCTATACCAAAATATTTATTGCTTTTTGGCGATGGCTCCTTCGACAACCGCCATGTGTTTTCTCAAAATTCGAACTTTATTCCTACGTATGAATCGCCATCATCAACGAGTTTACAGGCTTCGCTTACAACCGACGATTATTTTGTAATGCTGGACGATAATGAATACGAATATATTGGTGATGTTGATATGGGCGTTGGACGTATAACCGTAAAAACACTCGAAGAAGCCAACCACGTCGTTAATAAAATAAAAAATTATTATGCTGTAACAACACAAGGCGATTGGCGAAATTGGGTAACCTTTGTTGCCGATGACGAAGATGCTAATGAGCACATTTCAAATGCTAACGATTTAGCAACATACCTTGATACCACATTTGGGCAATATAATCTGGACAAGATATATCTGGACGCATATTTGCAGCAATCAACGCCGACAGGAGACCAATACCCTGATGTTAAAAATGCTATTGCTCAACGAATGCAAAAAGGTTCATTCGTATTCAATTTTACAGGTCACGGCAATGAATATGGATTAACAGCCGAACATGTTATTATTGTTTCCGACATCAATGCGTGGACAAATTTTAATACGTTACCCTTATTTATAACTGCAACCTGTGAATTTAGCCGATGGGATAATTATAATAGAACCTCTGGCGGTGAAGATGTTTTGCTAAATCCCAATGGAGGTGCTGTTACGTTGTTTTCTACTACACGATTAGTATATAGTGCTTCCAATTTTGTACTTAACAAATTCTTTTTTACGTATTTATTTCCCACAAATGCTCAAGGTGAATATCTTAGACTTGGCGATGTATATCGTTTAGCCAAAAATCATACGGGGGGTGCTGCCGATGTTAATAAACGAAATTTTTCATTGTTGGGAGACCCTGCCTTAAAATTGGTTTTTCCAAAATATAATGTTTTTACAGATAGTATAAACGGCGTTTCTACCGTAAACAATAACGATACCATACATCCTTTACAAAAAGTAATAGTGAAAGGTCATATTGAAAATAATAATCATACTATAGTTGATAATTATAACGGAACACTTATAGTAACTATATTCGATAAACCTGTCAATAAACACACTCTTGCCAATGACGGTGGCTATCCGTTTTCATTTAAAGTGCAAAATAATGTTCTGTTTAAAGGAAAAGTCAGTGTAATTAATGGCTACTTCAGTTTTAATTTTATTATGCCAAAAGATATTCTTTATACTTCCGGGTTCGGGAAAATAAGTTATTATGCTTATAATGAAACTGCCAGTGATGCCAACGGTTTTAATCGGAATTTACAAATTGGAGGAGACCCGTGTTCCATCAACGATACGCATGGACCCACTATACAATTATATTTAAACGATGAAAAATTTGTGAGTGGCGAAAACACCAATGAATCACCTAAATTAATTGCAAAATTGTATGATGAAAATGGTATCAATACGGTAAGCAGTAGCATAGGACATGATATTACAGCCTGCTTGGATAACAATTCAGGACAAAAAATCGTTCTTAACGATTATTATGTGAGCGAAAAAGACAATTACCAAAAAGGTGTTGTGCAGTATCCTTTTTCCAATCTGAGTGCTGGTGAACATAAATTAACAGTAAAGGCGTGGGACGTGGCAGATAACTCCAGTGAAGCATCTATTTCCTTTACGGTCAAACCATCCGAAAATATTTCCCTGTCTCATGTGTTGAACTATCCCAATCCATTTTCTACCATCACATCGTTCTATTTTGAACATAATCAGATTTCAACTCCTATGGATGTGCTTATTCAAATATTTACCCTTACAGGCAAAGTAGTAAAAAATATTCATACGACGTTTGTAAGTGAAGGATTTAGAAGTATTCCCATTTCTTGGGATGGAAGAGATGAATACGGCGATAAACTGGCACAGGGTGTTTATTTTTATCGTATTCAAGTTAAAACGTCTGCCGGTGAAGTAGAGAAATTTGAAAAATTGGTTATTCTGAAATAATAAACTGAAAATTTTTTCGTTCATATATTCACTATTATTATAAAAAGAATTATTTTTGTATTTTAAATTCATTATGAAAAAATCGGTCTTACTTGCATTTATTTTATTGTGTAATACTCTATATTTTTGGGGACAAATTTCTAATCAACAATTAAATGGAAGGTCTGATGAACCAAACGTTATAACTACGGCTGTTCCCTTTTTAACCATTGTGCCCGATTCACGCGCTGGCGCTATGGGCGATGCCGGTGTAAGTACCAGTCCCGATATCAATTCTCAAAACGAAAATCCATCCAAATATACCTTCATGAAAAACGATTTTGGGATATCTATTTCTTATACACCATGGTTACGACAATTAGTAAACGATATCAATCTTGCCTATCTGACAGGATATAAGAAAATTGGTGGAGGACAAACCATCAGTGCTTCATTGCGTTATTTTTCATTAGGTGATATTACTTTTACTAATAATTATGGTGATGTTACAGGACAACATAAACCCAATGAATTTGCCATTGATGCAGGATACAGTCGATTGTTGGGGGAACATATTAGTGGCTCTGTAGCGTTACGATATATCAATTCCAATCTTACAGGTGGCTATTCCAACTCGGGCGACCAAAGCAAGGTTGGACAAGCCTTTGCCGCCGATGTTTCTTCCTTTTATTATAAAACAATGGAAGTTAAAAAGAAAAATGCTGAACTGTGTGTTGGCATTAATTTCTCCAATATAGGTTCTAAAATGTCCTATACCGATAATGCACAGAAAGATTTTTTGCCTGCCATGTTGCGTTTGGGCTCATCCTTTAAAATAGATATGGATGATTATAACAGCCTGATGGGCGTTGTAGAATGCAGTAAACTTCTGGTGCCTACACCACCTGTTTTTTATAATGTAGGCGATACCATGCCCGATGGAACTATTGTTAACATTCCAGCAAAATATGTTAGATATGGCAAAGACCCGAACGTGTCGGTACCTACAGGTTTATTTCAATCGTTTTGGGATGCACCGGGTGTTCAAATGGACCAACTCAATCCTGACGACAGAAGCCGTTTCAGAGAAGAATGGCATGAAGTTAACTGGTCTTTTGGATTGGAATATTGGTATTCAAAGCAATTTGCATTGAGGGGCGGTTACTTTTATGAAGATATTACCAAAGGAAATCGTAAATTTTTTACGGTAGGATTGGGATTGAAACTGAAAGTATTTGCACTCGATTTCTCGTATCTTATTCCTACCGTACAACGCAATCCGTTGCAAAATACATTACGTTTTACGTTGATGTTTGATTTTGCTGCTACTAAAAAAGATGCACAACAACCTTCTCAAACAAAGAAGTAAATGGCTTTTCGCATCGGTTTTGGATATGATGTGCATCGCTTAAAACCAAATCTTCCATTTATATTAGGTGGTGTTGTTATACCTTCGGACATGGGTATGGTAGCCCATTCCGATGGCGATGTTCTTATTCATGCTGTTTGCGATGCCTTGCTGGGTGCTGCCAACATGGGCGACATTGGCAAGCATTTTCCCGACACGGACAATGAATACAAAAATATTAGCAGTTTAATCTTATTGGAGCGAGTTCTTCAATTAATAAATACAAAAAAATATTTTATTGTAAACATTGATACAACAGTTGTAGTAGAAAAACCCAAAATATCACCTTATGCCGAACTTATGAAAGAGAACATGGCAAAGGCATTGCATATATCAGCCGACCAAATATCCATAAAGGCAACCACCAACGAAGCAATGGGTTTTGTGGGGAGAAAAGAAGGTATTACGGCGTATGCTGTGGCATGCATAGAGATAATGAAAGATTGAACGGATAATGTAACTTTTCACAATAACGCATAATACCAAACCGCTAACAAATATATGAATTAGTCGTCACTTAAAAAGTACTTATCCTATTAAATATGAATTATATAATGTCGTATTTGTCTCGTCAGCAATGACGAGACGGGGTTAACCTGCATTATTTGTAAATAAAATCATAAAATACCACATTCCCACTGAACGAAAAAGTTCGTTGAATACTCATGGGCGAAGAAGAAAGGATATAAATATTTTTTTGGTTGAAAGCATATAATTGTTGATGAACCTCTTCCCATGTAAGGTTTGACAATGCCGTTCCATTAAATACACTGAAAACGGAACCATAAATTTTATCAACTGCATATAAATCATTTCCAATTGAAACATAAAGTTCATCATTTAAAAAAATACCGCCGTTATATACCCCACTTACAGATTGTCCAAATGTAATCAGATAATTTATTTCCGGTTTGTACGAATAGAACTGAACAGTTTGATTTTGTTGAGACACAAGTAAGCAATGCGTTTCGTCTAATGGAAAAATATCTGATAAATCGAAAGATGTTTGATAATTTTTAATCATTTGTGGAATTTCTATCCAATAATGGGTAGATGGATACTGAGAACTAAGAGTAACCCAATTTTCGTTCCAGTATAACAACCGGTATGGTGAAAACATTGTTGCCAAAGAAACACGAATAATGCCATTTTCATCTATGGCAAATATATTTCCATTAGCATCTGTAACATACGTATAAGGATATTTAACTGCAACATCACCATAGAACGGGCTGCCAATCTTGTTTAACCCGTTTTTAGTATATAATTTCTGATAATAATCAAAACTGTATGCTTCCAGCGTTCCCGATGAGAGTAAAATTTCAATACTCTGTTCGTAAGGATTACAGCATCCTTTTATAACAGAAGGTAAACTCAATATTTTGCTAAAGACGAACGACGTATCGCAAACATAAACATCACAGCCTTGCTGATTTTGTATCCCCGTTATCAGTCCGCAAAATTTCTTTGGAATGGCTGAAATATAAATCTTAATATACGATTTGACCGAAGTATTACCATCATTTGCCTGAATAACCATATAATAGATTCCACTATCAAGCCAGCGATTTGAAAAATCATAAGGTATTTGAATATGTGCATAAGTGCTGTGGTTGGTTTGAGTATATGGCTGCGTAATTATTTGCATTTGTGCGTTGACTATATATATCGAAACCGTAATGCTGTTTGCATCATCATCGCTTACTTCGCAATCTACCCATACTGTATCCATTGCTTTTAAAGACGAATTTTCTAAGGGGGCATTGACTTTTATCTGCGGTGGATGATTTTCATCCTCTTTTTTACACGACAAAAGACTAATAGCCAAAATTATAGCAATAATAGTGATAATATCTTTTTTCACAAAATTAAAAAAAACAAATATAATCAAAAAAAGTTATTAACATGTTATCAAACGTTGGACGGTTCATAATATTTTTATTAAAAAATTGAAAAATAATTTTAACCGTTTTATCTTTGGTGCAAACAAAAATATATGGCTAAGAAACTGAATAACAATAAAACCTTTGAAAAAGTTCTCAGTGATGAAACAGGAAAACTTCCTCCACAGTCACCCGATTTGGAAGAAGCAGTATTGGGTGCTATGATGATAGATAAAGATGCCTGCAATGCAGTGATAGATATATTAAAACCAGAATGTTTTTATAACGATGCTCATCAAAAAATTTATGCGGCTATTATTGAGTTGTATAAGAATATGCAGCCCATAGATATGCTTACTGTTAAAGATGAACTCATCAAATTAAAACAACTGGACGAAGTAGGAGGTCCTGCTTACCTTGCCAGAATAACAACTCGTATTGCTTCGTCGGCACATGTTGAATTTCATGCAAGAATTATAATTCAAAAATATATTCAGCGTGAATTGATACGTATTGCCAACGAAATTCTTAAAGAATCATACAGTGATGAAAAAGATGTAGATGATTTATTGGATGATAGTCAAACAAAACTTTTTAACCTGTCGTATGGTACTGTTAGGCGTGAGGCACAATCTATTGATACTATTATTCATGAAGCAATTGAACAAATTAGAGATGCCAGTAAGCGCGAAGATAAACTGAGTGGTATTCCTTCGGGATTTGTCAGCCTTGATAGAGTTACCTCTGGATGGCAAAAATCAGACCTTGTAGTTATTGCTGCACGTCCCAGTATGGGAAAAACGGCTTTCGTTCTTACTATGGCTCGTAATATTGCGGTAGAACACGATATACCCGTTGCCTTTTTTAGTTTGGAAATGTCGTCGGTACAACTGATTCAACGCCTTATTTCAGCCGAAACAGAAATCGATTCCCACAAAATACGTACAGGCGAATTAACGAACGAAGAATGGACTCGTTTGGAAAGCAAAATTAAAAACCTTGAAAAAGCTAAAATATTTATTGATGATACTCCTGCTATTAACATTGCTGCCTTGCGAGCCAAAGCAAGACGCCTTGTGGCACAGCAAGGAGTTAAACTTATTATTATAGACTACCTTCAATTAATGACGGCACAAGTAAACGATAAATCTGTGGGTACACGTGAGCAGGAAGTCAGTTCCATTTCACGTTCATTAAAAGCGCTGGCTAAAGACTTGAATGTGCCCATTATTGCCTTGTCGCAGTTAAATCGTTCTATCGAAACACGCAGCGGTACCAAACGCCCACAATTAAGCGATTTGCGAGAATCGGGCGCAATTGAACAAGATGCCGACCTGGTTATTTTTATTCACCGCCCAGAAAAATATGGCTTGGATGATGAAACTACGGCACATGGACTTGCACATATTATTATTGCTAAACATCGCAATGGCGCTGTTACCGATGTAAATCTTCACTTTGTTGAAAGTTATGCCAAATTTACTGAACTCAATGAATTTGAAAGTTCAGATACTACTGTTTACCCGAGCGACAGCATTACCTATCCGTCCAAAATGAATAAAAAATTTAAAAAAGATAAAGACATTCCACCTAATACCTCATTTGAGAATAATGATTCCGTTCCATTTTAACCATCCTGTTATTTTTCAATTATTAATTTTCCTGTTTGAATAATTCCTGCTTTATCCTGAGCTATGTATAAATAAATGCCGGAAGGTTGTTGCGAAAGGTTTATTTGTGCGTCGTTTTGTGATATGACTGTTTCGTTGACGCATACGCCTATGGTATTATATATTTTGATAGAATAGGGTCTTGTAAAATTATTTTGATGTACCATAAAAATACCTTCCGATGGATTGGGCAAAACAGTAATAGCATGGGATGCCCTATTTAGTGAGGAAATGCCTTGCTGTACTTCGAGACAATTGAAATGCTGTGCATCGAAAAATGTTTTGATAGATTGTACCCTTTGACGCAATAAGGCAACAGAACTGACACTGGTACCTGTATAATCGCGTGCAAACGGAAACGCTATTTCAAAACATAAACTGCTGCCCGCAGGAAGCATCAATGGTCCTGTAGAACCCACACCGCGTCGGTCACCGGGAGTGTTGTGTGCTGTAACTTCCGACCAGCCTGTACTGTCTTCGGGTTTTCCACTGAATGCGTAATCAGTTAATATTGAACTCGATTGATATCCTGTTCCACCATAAGTTAAAGGTGCACCATCTCTCCAGTAACTACGAAAAACATTGTAATATTCTATTGCAGTGGATGGGTCACCTTGTGACCCTCCTGTATTTAAAAAATACATAAAACTGGTCATCGGATGGTTAAGAAAGGCGACTCCCTGTGCAGGAGGATGTTCTCTATAAGTCTGTCCAAAACCATCACCATCTATTTCATCACCATTATAACCATAAAAGAAATTTAAGGTACTGTCACTGCCAATATAATCATCCCAACCATCTCCAATATCCGTATCCGTAAATGAACCAAGATAGACATCGTGATAATTGGTATGGGAGCGATTTATGATACGATAGGTTAAAAATAAAGTATTGTACAAAGCCGAATCGGAAGGCATATTGAACGAATACAGCATTACATGTACTTCTACGCCAAATTTTTCCCCATTACTTTCTGAATGAAGAATGTCGTCATTTAGAATAAAATAGATAGATTCATCGCCTCTGATTAATGGATACTCGCCCAACGAAGGTTCGTAAATGCCATTGGCGTTTAAATCCATATAAGGTGCCAATTCTGCTGCTTCGCCGTTGCTTACATCTCCATTGCCAGGCCAGTCCTGAATTTCTGAAGGCATTACATAACCGGGTGCATTAAAATGATTGATATGATAATCTATAGTTGTTTTATTTATTTTCCATAATTTATGATATTTATTAATATAGGATGTTGTTTGATAATTATGAGCAATAGGTCCATTTTGATAATCATTTCCATTCTGAAGATATCTAACTATTGCTAAATGTAAACTATCAATAGAATCTTTGCCACATATCCACAAACCTTGGGTAAAAATAGTTGTTTTACCACTTCCTTTGGGAACTTCAAATTTTGCGGTTCCCATTAAATCCCAAAACAAAGAACCATTTATATTTACTAAAGCAGAAATATTATTGGCATCAAGTGTTTCTTGAACTTTTCCATAATCACTAATTACAATATCATCAATTTGTATATCATCGTAAGATTCATCCGTGCTACACACAACAATATAAGGATTAAAACTCTCGTTTGAAGAAGCGATAAAACTAAGTTTTTTTTCAATCCAAGTGGTTGAGTCAGATGGAGATGTTGATAAATAATAGTTTGAAAAATATATTTTTAATATACCTTTACCTTTCGTATAGTATTTATATTCATATTGATGCCCTTCAATAAGAGTAACGGTTTGTGTTGAAAAAAGTGTATCCCATTGGGTTGTTCTGTTTTCCATCCGGCAGGCTTTAGTCCCTGAATGTGGATTGGTAGTATAAGGCATAACGCTATCGGGCAAAATGGTAGTGCCTGCTCCACCCCAGCCATCGGGATAACTGCCTGACCATGATTCAAAATCACTTTGATAAATAATCGTTTGAGCAGTAACATGTATAGATAAAAATACTGTCATGCTCACCAAAAAAATAATTACTTTTTTCATAATGAAATGGATTAATTTCAAAAGACAAATATAAAACTATTTTATTTAAAAAACATTTTTTTATTTAAACTCGAAAAATGCTTATTTTTACGGGGAAAAATTAAAAACAAAAATACTTATTCAAAAAATTTATCATGAATTTGACTAACATGAATATATATTTGGCAGGTTCGGGCAATGTTGCATGGCATTTGGTTTATGTTTTTGCAAAGGCTGGATTACCTGTTAAAGGTATATGGGGTAGAAATAGCGATGCTGTAAACCAAATATCCAAAAAAAGAGCCATTCCAGTTATTCCGGAAGAACAATTTTTTTCGTTGCCGGGTATATTCCTTTTAGCCGTAAGCGATCATGCCATAGAAGAAATAACAATGCGTTTTACTCATAAAGATATTATACTTGTTCATACAGCAGGTTCTGTTTCATTAAATGTGCTTAAACAAAAAGCAGTGCGGTGTGGCGTTTTTTATCCATTGCAAACTTTTTCAAAAAATAGAGATATACATTTTTCAGGCATTCCTGTTTTTATCGAAGGTTCCGATTCTGTAGTGGAGAAATTGCTTTTGCATTGGGCAGATGTTTTACATGCTGAAAAACACATAAGTAATTCGGAACAACGGTTGAATATTCATATAGCAGGTGTGTTTGCCAATAATTTTATAAATTATATGCTTTCCTGTGCTGAAATCTGGTTACAAGAAAATCATCTTGACAGAGACATTTTGAAACCGCTTATTTTGGAAACGGTTCAAAAGGCAATGGAACAGGGTGCCATAAATTCACAGACAGGTCCGGCAGTTAGACAGGATTGTTTAACCATAGAAAAACATTTGCAACAATTGGAACATTATCCCGATTTAAAAAATTTATATAGTTTTGTAACCGAAAGTATCGTTCGTTTTTATACCAAAAAATAATATTATGCCGAATTTCAAGGAAAAACTGACGCAGGTAAAAGCCTTTATTTTTGATGTGGATGGTGTTTTTTCAGAAAACCTGTATGTGTCTTCCAGCGGAGAACAATGGCGTTCGATGAATATAAAGGACGGTTATGCTGTTCAGTTGGCGATAAAAAAGGGTTATCCTATGGGCATTATAACGGGTGGCGTATGCGATGGTATTCGTATTCGATTTGAATATCTGGGGGTAAAAGATATTTTTATGGGGTCAAGTAATAAAATAGATGCCTTTAACGAGTTTATTCATAAATATAACTTAAAAGCAGAAAATATAATGTATATGGGCGATGATTTGCCCGATTACGAAGTTATGATACAAGTGGGTGTTCCGGTGTGTCCTTACGATGCTGCTACTGAAATAAAGGAAATCTCCAACTACATATCCATAATGAAAGGAGGTGGTGGTTGTGTCAGGGATGTTATTGAACAGGTACTCCGTGCTCAGGGAAAATGGTTTAATCAGGATGCGTTTCAATGGTAAGTGATAAGAACATTGTCATATGGTTTATGTTGGAAGTGCATAAAGCACTCAGACCTGAATGGCTTGAGCATATTTTTTCTGTACACAAAAACTTTCATAAACTATATATTCTTCTTTGCGAACTTTGCGAGGAAACAGAAAGACAGACAAAAAACATCTATCCATTTTCCAATAAAAATATATTAGATGAATCTATGTTTATTCTTTGCGAACTTTGCGGTTAAAAGTAATTGGAAATGACAGAAAACGAGTTTTTAAAAAAATAAAATTATATATGATGAAATTAATGGATTTTTTTCGATTAATCAGGTATAAAAACCTTTTGATTATTATCTTAACCATGTATGCTATTCGCTATGGCATTATTTATCCTTTTCTGCAACGTGCAAGCATTTCCATGCAGTTTGATGAGTTACATTTTCTTTTACTGGTTATAGCAACTGTTTGCATTGCAGCAGCGGGTTATGCTATCAACGATTATTTTGATATTCGCTCCGATATTGCCAATCACCCCGAAAGCGTATTGGTCGGAACAAAAATATCTCGACGCAGTGCCTTAACCATTAATAATGTTTTAAATTTAATTGGCGTTGTACTTGGTTTTTATGTGTCAGCCTATATTCATCTGACAAAATTCGGATTGCTGTTTATTCTTGTTTCTGCCACATTATGGTTTTATTCTTCCTATTTTAAAAAACTTTTGCTTTGGGGGAATATTGTAGTAGCAGCATTTTCGGCTCTTATACCGCTCATCCCCGTTTTATTTGAAATTCCATTATTGAATAAAATTATTATTTTGCAGCATATCCCTGTTCAATCTAAAATAGTTTCCGTCATCTTTTTCTTTGCATTGGGATACAGTTATTTTGCCTTTTTGCTCACCCTTATTCGCGAAATCATCAAAGATATGGAAGATATGCAAGGCGATAGTGAATTGGGGCGTAGGACTCTGCCGTTGGTGATTGGTATTCAAAAATCCAAATATGTAATTTATGCCATTACGCTCATTGTCATTTTAAGCATTGCCTTTATTTATATCATCTTCTTCCAAGACCTTGTATCACTCATTTATTTAGCATTGCTTGTTGTTGCTCCCTTAGTTTTTATTATTTATCGTTTGTACAAAGCCTCGGGTCAAAAAGAATTTTTTGCCATAAGCAAACAACTGAAAATTGTTATGTTTTTTGGATTAGCCTTTGTTGTTGTTTTATGTTTTATTTTATTGGGATGATGTGGTTTGAAAAACTGAACGAATATAAAATTCTGTTAGGCACTCAATCACCGCGGCGTCGGCAACTTATAGAAGAGGCAAGCATTCCATTTTCCTTGTTGCCCGCCATGAATATTGATGAATCGTTTCCTGAAAAATTGAAAAGAGAAGAAATACCTCTTTATGTGGCAGAGCAAAAAGCAAAGGCATATCAATCTTATTTGAGCGACCATAAAACTGTTTTAATTACTGCCGATACGATTGTTTGGTTAAACAGTAAAGTGCTGGGAAAACCCAAAGACCGTAATGATGCGATTGTTATGCTGCAGTTACTTTCGGGAAACAAGCATGTGGTTTATACCGGCGTTTGTATTAAAACGAAAAGCCAAACGGTTACATTCTATGACCAGACGGATGTTTATTTTAAGAAATTATCTCTTGATGAAATAGAATATTACGTCGATACATACAACCCTTACGATAAGGCTGGCAGTTACGGTGCACAGGAATGGATTGGTTATGTGGGCATTGATAAAATCAATGGTTCATATTTTAATATAATGGGTTTGCCCATACAACAACTGTATGTTGAATTGAAAAAAATTATTAGTTATGAATAAACTTTTTGTATTTCTGTTATTTTCATTTTTATGTTTAAAAATTTTTGCTGACGAAGGCTTATGGGTTCCCATGTTACTTCAAGGGCATACCATAGAAGAAATGAAAAAAAAAGGATTTAAACTTTCTGCCGAAGATATTTACAGTGTCAATCAGGCTTGCCTGAAAGATGCTGTAATGCTTTTTGGTAAAGGATGTACAGCGTCGTTTGTTTCGGAAAAGGGACTTATACTTACTAATCATCATTGTGGGTACAGTTATATTCAACGTAACAGTACACTCGAACACAATTACCTTGCCGATGGATTTTGGGCAACCGATTTCAAAAGCGAACTTGCCTGTTCCGGACTTAGCGTTTCTATTTTAGTCCGCATGGACGATGTTACCGAAGAAGTACTTAAAAATGTTACACCCAACATGAGTGAAACACAACGTTCCATCCTTATTCAAAAAAATATATCTACCGTGAAAAATAAATTTTCCTCCGATTCTCAATATGCTGTCGATATAGAACCCTTTTATTACGGAAATCAGTATTTTATTTTTATATATGAAGTGTTTCGTGATGTACGATTAGTGGGAACGCCCCCATCGTCTATCGGAAAATTTGGTGGCGATACCGACAATTGGATGTGGCCCCGACATACAGGCGATTTTTCTGTTTTTCGCGTGTATGCCAATAATAAGAATGAACCTGCCGATTATTCCACCGATAATGTTCCTTATAAACCTAAAAAACATTTGACTATTTCAACGCAGCCACTTAAAGAAGGTGATTTTACGATGGTGCTGGGTTTTCCTGGCAGTACCGAAGAATATATTCCGTCGTATGCGGTCGATTTAATTCAAAACATAGAAGACCCAAACCGTGTATTGCTCAGAGGATTACGTCTGGATGTGTTAAAAACAGCCATGGATACCAATCGTTATATTCGTCTTCAATATGCTGCTAAACAAGCCTCCATCGCCAATTCATGGAAAAAATGGCTCGGCGAAATCAACGGATTGAAGCAGTTGCATACCATTGAAAGGAAACAGGCGTTTGAAACGAATTTTACCGATTGGGCATATCAGGAAGACCTTAGAAGTTTTACTTATGGAAAAACCATAAGTGAGTATAAAAAATATTATGAGCAATTAAAACCCCTTTCGCTGGTACAAATTTATTTTTTTGAAGGTACTATGAGTATCGAAATGGTGGCATTTGCTGCCAACGTCCAAAAAGTTATTCAATCGGAAAACGAACAGTCGTTGAAAGAGAATCTAACAGCATTGGAGCAGAAGGTAGAAAATTTTTCAAAAAATACCAACCTCATTATTGATAAGAATATTTTTGCCAAAATCATGAACGAATATGTAAAAAATGTAGATAAAAGGTATATCCCTCGCACGATGCTCTTACTGAAAAAGAAATTTAAAAATAACTGGGAGGCTGCTGCCGATTATGTTTATACGCATTCTGTCTTGGCAGATAAGAAAAAAATAAATTCACTTCATTCGCTTTCTGCAAAAAAAGTAAAAAAAGTTTTTCAAAAAGATTGGTTTTACCGGTTATGGAACGAAACCCGCACGTTTTATTATTCAAATATTTTACCAGTGAAAACGGTTTTGCAAACTAAAATAGACAGCCTGAATAGAGTTTACATCAATGGACAGCGTGAATTGCTTTCTGATATTGATTTTTATCCCGATGCCAATCTTACACTTCGCATTTCGTATGGTAATATTGCTTCCTATAAACCCAAAGACGGATTGGAATATAGATGGTTTACCACTCTTGACGGCGTTATGGAAAAGGAGGATACTACAATTTATGATTATATTGTTCCTGACCAATTAAAAGAATTATGGCTGAACAAAAACTACGGTCTGTATGCACAAAATGATACTATGCATGTATGTTTTATTGCCAATAATCAAACTACGGGTGGGAACAGTGGAAGTCCTGTAATTAATGCCAACGGAGAACTTATAGGACTTAATTTTGACCGAACGTGGGAATCGACCATGAGCGACTTGCACTATGACCCGCAACGTTGCAGAAATATTGTGCTCGATATTCGTTATATGCTTTTTATTATGGATAAATATGCCGAAGACGAGCGATTGATAAAGGAAATGAAAATTGTAAAATAAGGAAAAAGGTAAAAGGTTAAAGGAAAAAGGTAATAAATAATGTCAATATCGAGATTTAAGGAAATTATTGCATGGCAAAAAGCCAGAGAATTAACTGTAACTATTTACACGTTATATTTTGGATGCAATGATTATGGTTTTAAAAATCAAATTCAAAGGCTGTGGTTTCTGTAATGAATAATATTGCCGAAGGATTCGACAGAAAAAGCAATAATGAATTTAAACAATTTCTTTTTATTGCTAAAGGTTCATATAAAGAAGTCAATTCAATGCTTATTTTATCAAATGAATTAAAAATTGTTGATTCGGAGAAAATGGACAATCTGTTAACCTTATCCGAGGAAATTTCAAGAATGATTTTCGGATTAAAACGCTTTAATCTCTTCGGGTATAATTCCCCGCCGCTTGCGGCGATAATGAAAAATGTTTCCGGTAAGATACCCCGCTGCTTGCGGCGGGGTAGTTCATTACTTATGAATATTTGTCTTTTAATCCCATAAAATAATTTACTTTATGAACTTTTAACTAAAATTTATGCGTTTTGACATTATTTCTGTTTTGCCGGAATTGCTCGAAAGCCCATTGAGTTATTCCATAGTAAAAAGGGCAAAAGAAAAGGGACTGGTAGAAATCAATGTTCATTCGTTGCGTGATTATTCACCATACAAGCATCGTCAGGTGGACGATTATCCATACAGTGGCAAAGGTGGAATGGTATTGATGATAGAACCTGTTTACCATGCCATTACCAAATTAAAGGAACAACATACGTACGATGAAATCATTTATACTTCGCCCGATGGCGAACTGTTTGACCAAAAAATAGCCAACGAACTTTCGCTAAAGCAAAATATATTAATTCTTTGTGGACATTACAAGGGCATAGACCACCGCATACGCGAACATCTAATTACACGTGAAATCAGCATTGGCAATTATGTACTGACAGGAGGCGAAATGGCTGCGGCTGTTATGGTTGACAGCATTGTGCGGCTCATTCCAGGTGCATTGGGTGATGAAATGTCTGCCCTGTCCGATTCGTTTCAGGACAACCTGCTTGCCCCGCCAGTATATACACGTCCTGAAATTTTTAATGGTTGGAAAGTTCCCGATATTCTGCTCTCTGGCAATGAAAAGGAAATAGATAAATGGAAATTGGAGCAAGCCATTGAACGTACCAAACGACTTAGACCCGATTTGCTAAAAGAATAAAGTTATAGTACTAACAACCATATAATACCAAACCGCTCACAAAAGAATGAAAAGGTGCAACCTCGTTGCAAACGAGGACGAGAAAGGGATAGGTTTACAAATATTGAAAAGATGTATGAAAAATTCATAAAAACTAAATCTAATAGAACATATAGATGCCCTACTGCTCAACATTGGAAATCTCAATTTTGGAATTTTAAAATTACCCATACTGCTAATATTTTTTCAACATAATTTTTCGACAACATTATTTTAAAATAGAGCCATTATTTTTAAATTTATTTAATTCATTTACAATCAACTCAGGTATAAGAGTCAACGAAACATTTTCAATATTTATTTGCAAATCTGCCCGACTTAACGATGTTTTAAAATAATTCATATCTCCTTTAATCATTCTTAAGTATTTTTTCTTATCACTCTCATTTAATTTAATCTCTATTAAGTTGGAATTTCTATCATAGAAGGTCAATCTTTCTAAAATATTCATTGGATTATCAACAATATTCACCGAAATTAAATCTATTCTCTTTTTATGTTTTTTATATACTCGGAGCATTGAATTCCGTAGTCCAGATGGTGTTCCTGAAATAACTGCATTCTCTGGCATTTTTAATAACTTGTCAAGGACAATACTTTCTTTTTCTCTGAATCCATTCATTGAAAAACATTCATTTTGTATCATCTCAATTGGTTTTTCATAATACTTTTCAACCTCCAAAGCCAAATCAAAGAACGAATAATTCAAATGGTCAGCCAATAATCTTCCAATGGTTGTCTTTCCAACACAAGCAATTCCTACTATATAAATTTTCATTGTCAATCTATTTTTTTTATTTGTTGGTAATATTTTTGTAAACTTACCATTACGTTTATATTTTCATTATCCATAGTGGAGTTGTTTTGATAAATGCTGTTCATGTGAGCCATATTAAATATGTGTCTCAAATTATTCATTTTGTATCTCCGTATATAAATTTACACGCACAAAGGTATAACTTTTTTTCATTCCACCAATTTTTTTTAAAAAGTTTTCATACCAAACCGCTCACAAAAAAATGATTTATACCGATACGCATTCAAAAATATTTAATTGGTAAAAGCA
>CAYSIN010000024.1:0-30970 GCA_964431135.1 uncultured Bacteroidales bacterium
CAAAGTACCATCATTTTTTGAACTTTTCACTTATTTTCATATATGAACGCAACTTAGTATAATACCAAACTTCGAAAATACGAGGTTTAATAAAATTTTTTCCTTGGTTTGGTTAATGCTGACAGACTAATAGTTTTAAAACAAATGCAAAGCGTATGGTTTTAATGAACCTGTTAGCAAGTCGGTATTAAAAATATTTATAAAAATTTTTGACCATTTCATTTATTGATATTAATTTTGCGACATGCATAATTTTGCATAACGGATTAATTTTATGGTTTAATTAAATTTTTACGCGTATGAAAAAATTTTTTACTTTTTTGTTTATGTCTGGGCTTTCCTTATGGGGAAGCGATTTATTCGCACAGGATACCATTGTTGGATGGAAATTCCCTTCGGGTTCTGCCGATTCACTTGCCGATTACAGTGTCGGAACACTTAACACTTCCCGCTATATTAGTGCTCAATATGGCACATCAGGATTTCCTTCTTATCACAAGATAACCATCAGTTACACTGCCGACGGTGCCGACGGAACTCCTGATAAATGTGCTATGGCAACAGGATGGAACGACGGCAAGGATTCATCTTTCTGGATGACAAAATTTAAAACGACCGGTTATGGTACCTTAAAGTTATATGCTAAACAATTTTCTGATGCCTCCGGTCCTGCTAATTATAAAATTCAATACAAACTGTCTGGCAGTTCAAATCCATGGGTTGATATTACCAATGGCATTATGACCTGCTCCAATAACTGGACTTCTGCTGTTGCCAATGGACTGGAACTTCCTGCTGAATGTAACAATCAATCAGGGCAGTTATCTATAAGGTGGCTCATGATTTCTAATTCAGATATTTCGGGCGGTACGGTTACTTCATCCGGCATTTCCGAAATAGATGACATTATTATCACAGGTGTTTCACTTAACGGAGTTGAGTTAAATAATTATGAAAATTTTGTTCATATTTATCCCAATCCCTGTCACGGAAATTTTACCATGGATAATTTGAAAAATATTAAAACGGTTAAGATTTTCGACATACTTGGGAAATGTGTGTTTGAAAAGGAAAATTTATTGAACGAAAACTTGAACTTTTCAAATTATAACAAGGGACTTTACCTTATTCAACTTACTACTTTGGATAATGAAATTTATTCATCAAAAATAATAGTTGAATAATTAAAATCTATTAAAAATCAGTATAAGCAGGGTGATGAACCCTGTTTATACTTTAATTCATTATTAAAATGAAAGCAGAATCTATTTTTGGGTTATTTTTTATCCTGATTTTCTTTATAATAGGTTGTAAGAAGAAATCGGACGATAATTTGCCGCCTGCCATAAATTTTAAAGTGGGCAACGAATATACGCACAATAATGATACGGTAGCCGTAGGTCACAGACTTTATTTCGGCATTCAGGCACGTGGTACTTCAGAAAACATTACCAATTTTACCATAAAAAAAACACTTGAAAATGGAACTGTGGTAACCATGATGGATACAGGTCTAAACTCGTTAATTCTTGATGTAAATAAAGTATTTTATCAAAACGTAGAGAACAGAGCCGTATGGACATTTACCGTTATGGACCGAAATCGAATGATGGCTCAGATTTCTATGGTGGTTTATAAAGACCCAAACTCTGCGTATGGCGGAATTTACTACTATCCCTCCATCACGCTGGGATATCAAAATAATACGCTTTATGGACATTTTCTGAATCCATCTACAGGAACTGTTTATACAGCCGATTCGGCAACAACCCATTGCAATATGATAGATGTACTTACTTATTTTATTTTAAGTGATAATTTGCCTTCGCCTGTGCTTTCTTCACCCGGCGAAATGGACAACTCGAGCACCGAAGCCCAAACCTATTATCCTTATATTGCCAACTGGCAACCTCGAAACTATACCTTGTGGGACATCAGTTTTGACAATGGGAATAATGCTCCCTTAACAGCGGCTGATTTTAATGCTGCTCAAAATGACAGTTTGCTTATTGTTGCCTATCATCCTATATGGGGCAAAAAGAAATTCAAATGGGCAACAGTCGGAAAAATAATTCCGTTCATTACGGGAGGTGGAAAATTAGGATTAATTCATGTTCTTCGTGCCGATTCTGTTGACACAGGAATAATGCAAATAGCGGTGAAAATTCAACAATAACGGATGTATAAAGTTTTATTAATACTTCTTCTTTTTCCTTTATGTTGTGTTGGTCAAAGTGTGCAATATGGAACCATTGTCGGTATAATTTTTGACAATCGCACTAATTTACCTTTGACAGATGCCAACATTGTACTTGAAGGAGATAAAACAGGTACTATCAGCGATAAAAATGGGAAATTTACACTAAACCACATTGCTGAAGGAAATTATACACTAACGGTAAGTTATATGGGATATCAATCTTATCGTAAAAACATACAGGTCAAAAAAGGACAAACAGTGTCATTGACTATCAAACTATTCGAAACACAATTTACTGCCAATGAAATTAATGTCAATGCCAATAGAAAAATCAATATTTATGAACAATCAAATCGCATAAACGTTATTTCAGACAGTACCATTGCCAGTGCACCCATTCACAGTATTCCCGAACTGATAGATTATATGCCGGGCATCAATCTGAACAATACCTTTGGCATTTATTCGAGTAAGACCATAGTAACGCTGCACGGCTTGCCTTCCAACAATCAGTCGCGTACACTTGTATTGCTCGATGGTGTACCGCTGAATAAGTCCGACGAAGGCTCTGTCAATTGGAATATGATAAATAAAAACAATATTCAGTCGGTAAAAATTATCAAAGGACCTGGTCCTGCAAAATATGGAAGCGGTGCTATGGGTGGCGTAATTGAAATGATTTCTAAAAAGCCCGATAAACATATACAGGGAGATGTGCAAACAGAATACGGTACGTATAATACCATGCTGGCAAATGCTGATATAAGTGGCACAACCAGCGATTCTGCTTCCAGTAATTCATTTTATTGGGGACTGAATGGAATGGGAAGAAAAAGCGACGGTTATATTACCGAACTGGATATTTACAGAACGGCTGCTGATTCTATTTTAGTGCCTACCTATCTTAAAGAGTGGAACGCCACTGCCAAGGCTGGATACAATATTCACAACCACCATACTATAGAAGGACAATTTAACTATTATGACGATATTCGTGGAAACGGTGTCAAAGTTTTTGAAGATATGGGAGCATATTCTACTCATAGAACATTTTCAGAAATGATAAATTATTCGGGCAAAGCGGACCTTTTTAAATGGAGTGCCAACTTTTTCAATCTGTTCGAAAATTATATTCGACAGTATGAGTATATGAAGGAAGGCGAATATCAATTGTACGGTGCCGATTCTAAAAGACGGGATATAGGCTATAATGTAGATTTTACGGCTAATAAATTTTTACAAAGTGAAATAACCATTGGTTTTAATTACAAGTTGGGTAGTGTAAACGGAAAAGATACGTATTATACTTCTACCGATATTATAAGCAATGCTGGTAACATGCAAACGGTTGCTGTTTACTTGCAAGATGAAATGAAATTCTTAAAAGATAAACTCAATATCAACGTAGGATTAAGATACGATGCTGCCCATTTTTATAATGGACTTTTTACCATTGAATACCCGTCGTACTCCATAGAATTTTATGAAAATTTTGAAAACACGTCTGTTCCTTCTAAAAACTGGAATGCGTTCTGTCCACGATTTTCGGCTCAATATTTATTTTCCGATAACGATAGAATTTATTTTTCTCTGGCAAAAGGATTTCGTGCTCCCATTCTTGATGATATGACACGTACCGGGAAAAAGAAGGGTGGTTTTAGTATTGCTAATCCCAACCTTAAGCCCGAACTAATTACAACCTATGAAATAGGAGGAGATAAAAAAATGGTTGACAAATTAACCACCAGTTGTTCCATCTATTACAGCATTGGCAAAGATTTTATGTATCTGGTCAGTAACGGAGATTCTGTAAATATGGGATATAAATTGGCACCCGTAATGACCATGAAAAACATTAATCAGGTTAAAATATATGGAGCAGAAGTGGAACTCAAATACAATCCCAAAGAACAGTTATCTTTGTTTGCAAACTATGCTTATGCACATGCTCAAATAACCAAAAATAATATTAATAATACCAAAGTAGATTCCAACCTCACCGGAAAATACCTTACCGATGTTCCCACTAACAAGGTTAGTGCAGGCATTACCTGGCGAAATAAGATTGTTAACACTACTGTTTTATTCAAATTCATTGGCAAAACATGGATAAACGATTTGAATATAGTAGATATAGATTATCTTAACAAAGATAAATATCCTGAATATACTACTTTCAATATACGTTTGGAACGAAAAATTATTAAAGGTATGACAGTCGGTGTGAGTATAGAAAATATTTTTGATAAAATTTATGTAACCAGCGACGCACAAACCTGTCCGGGAAGACTTATTACCGGTTCATTGCAATATGTATTTTAATAAACAATTATGATAGTATTAATTTAAACATTTTGAAGTATGAAAAGAAGCATTTTTTTAGCATTGTTTTTAGTAGTAACGTTATGGTCATTTTCTGTTTTAGCACAGGATACTGACGACAAGACCAACGATTTTTATGACAATTCTCCTACGGTAAAACTTCCTTTTTCAAAAACCATGGAGGTATCGGGTGAAGTGGGCAATCCACAAATGATTGACATAACCACACTTCCGCTTCGTTCAGTTATAGTTAAGGAAGCCGTTTTATCTGGCACCAGAGATACTTTTATTGGAGCATATCGGTACGACGGCTATTCGCTGTTTGATATTCTTAATCAAATTGTAATTAAAAAGAAACTGGAAGCCGAATTTAGTTCAATGATTGATTGCTGGGTTGAAATAGAAAACAGCAAAAACGAAAAAGTAGTAGTGAGCATGGGCGAAATATATTATCCCATTCACCGTAACGAAATTATTATTGCTTGCAGTGTTTCGCGTATTGTGCCCACCAAAACCAAAGACCTCTGGACATTGCCCACCGAATCAAAATTGATTGTAGCATCTGATTTGGTTTCTGAACGGAACATTACCAGTCCAACCAAAATAACGGTTCACTCATTTCAAAAATCGTATCCTCTTATAAAAGAAGCAGCCAGTGTCTATAGTTCAACTATACACATTTATAAAAACGAACAAATAGTAGATTCTATCACCAACTATCCGAAAGAATTGTTTCAGCAGCAATATTCAACCGTATTTTATGGTAGAGGTAAAGGCATTCATGGCATCAACGAATTTAAAGGCGTTATGTTAAAAGATGTACTAAAGAAATATGTAACACTGAATAAAGAAAATATTCAACATAAAATTATTGCTGTGATTGCCAAAGATGGCTTTCGCTGTGTTTATACTTTTTCAGAGTTGTTTAATCGCAATGACTACGCCGAAGTTCTTTTAATTGATAAAAAAACGGATAAAAAATACGGTGCATTTTCCTTGTTCCCTGCACAGGATTATTTTTCTGACAGAGCCATTAAAGCCATTAGTGAAATAAGAATTTTTTAATACCGACTTGCTAATAAGTTCATTAAAACAATTCGCTTCGCTTTGGTTAGCGGTTTGGTATAAAATAGCATCCTTATTTTTATTACGCTTAAAAAGTTATAGATAAATGAAAAATGGAAATTAGCCTATACATTGAAAAAAATTACATTTTTTGAAAAAACATTTCGCGATTCCCGCTCCATTCAACCGAAACTTTTTCAACCCTTCCGCCAAGGGGTGGGTTTAGTTTTGATACTTTCAAGGCTATGTGTTCTACTTGTGAAAAGGCAGTAAACAAAGTACGTACTATACGAATTGTAATATTTTCGAGTAATTGGGAAGTATTTTTCATTTCGGTAGCAATCAATTCATATACTTTTGAATAATCAAGGGCATCGTTTAAATTATCTGTCTCCGATGCTTTTTTAATGCAGGTAGTTAATTGTATATCGATTAAAAATTTGTTGCCTACTTGTTGTTCTTCCTTGTAATGTCCATGATAGGCATAAAATTCCATACCTTCCAAATGAATAATTGCCATTGTTTTACGTTTAAATGAAAAAAAACTAATTTTGTCGCTGTAAAGTTAAGCGATATGAACGAAACAGAAAAAACAGAAAATTCAAAGAATTTTATTGAAGAAATTATCGATGCAGATTTGGAACATGGCTATGTAAAAGAAGTTTATACGCGTTTTCCACCAGAACCTAACGGCTATCTGCATATAGGTCATGCAAAGTCCATTTGTTTGAATTTCGGTTTAAAGCAAAAATATCAGGGTAAGTGCAACCTGCGTTTTGACGATACCAATCCTGTTGCTGAAGATGTGGAGTATGTAGATTCAATTATGGAAGATGTGAAATGGCTTGGTTTTGAATGGGACAAACTGTGTTATGCTTCCGACTACTATGAGCAATTGTACAAATGGGCAATCGTCTTAATAAAAAAAGGACGGGCTTATGTATGCGATTTATCAGCAGAGCAAATATCTGCCATGCGTGGCACACCGTCGCTCCCGGCAACACCAAGTCCATACAGAAATCGCAGCATAGACGAAAATTTGGATTTATTTAAACGCATGCGTGCAGGTGAATTTTCGGATGGAAGTCGTACGTTACGGGCAAAAATAGATTTGGCATCGCCCAACATGCACATGCGAGACCCTGTTTTGTATCGAATTATTCATGCAAGTCATCATCGAACAGGCGATAAATGGTGCATATATCCCATGTATGATTTTACACATGGTGAAAGCGATTATATCGAAGGCATTACGCATTCCATCTGTACGCTTGAGTTTGAAGTTCATCGCCCACTATACGAATGGTTTTTGGAAGCCATCGGATTGCCACATCCACGCCCTAAACAAATTGAGTTTGCACGGCTAAATCTTTCCTATACCGTTATGAGTAAACGTAAATTGCTCGAACTGGTTAAGGGTAATTATGTAAAAGGCTGGGATGACCCACGCATGCCTACTATATGCGGCTTAAGACGACGCGGTTTCACTCCCGAATCCATTCGCATGTTTGCCGACCGTATAGGTGTTGCCAAACGTGAAAATATTATTGATGTAGGATTGCTTGAATTTTGTGTACGTGAAGATTTGAATAAGCGGGCTGACCGTTTAATGGCTGTATTAAATCCGTTGAAAGTTGTCATTACCAATTTACCCAATGATTATTATGAAGTACTAACGGCAATAAATAATCCCGAAAATGAACAAGCAGGTACACACGATTTGCCCTTTTCACGGGAGATATACATAGAACGTGATGATTTTATGGAAAATCCGCCTAAAGATTATTTTCGCTTAAAACCTGGTGGTGAAGTTCGTTTGCGTTATGCTTACTTTTTAAAATGCAATGAAGTGATTAAAAATGCACAAGGTGAAATTACTGAACTGCGTGGCACTATCGATATGCAATCCAAAGGTGGAAAGTCGCCCGATGGCAGAAAAGTAAAAGGAACCATACATTGGGTATCGGTTCAACATGCCGTACCATGCGAAATACGATTATATGACCGTTTGTTCAAATCAGAAAATCCCGATGCTGCCGACGATTTTAAAACAGAATTAAATCCCGATTCATTAAAAGTAATTACAGGATATGTTGAACCTTATGTTAAAACTTCGCAACACAATCAAAAATACCAGTTTGAACGCATTGGTTATTTCTCGGTAGATTCGGATAGTGTAAAAGACCATATTGTATTTAACAGAACAGTGTCGTTAAAAGACAATTGGGCAAAAAAACAGACAACATAGCCATGAACTCTATACCCTTTCTTTTAGTCTCAGACGAAAAGGGAAATATTTTTGAGGATACTTCATTGCAGTTTGTGGGACGTGAAGGTAATCATGTTGTATTACTTAAACCGAACGATTTTATTCCTTTGCCCGAGGGGAGTGATTTATTTTATTTGCCCAAGCGACGACCGGTAGGTTATAATCCACAAACACAAAAACTCGAACTATCGAAAAAGGGATGTGCGGTGAGTGCTTTTGTTGCTCCTGCCTATACGCAAACCTACATGGCTGCTTGGAAACAAGAAAAGGATGCTCCTGTATTACCCTTGTTTGCTTATACTGCTGTGGGTTGGCTTAAAGGGAAATTTTATGCAACATGCTTGCGCATAGACCCCGATATTCGGCAGGATGTTCAGCAGTTTAATCAAAATACGGTCATCAAAAACACGAAACAGTTTCTTAAAAAATATCCTCAAAACAGACTGGTAAAACATTTGGTTCATTGTGCAACGGTTTACTTATGTCCTGCTGCACGAAATTATTTTTTACAGCGATGGGAAGCACCGCTACCTACCTCTCCAACCTGCAACAGTCGCTGCAAGGGTTGTATTTCCTACCAGCCAAAAGACAGTGGATTTTGTTCTACTCAACAACGCATAAAATTTGTTCCTACCCCAGAAGAAATAGCTGAGGTTGCCATTAATCATATTAAGGTTGCACCTAATCCGGTTGTCAGTTTTGGACAGGGTTGTGAGGGCGAGCCACTCATGGTATCGGATACTATTGCCGAAGCCATTAAGTTAATTCGTAAACACACAAAAGACGGCATTATTAATCTTAATACCAATGGCAGCAAGCCCAAAAGTATAGCAAAATTGATTGAAGCAGGATTGGACAGTGCACGCATTAGCATTAACAGTTTTTTACCGCAGCGTTATGAAGCCTATTATAATCCCGTAAATTACAAATTTGATGATGTATTGGAATCTATTCGTTTGTTACGTAATGCTCATTGCTGGGTGTCTGTCAATTATTTTGTTCATCCCGGTTATACCAATCATCCCGATGAAATAAATGCCCTGCGTCGTGCCATTGAACAGTATCACTTTAATATGTTACAGTGGAGAAATTTTAATATAGACCCTGATTGGATAGACCAACCGCTGGAATTAACTGTTTCGACGCTTCAACCCGATATTAAATCACTTATTAATCAACTTAAAACCGATTATCCATGGCTTTATCATGGATATTTTAATCCTGGTAAAGAAATTATAACAAAATATTCCATTAGTTAGTTGTTGTACTTTTTGAAAAATTATAATTTTTATCGTTGATGATGTTTTATAACAAGGGTGTTAATTTATAGGAAATGGTTTTGGTACCAGTGCCGTTTTTAACTAAAAAAGTAACTTTTTTCAATTGCGGAAAATTATCTTTTTCATCGTGATATGAAATTTTATCTACGGTCATACCGTTGAGTGAAAGAATAATATCATCAATTCTTAATCCCAATTTTTCAACTTGACTGTTTTGAACCAAACCTGTAACTTGCCAACCGCCTAATGTTTTTGTTCTGTCCACATAAAAAAATCCAAACCTGTCGTAACGAAAAGGCTTGTTAAAATCCTTGTTTGGTCTAAGATACAAATCATTATTTTTAAAATCAAAAATAACATCAAAATGCTCAAGCACATCATTGCCTACAATGCCAAGACATTTATTTTCGGCAAATAAACCTGCTGTATCTTCACTAAACGACATAATGGTATTTTTCAGGCAAAAATTAGAAATGGTTATGGACTTGGTATAAAAGTCATATCCCGATGATTCACCTCCTACACCGCCATAACTGGTATAATACCGAACCTTGCGTTGGACACTATTTTTAAGATTATGTTTATAGGCTATGGCAGAAGTTAAAGTACTTGATGGAGACCCTGTGTCAACAATGAAATAGCCATGAATATGAGTGCCATTTTCTATTTCAATGGTAAGTGGAATGCAGTAAAAAGAGTTTATTATTTTCATGGGAATAATACGATATCCAGTTGTGTCCATAGAATCGATATCGTTTGAAAGACAAGCATACTCTTTAATATAATTAATGGAAAGAACTTTATCTTTTAAAAAATCGGTGCCAATTAATCCATCAACCAAGTCTCCACCGATAGATTTTAAATTAACGACAGGAATATTTGCCGTTTGATAGTTTTGTTTGTTTAATGAAAAAGAAATGCTGTCCTTTATTTCGGTAATGTTTTGAATAAGGCTTCCAACGCCGGAAATAGTAGAATGACTTCTTTTGAAATTTTTTAAATAATGGGTACAGGTAAATATACTGTCAAGAATGAATTGGTTGGAAGCCAAATCTATAATAAAACTACCTTCGACACTATCAATCATGCCATTTGAAATAACATATTGGTTGAAGATAATTGGAAAAGCATTAGGGGGAATATTCCGACACAGGTCATCCTCATTCGTATTTAAAGAGCCATTACACCCCATCCATACTACTAATATAAATAAACTTTCTAATACCTTTTTCATGTTAGAATGCCAGTGTACTATTATGGCACAAAAATATTAAAATGTTAACACTCGGTCTGCCCATGTTACCATATTTACACAATCAACCATCGTAGAAATTGGGCATGTCTCTGTACCGCTACGCTGCCTTGCTTTAAGGCATGTGCCACAAGCAAGAACTTGTCCACCTGCCGATACAAATGTTTTAAGTTGTTCGTCCACATTAAATTTTTCATGGTACAACCCTTCGCATTCAATGGCTTCACCCATTAAAAACACCTTTACTTCATGTCCCTGTTTTTTGGCAGTAACGGCAAATCTGAATGCGTTCCATGCTTTTTCAACTTCTTTTGTTTCGAGTATAATACCAATTTTCATACTAACTATTAAAAATTCTGACGATAAAGATAAATGATTTTTTTTGCATAAACACAAATTATTTTTTTCACCGTTGATTGAAAAATTACCTCTATATTTGTACATAATTTTCTGTTATGGATGTTGTAATTCGTGAGGTAATTTCAAAGAATGATATTCGAAAGTTTGTCAAATTTCCCTTTTCATTATATAAAGGTAATAAATTTTGGGTGCCGCCTCTTATCAATGATGAAGTAAAAAGCCTAATGCCTGAATTCAATCCCGCCATGAAACGCTGTACTTCAAAATTCTGGCTTGCCTATTCAAACAATATTGTTGTAGGAAGAATAGGTGCTATTATCAATGCTGATTATAATAAAAAAACAAATCAACCAACAGGACGTTTTTCTCGTTTTGAATGTGTAAACGATATGGCAGTTGCAGAAGCATTATTACTTCGAGCAGAAAGTTGGCTTAAGGAACAAGGCATGGAAATAATTATGGGACCCTTGGGATTTAACAACCTCGACCATCAAGGCATGCTTGTAGAAGGCTTTGATTATTTGCCATCTATTGCTTCCGAATACCATCAACCCTATTACAAAGACTTACTCGAAAAATTGGGTTATACCAAAGAAATAGACTGGATAGAATTTAGACTGACGGTTAAGGAAATTCCTGAAAAGGCATTAAAACTCAACGAACTGATAAAGCAACGTTTAAAACTGACGGTATTAACACCTCATACATCCAGTCAATTATTGCCTTTTGGCAGAGAAATATTTGATGTATTAAACGAAGCATTTGCCGATTTGTTTAGTGTCGTAGCGTTTGATGACGAAATGAAAGATTATTTTACAAACCGATACATTAAAATTTTAAATCCCAAATTTGTCAAACTTATTCAAGATGAAAACGGAAAATTAATTGCCTTTATCATTGGCTTGCCTTCCTTATCGGAAGCATTTCAAAAAGCCAAAGGTAAACTGTTCCCTTTCGGTTTTATACACATAGTAAAAGCCAAAAAACATCCGCAAGTAGTAGATTTAATGCTGACAGGTATTTTACCATCGTATCAGAGCAAAGGTGTGTCAGCCATTTTGATTACCGAATTGCAAAAATCTATGCTGGAACATGGCGTTAAATATGCTGAAACCACAGGTATTTTTGAAACAAATCATGAAGCCATTAATCACTGGAAAAATTATGAACATATTCAACATAAGCGGAAAAGATGTTTTAAAAAATCATTGAAATAATTATGGGATTACGCGATATTATAAAAACCAATACTGGGAAACAATTTTTGCCCCATCGAGCAAAAAAAATTATACGTACACGTGCGTTTTATAATTTTGAGACAGCACGTTCCATCGGCATTTTATTTGACGCTACGCAAACAGAAAATTATACCACTACACGTTTTCTGGCAAAATATTTACAGGAGAATAAAATCAAGTTCAGAGGCATGGGATATGCACGTCCCTATGATTTGGAAGAATTGGTTATTAGTTATACAGGTTTATCTTTTTTTACGGAAAAGGAATTTTCGTTGCTTGGAAATCCTAACAGCGATCCCTTAATAGATTTTATTGATACTGATTTCGATATGTTGATAGACCTTCACGTTAAACCCAATTACTATCTGGATGCCATCAATGCACTTTCCGTTGCACAAATGAAACTGGGTTTAAAAAATAATGATAACGGATATTACGATTTTATGATAAAACTGAACGACCCTGTCAACAGCGAAGCCTTTGTAGAACAATTAAAACATTATTTGAATATTATTAAATCTTCATAATATGATGAATTTTAAAGGTGTTGGAGTGGCATTGGTTACTCCCTTTAAACACGACAAAAGTGTAGATACGGAAGCCTTGAAAAAATTGGTAACCTTTGTGGTTGATGGCGGTGTTGATTACTTGGTTGTAATGGGTACTACTGCCGAAAATCCCGTATTAAACGAAGAAGAAAAACAGTCGGTAATAGAAACCGCATTGGAAGCCAATCATAAACGTGTACCGGTTGTGTTGGGTATAGGAGGGTATGATACGGCAAAAGTGATTAAGGAAATAAAAAAAGCCGAAATATATAAGGGAACAGATGCCATACTTTCGGTAACCCCATATTACAATAAACCAAATCAAACTGGATTGTACGAACATTTCAGTGCTATTGCACAAAGTACCGATTTGCCTATTATTCTTTATAATGTACCGGGCAGAACGGGCATCAATATGCTGGCAGAAACAACGCTAAAACTGGCTCATCAGTACAAGAATATTAAAGCCATTAAAGAAGCCTCAGGCTCACTGGACCAGATTATGTATATAGTAGAACATAAGCCCTCCCATTTTCAAGTAGTGTCTGGCGATGATGGTATTACGCTACCCCTTATATCTGTTGGTGTTGAAGGAGTTATTTCTGTGGTAGCAAATGCTATTCCTGCACTCTTTTCGCAAATGGTACATCATGCCCTGTCTAATAAAATAGAAGAAGCACGAAAAATGCATTATACATTGTTAGAATTCTGTCGTTTAGCCTTTGCCGAAGGTAATCCAACTGGAATAAAAAACGCCTTGTGGCATTTGGGAATAATTCAAAATGAACTTCGCTTGCCATTGGTACCAGCCAGCGCTCCGTTAAGTCAAAAAATTAAAAATTGGATTCAATATGCTAATAAATAATGGTTAGACAGAAATATTACCCTAAGTTGTTAAAATAACAATAATGTAACAAATGAAGTTTTCGATATGCAGTTGAAAGACCTTTATCTTTATCAGTTTAAAAATATGGAAGAAGCAGAGATTTCATTTTCTCCAGCAATGAATTTTTTATGCGGTGCTAATGGAACAGGTAAAACAAATATTCTCGATTCCATCAACTATTTGTCTCTAACCAAAAGTTTTGTTAATAATATAGATACGGACAATATTCAAAATGGGAAGAATTATTTTCACATTCGTGGCAAATACAATATGCATCAATCCATAGAAGAATATTCCTGTTTGGTAAAAAAGGAGGAACATAAACATTTTAAGCATTTTCAAAAAGAATATCCTCGACTTTCTGCTCACATTGGAACCATACCGCTTGTAAGCATATCACCGTTAGACCATTATATTATTACTGATGGCAGCGATGTCCGCCGTAAACTAATGGATACAACCATTTCACAATTTGATAAAAATTATCTGGGGCATCTTATTCGGTACAATAAATTATTGAAACAACGCAACGCATTATTAAAAAACGATTCAGTAAAAAGCGATTCTGAAAAAAGGGATATGCTTGATATTTTTGATGAACAATTGGAAACACCAGCACAATATATTTTTGAATTGCGAAAAGAATTTATGGAACACATTATTCCTTATTTCAACAGCAATTATCGTGAATTATCTCAAAAAGAGGAAGAAAATATTCAACTCTCCTATCAAAGCCAATTGACAGAAAAAAGTATGGCGGTTCTTTTGCAGGAAAATAAAAATAAGGATATAATATCTGAAACCACAACCTCTGGAATTCACAAAGACGATATCTTATTTTTTCTGAATCAGAAGCCCATTCGGTATTTTGCATCACAGGGACAACAAAAAACCTATCTGACAGCGTTAAAACTGTCTATTATGCAATATATGGAAAACAAGACACATATCAGTCCCATTTTATTGCTGGATGATATTTTTGATAAACTTGATGAACAACGTGTTTTGAATTTGCTTGTCCATATTTCAAAACTGAGCAGCCAAGTTTTTATTACCGATACGAACTATGACCGAATAAAAAAAATATCAGAAAATCTTTCGTGCGAATATAGTATTTTTGAAGTCATGAATGGGAACTGTTTTATAAAATGAATCCAAAACAACACAGAAACAGTACACGCACCATTGGCGATGTTATTCATGAATTTCTGGATGCCTATCGCTTAAACGATAAATTGACGGAAACCCGTATTATTCAATCTTGGCAAGATGTTGCAGGTTCATACATTAACAAAAACACGCAATCTATTTATATTAATAATCATATTCTTTATGTAAAGGTATATTCGTCAATTATTAAAAATGAACTCAATCTGGTGCACGATGACTTGCTCGATAAACTCAATACTATTGCTGGCAAACCCTATTTGTCTAAAATTGTATTTTTATGAATTTGATTATTGGTTTAAGACAAAAATTATTTGGGGGTAAAGTTTTATTTTACCGTTATTAATATTAAAGGGCACTTCTAAAATTTGTATTTTTTAAAACCGCACATGTCTCGTCAGCAATGACGAGACAAGAAAGAACGCCAAGATTTTCCGCAAAGAGTGCGAAGAAATAGATATCAACACTTTGCGACTTTTGCGCCTTCTTAGCGAACATTACGGTTATATTATTATTTGAATTTTTGAAGTTCCCTAAAATAATGCAAGGCTAACATGATTTATGGTTTACAAAATAAATAATTACCGATAGATGAATAAAAAAATTATCAAAGAGTATTTTTTGTAAAAAATAATATGTATCTTTGCAGTCCAAAATTTAGGATAATTAAAAAAGTTAAAACGTGGACACATTAAGTTACAAAACCGTTTCGTTGAACAAGGAAACCGTTCAGAAAAATTGGTTATTGATTGATGCTACCGATGTACCGGTAGGACGTTTATCGTCAGTTATTGCTATGTTATTGCGTGGCAAACATAAAGCAGGCTTCACGCCTCATGTAGATGCAGGCGATAATGTTATTGTTATCAATGCAGAAAAGGTTTTATTTACAGGAAATAAAATGGAACAAAAGCAGTATGTTCGCCATACGGGCTATCCGGGAGGTCAGCGATTTACTACACCAGCCGAATATATGAAGAAAAATCCTGCCAAAATAATAGAACATGCTGTAAAAGGAATGCTTCCACGCAACAAACTATCACGTCGTCTCATTCTAAATATGCATATTTATAGTGGTACCCAACATCCACACGAAGCACAACAACCAGTCTTGATTAATATTGATAAAATTAAATAATCTGTATGGAAAAAATAAATACTGTTGGAAGAAGAAAATCAGCCATTGCCCGCATATATCTGAGCGAAGGTGATGGAAAAATAACAGTCAACCATCGTGAATTTAAAGAATACTTTCCCAGCGATATTTTACAAAACATCGTAGTAAGTCCCTTTAAAACCCTTCAATTGGAAAATAAATATGATGTGAAAGCTATATTGGATGGCGGAGGCATAAGAGGACAAGCCGAATCATTACGCCATGCTATTTCACGTGCACTGGTTAAGTTGAACGAACAAAACCGCCCCCCACTCAAAGCAAAAGGATTCCTTACGCGCGACCCACGTGAAGTAGAACGCAAAAAATCGGGACAGAAAAAAGCACGCAAACGTTTTCAATTCAGCAAACGTTAATGTTTTCAATCTCCTACTATTTATTGAAAGTTCAAATTGGCACGACTTCCACTATGAGTGGAACTACCTGTCAATTGCAATATAAACTTAATTATTATTAAATCATGACAAAAGTAACTTTTGAACAATTATTAGAAGCAGGTGCACATTTTGGACACCTGAAACGTAAATGGAATCCGGCAATGGCTCCTTATATCTTTATGGAGAAAAACGGCATTCACATTATTGACCTTTACAAAACAATGGCAAAACTTGATGAAGCATGTAATGCTGCCAAGCAAATAGCCAAGTCTAATCGTAAAATTCTTTTTGTAGCAACAAAAAAACAAGCCAAAGATATTGTTGCCGAAAAAGTAAAAAACATTAACATGCCTTACGTTACAGAACGCTGGCCCGGTGGTATGTTGACAAACTTTCCTACTATCCGCAAGGCAGTTAAAAAAATGTCATCCATAGACCAAATGCTTGCCAATGGAACATTTGATAACTTGTCAAAACGTGAACGCTTGCAAGTGAATCGTCAACGTGCAAAATTGGAAAAAAACCTCGGTAGTATTTCCGACTTGGTACGGTTGCCAGCAGCACTCTTTATTATTGATATTTCTAAAGAACATATTGCTGTTCACGAAGCACGCCGTCTTGGAATACCCATTATTGCAATTGTGGACACCAATTCTGACCCCAATCTGGTTGATTTCCCCATCCCTGCCAACGATGATGCATGCAATAGCATTTCATTAATCTTAGATACAGTGATTGATGCTATGAAAGAAGGCTTTGAAGAAAGAAAAAATGACAGGGAAGCACAGGAAGAAAAATCAAAAGAACAAAAAGAAAATAATGAAACTAGTGAGCCATCAAATGAAAATAAGGAGAAACCTAAATTTGCTCATAAAAAATCAAATGCACGCAGACCCTATCGGGAACATGAAAAAGAATGATTAATTAAAATTTTTATACTATGTCTCAAATTACTACAGAAGATATAACAAAACTGAGAAAACTGACAGGCGCAGGTTTAATGGACTGTAAAAATGCATTGACTGAATCTGAAGGGAATATCGATAAAGCTATCGAAATTATTCGCAAAAAAGGTCAGGCTGTTGCCATGAAACGTGCCGATAGAGAAACAACCGAAGGACGCGTGGTAGCATTGGTCTCCAATGATAAACACTTGGGTGTAATGACTGCATTAAGTTGTGAAACCGATTTTGTTGCTAAAACCGAAGGTTTTATTCAATTGGCTGATTTGATTGCTAAAACAGCCTTGGAACAACATCCAAAAGATATTGATGCTCTAAAACAGATAAAAGTGGACGGCATTACTATTTTGGATAGAATTATGGAAAAAATAGCTGCCATTGGTGAACGTATGGATATTGCCTATTATGAAACTATTCAGGCAGAACACGTTTTTTCCTATATCCATTTTGGCAGTAAAATAGGAACCATGGTTGGGTTTAATAAAATGATTACCGATGAACAAATTGGCAAGGATATCGCCATGCAAATCACAGCCATGAATCCTATTGCTATTGATAAAGATGATGTTTCCCCAGAGATGATTCAAAAGGAAATAGAGATAGGAAAAGAACAGGCACGTAGTGAAGGCAAGCCCGAAGCCATGCTCGAAAAAATTGCTACAGGCAAATTAAATAAGTTTTTCAACGAAAGTACGTTGCTTAATCAGGAATTTATTAAAGACAGCAAAATGACAGTTAGACAATACCTTCAAAGTGTTGATAAGGAAATAAAGGTAGTGGTTTTTAAACGTTGTTCGTTGGTCCTTTAATCTGAAAGATACAAAAATAAAAAAAAGGCGGAATAAATTTTCCGCCTTTTTTATGTTCATTTTTTACTGGTTTATTGAACTGCTTTCATCGGTATGGATTTGTTTAAATATCGGATTACCATAAAGGTCTATGTTACTTCCAGATGATGCAGTTGCTGTAATGGTATCGCTTACCATAATGCTGACCGATGACCCTGAAAAGGCTTGTACATTTGCTTTTCTAATTTGAAGGTGGTCAACTTTTACAACACTCCCATTTTTTACTTCTGCCTCAACAACGTCTGTCTTTCCGATTATTTGAACATCGCTGCCATTTATCGATTCTATATGAATAAGTTGATTGTTGGTTTTTAATCTTGCATTCGAACCGTTCATGGAACATATATGAATGGTATCGCTGCATAACGTATCATCCGTAAAAAAAGTACAACCCTTATCCATACTCAACATTCTAAAAGAAGGACCAAATACGGTTATCACGGTTTTTGTTTTACGAAATACGTCTGGACCTTTAATAAACAGTTTCATTTCGTTGGAATTAACCGTAATTTCTTTTGCCAGTGTTTCATCCATTTTTAAACGGATATAAGCACTGTCCGATTTTTTCCAGTGAACGGTAATATCTCCCTGAATAGAGAGTTCACGAAAGGGTTTAATGATGGTCTTTTCTGAAATAATTTTATTACTCCCAAAGACAATGTTTTTTTGAATAGTATTTCTTAATACTACTATGCCGGCTAATGTAAGAATAAATTCAGCGGCAATGGTTACGATTAATAATTTCATACTCGTTTTCATATACTTAATTTTTATTTTTGTTAATAAATTTTTTATAATAGGTTTCAAGTTCATTGAATGGAATGCTTAATAAATTCATCCGTTTAAAAAATTGAGGCATGTCTTCATCGGTAAATTTTTGCTTCAAATATATTTTTGCTTTTTCCATACCATCCGCTGAAACGAAATAACCAATACCTCGCTTGTTGTATATAATTCCTTCGTTTTGAAGCGTATCAAACGAACGCAAGATGGTATTGGGGTTTACTTCCAATTGTACCGATAATTCTCTGATAGAAGGTATCCTCTCTTCCTGAGCCCATTTTTTTAACAGGATATACGAACATATTTCTTCGGCTATTTGTAAATATATAGCCTGATTATTGGCAAAGTTCATATTTATCCCTCCCTTTCTGTTAATTTAAAATAGGATGTAATCAGACATAAAATAGCAATCATCATCATAAAAACTATCATAACTGTTGTTAGTGTATGACTGAACTGTTCCTGATTTACGAACAAATTGCCACTAAAAGCAAATTCATTTTTTGCAAAACTGTTTACGGGGAGCAATATGCTTCCCCATATAAAAGCCCATAAATCGTTTGCCAAACTAATGATAAACAGAACAAGCAACGTTTTAAAAAAAGCAATTTTTTTAAACCATGCAGCACCCAGAAAAAAGATGGAATGTACAATAAATGCTACCAATAAAAATGTAAGCGTATCGTCTGTAAAAACAGGAACCATTGAGATGGAGGTTCCATAAAATACAGAAGTCGTAACAGACAATAAAAGATACGTCAATTCATAAACAATAGTGCTTAGTATTAAATAAAAAGGAAATGTAAAAAGCCATGCTGTCAAATGTTTTTCAAAAATACTTGCTGGCAAGGTCAAATAACTAACAGCATTTTGACTGTCCTGTAATTCTTTAAAAGAAGTGGAGATAAAAACCAATCCAAGAATTACCAGAGTAATCAACAGTGAAACTTTTAACGATTGTAAAGCAGTGGCAGGATTGGAACTGGCAAACAAAATAAGTAAACTGATGGCGAAATTAATTCCAACGGAAGCAATAAAACCTATGCGCCATGACTTTGCCGATAAGGCATATTGACGACGAATCATTAAATTTAAACGATTAAAATTCAAAATATTTTTCATAAATCTCAATTTTTAAATTCATTATTAATTAATTCAGAATTGTGAATAACAGCATTAAACAGAAGTTCAAAGTCCACGTCCAATTCTTTTTCGTTCGATTGACGTGAAATAGCTTTTATTCCACCAAACTGTTCTTCGTAATACAACACATCATCGGCTGGATTCTCCAATAAAACAAAATGAAGATGCCGAATAATTTCATTCAAATCATAAGAAAATTTAATCTTTCCATTATCCAGTATAATGATGTAATCTATCAGGCTGGCAAGGTCGCGTACCTGATGAGTAGAAATTACAATACATGATTCTTCATGAATGTATTGTGCCAGTAGTTTCCTAAACTGACTTTTTGAAGGAATATCAAGCCCATTGGTAGGTTCATCCATGAGTATTAGCGACACATTGGTGGACAAAGCAAAAGCAATGATGAATTTTTTTTGCTGCCCATACGAGAGTTGATGAAGTTTTTGTGTTTCAAGCAAATCAAATTCCTTTAAATATTCATGAAATTTCTGTTCGCTTGTTTTAGGATAAAAAGGAGCATGAATTTTAAAATAATGTTGAATGGAAATGGGCGGTAAAGAAAAAGTCTCAGGAATGATATACAAATCCTGTAACAGTTCCACCGGACGATGGGTTAATTCTTTTCCTTTAAATGCCACACTTCCTTTTTTCGGAAATAGTACTCCCGAAACCTGTTTTAGCAGGGTTGTCTTTCCTGCACCATTTACACCAAAGAGTCCATATATATGACCCTTGTGTAAGTTCAGGTTTAACTCGTCAAACAATGTTTTCTTTTTCGAGTAACCAAACGTTAAATCTGTAATTTTTACCATAATGTAATAGTTTATTAGTGTTATACAATACTAAGACGCTACAAAAATATAACCGTTACATTTCATAACCAAATTTTTTTTAAAATATTTTTAAAAAATTTTATATAGTATTGATATTCAGTACAAATATTATGAAATTTTTTTCTATATGTTTAAAAAATCAAAACGATTTGGTAAAATAAACAATTCACTGTATTTTTGAGCAATTGAATTAATTAAATTTTTTAACGTTATGAAGATTATTATTGTGCCTATTGATTTTTCAACCGATTCTATTAATGCATTGGAACATGCTATTATTATTGCCAACAGGATAGAAGCACAAATTCGTTTAATGCATGTAGTCAAATCAAAAAATTTTGAACCCCCCTTTATTATTAATGATTTTTCTTCCACTTCAGCAAATACTATTGATGACTTTATGAAAATAATTTTAGATAAATACAAGGATAAAGCAAAGCATGGAATGGATTACAAAGTACGAGAAGGAAAAATATTTAAGGAAATATGCAATCAGGCAAAATACGACGACGCTTATTTAATAATTATGGGAACACATGGTGCAAGTGGTTTTGAAGAAATGGTTATTGGCTCCAATGCATATCGTGTCGTGGTTCATGCACCGTGTCCTATTATTACAATAAGTCAGAAATACGCACCCATAGAACCTCAGCGTATAGTGTTGCCCATAGATTTATCCAAAGATACACGTAAAAAAGTTCCCTTTGTTACCGAATTTGCTTTATTGTTTCATGCACAAATTGATGTTATTGGCGTTTCAGAATTAGAAACAGATGATGTACGCGAAAAATTGAATACTTATACTTTGCAGGTAGAAAGTTTTCTAAAGGAAAAAAATATTACTACCACCCGTGAACTGCTATTAGGAAATGATATTTCTGAATCTACCATCAATTATGCAAAGGAACATAATGCTCAACTCATTGCCATTATGACGGAACAACTCAATCGGCTTGCTTTCTGGTTGGGACCTCATGCACAGGAAATTGTTAATCATTCGCCCATTCCTGTTATCAGTTTTTCTCCTAATGTTTTTTAAAAAACGGGAAATTTTATTGGAGTATTAAATAATAGTAACAATGAAAATGAATATTATATATGTTATTTTAAACTCTAACAATCTCTATTTTCCTCTTTTCGATTATGTTTTGTATATGTTTAAATAAATATTATCAGGCTTCAAAACATTTTAACTTTTATAAAATGTATAAAATTATTGTATCTGTTATATTTATTTTTATTTCATCTATAATAAATGCCCAAGAGCCTGCTATTTTTCAATCGCTGAATAGAAATGGTATAGGATGGGGCAGAGTACAAATTATATATAGTGGCGATGCGGAAAATATTATTTCAAAACATATCAGTATTAATCAAAAAGCCAAAGGGTTTCAGGGATACAGAATTCAGGTTTATTTTGGTTCTGGCAACGAAGCCAAAGCCAAAGCACAGCAGTTACGTACAGAATTAAAATCATCCTTTCCACAGTATGATAATTATCTGATATACGAAACACCTTTTTTTAAAGTAAGAATCGGAGACTTTAGAACAAAAATGGAAGCATATAAACTTTTTAAGGAGATACAAACGCAATATCCTTCTGCCTTTATTGTTGAAGATTTGATATCATTTCCATCTCTTTAATCATGAATATGGATGAAAAATATCAAACGTTACGTCAGAAAAGTTTTGTCATTCGCAAAAGCGTAATCGAAATGCTGGCAGAGGCAGGCTCAGGGCATTTGGGTGGTTCATTGGGTTTAGCAGATATTTTTTCGGTACTATATTTTGATGAATTAAGGCATCTGCCTGCAAATCCCTTGTGGGAAGAACGCGACAGGGTAATTCTTTCTATAGGGCATGTTGCACCGGTGTTGTATGCAACATTGGCATACGCTGGATACTTTCCTGTAGAGGAATTGCTAACGCTTCGCAAGTTAGGCTCACGTTTGCAGGGACATCCCGGAAAAAATCACGGTTTGCCCGGGCTCGAAATATCATCGGGTAGTTTAGGACAGGGACTATCTATGGCAGCAGGCATGGCATTGACATTTAAAACCGACGAAAAGCAACATCGTGTATTTTGTATTTGTGGTGATGGTGAACTTCAGGAAGGCTCTGTTTGGGAATCTGCCATGGCGGCTTCACACTATCATTTAGACAACCTTATAGCCATTGTTGACCGAAATGGGGTACAAATTGACGGACGCACTTCGGAAGTTATGGAACTGGAACCACTTGCCGTAAAATGGGAATCGTTCGGTTGGTACACGATTACGTGTAATGGAAATGATGTAACAGAAATTGTAAAAGCGTTCGATAAAGTTCGTTCTGTAAAAAAACAACCCAAAGTTATATTGGCACAAACCATGATGGGTAAAGGTGTTTCATCTATCGAAAACGATTATCGCTGGCATGGCAAGGCACCCGATAAATCGCAAATGATTAATTTTATTAAGGAATTAGAAATTAACTATACCCATGAGTAGTTTGAATTATAGAGCACTTGTTGCTACCAAAGAAGGATTTGGTAAAGGTATGGTAAAGGCAGGCAGAAAATATCCTTCGGTAGTAGGCTTGGGGTGCGATATCACGGCTTCGGTTGGGATGTCGTATTTTGCAGAAAATTTTCCGAAGCGTTTTTTCTCCGTAGGTATTGCCGAACAAAATGCCATAACCATGGCTGCAGGTATGGCATGCGATGGAAAAATTCCTTTCGTGGCTTCGTATGCTACTTTTATAGCCATGCGTACGTTAGACCAAATTCGTGTATCTGTTTGTTATAACCATTTGCCTGTAAAAATAGGGGGTGCTCATGCAGGTATTTCTGTGGGACCCGATGGCGCTACTCATCAGGCACTCGAAGATATATCGGCATTGAGAGCATTGCCCAATATGGTGATATTGTCTCCTGCTGATGCAACGCAAACCGAAAAGGCTGTTATGGCTGCCATAGAACAATATAATGGACCTGTCTATATCCGATATGGACGCGAAGCAGTCCCCGATTTTACCAATCCTTTCGAATCTGTTGAAATAGGAAAGTCTGTTGTTTTAACCGAAGGTAAACATTGCGGTATTATTGCAACGGGACATTTGGTTTGGGAAGCACTCTTAGCAACTGAACAGTTGAAGCAGGAAGGTATTTTTTGTACCGTAGTGAATATGTATTCCATTAAACCTGTGGATGAGAAAACAATAATCGATGTATCTAAACATACGCAATGTATAGTTACTGCCGAAGAACATCAAATTATTGGTGGTTTAGGTAGTGCTGTCTGCGAAGTGCTTGCTGACAATTATCCCGTACCTGTAAAAAGAATAGGCATGAATAATTCGTTTGGCGAATCGGGAAAACCTGCAGAATTAATGGCAAAATATGGTATGAATGCAGATGCCATTGTTCAGGCAGTACATAAAGTATTAGTAACAAAATTAAAATAGCAAAGTTCAAATTTCAAAATTAAAATTTAAAAAAATAGCATACAGATGACACAGATGTAACAGATTTAAACTGATAAATAAATATTTACAAACCTACTTCATCATTATCACATTTTCACATTTTCACATTCTCACATTTTCACATTCTCACATTTTCTTTTGCGTTCTTGGTGGTTATAAGAATATCAGAATTCAAATTTCAGAATTAAAATTTATACCCAACCGCTAACAAGAGAATGAAATGAATTATATCTACTAAATAATCCTTACCTTTGCCTGTTGATATAGTATGTATAAATCAGGATTTGTAAATATTTTAGGTAATCCCAACGTAGGTAAATCGTCGTTGTTGAATGCGTTGTTGGGAGAAAAGTTGTGTATTACGAGTCCAAAGGTACAGACAACACGTCATCGAATTAAAGCATTTTATACAACAGACGAGGTACAAATTATTTTTTCGGATACGCCGGGTATATTGAATCCAAAGTATAAAATGCACGAGTGCATGCTTGAGGCAATCAATGAAGCCTTTGAAGATGCAGACATATTGGTTTATCTCACTTCTATGGAAGAAAACCCGCAGCATATCGTTTTACCCGAGCAATTAGCCACCATCCATATTCCGTGGATGATTGTATTGAACAAGATAGATTTATCAACATCACAGGAACAGGTAACTGCCTTGATGGAGCAGTGGAAAAAGATTCTCCCGAATGTGGATATTATTCCCGTTTCGGCTACCTTCAATTTTAATCTGGATACATTGCTTCAACATATCATTGAATTATTACCCGAACATCCACCTTATTTTGAAACCGATGAACTGTCGGACAGAAATATTCGTTTCTTTATAAGTGAACTGATTCGAGAAAAAATATTTAATTATTATCAACAGGAAATACCCTATTCTTCGGAAGTGGTGATAACTGATTTTTTGGAAGAAGAAGACTTGGTTAAAATTTATGCCACCATATATGTTGCTCGCGAATCACAAAAAATGATACTGATTGGTGAAAGGGGAAAAGCAATAAAAAATGTTGGAATTAAGGCAAGAGAAGATATTGAATCGTTTTTATCAAAGAAAGTATATTTGGATTTACGGGTAAAAGTATTAAAAAACTGGAGAAACGATGCGAAGTTGTTGAAAAAACTTGGATATATAAAATAGAAAGTATTAAATACAAAGTATTAAGTAGTTTAACAAAAATATGCACAGGTACAAAGAACTGAAAGTATGGCAAGAGGCAGTTGAACTGGCAGTTGATATTTATCAGATTACTAAAAAGTTTCCCCCTGATGAGTTGTACGGATTAACTTCGCAATTAAGGAGAGCGGGTGTTTCAGTTTCAAGTAATATTGCTGAAGGTGCAGGAAGAGGTACTCATGGCGATTTTAAACATTTTCTTGATATATCAAACGGTTCTGCTTGTGAAATTGAAACTCAGTTAATGATAGCCAATAAATTAAAATACATTAATGATACTGATTACAACGAACTTTTAATTCGAATAGAACTCATCCGGAATATGATATTCAAACTTCAACATTCACTAAAATCTTAATGCAAGATGCCTAAATACTTAATACATAATACTTAATTCATAATACATAATACATAATACATAATACTTAATACATAATACTAAATACTTTAGAAATGTCAGGAATAGTAGCCATCATAGGAAGACCGAATGTAGGAAAGTCCACCTTTTTTAACAGAATGGTAGGAAGTCGTGAAGCCATTGTACATGAAACGCCGGGAGTAACACGAGACAGGCATTATGGGGCATGCGAGTGGCAAGGAAAAACATTTACCATGATTGACACGGGAGGTTTTATTGTCAACTCGGAAGATGTATTTGAACGTGAAATCAGAAAGCAGATTTTTATAGCATTAGACGAATCGGATGTTGTATTATTTATGGTAGATGCAACAACCGATATAACCGATTTAGACAGTTCTGTAGCAGAAATACTTCGTAAATCCAATAAAAAAATAATTCTGGTTGCCAATAAGGTGGATACGTATGAAAAAATTTACGATACATCGGTGTTTTATAAATTGGGTTTGGGCGATATTTTTCCCGTATCTGCCATGACAGGAAGCGGGACAGGTGAATTGCTCGATGAAATAGTTAAATATATTCCCGATGAAGAACCCATAGCGGAAAGCGATTTACCACGTATTGCCATCATAGGTCGTCCCAATGTAGGCAAATCCTCATTGTTGAATGTATTGATGGGTGAAGAACGACATATTGTTACACCCATAGCAGGCACTACGCGTGATGCCATTTATACATTATACAACAAGTTTGGCATGCAGTTTTACCTCATAGATACGGCTGGGTTGAGAAAAAAACAAAAGGTTACCGATAACCTTGAATTTTATTCGGTAATGCGAACTATCAAAGCCATAGAGCATTCAGATGTTTGCTTGTTGCTTATAGACGCCGAACAGGGCATGCAGACGCAGGATGTTAATATATTTCATCTGGTAGAACGCAACCATAAAGGCGTAGTGTTGGTAGTGAATAAATGGGACTTGATTCAAAAAAATACTAACAGTCATACACGATATAAGGAAGTAATAGAGAGCAAGATTTCTCCTTTTACCGATGTACCTGTATTTTTTGCGTCTGTACTCGAAAAACAACGGATTTATAAAATATTGGAAAAAACATTGGAAGTATATCGTCAGTGTAAATATATTATACCTACCCATGAATTGACTGAATTTATTTTGGAACTTGTAAAACAAACGCCACCACCAGCATACAAGGGAAAATATATTCGCATAAAATATGCAACACAACTACATACACCCTATCCGTCGTTTGTATTGTATTGCAATTTACCTCAATATATTCGTGAACCCTATAAACGTTTTATTGAAAATAATATCAGAAAAAGATATAACTTTGAGGGCTGTCCTATCGAAATTTATTTTCGCAAGAAATAGCAGTTTTATGATAAAACAATGGATACATATCATACTTATTTTTTGCTTAATCTGCTTTTTTTCTTTTTCCTGTGAAAAAGTGGAAAAAGTTTCTGAAATTCCTGAAATAAAATTTCTGAACGTTCCTATAAAAGACACCGTTGATGAACTTGGAACCCATGTTCGTCGTGCCAAATTAACATTTTCGTTACAGGACGGCGATGGAGATATTGGCTTACACGATTATGATACGGTAGCACCTTATAATCCAGGTTCTGTTTATTACAATAATCTTTATATTGATTTATATACCAAGGTAAATGGGCAAATGACGCTTATTCCATTGGAAACTCCCTTTTATTATAGAACTGTATATATTGAACCACAGGGAATAAACAAAGTTTTGAAATGTACTATCTGTGTTGATTTGGATATTGAATTGCCTGTTTTGTGGGACAGTTGTGAATTTAGGTTTTACATGTACGACAGAGCCGAACATAAAAGCAACGTAGAAACCAGTGGTTATAGAAAATTTGCTCCCTAAATGTCAGACAAATATAATTTCAATCCTTATGGAATTATTCCCTTTGTGCGAATTTTTATTCCATTAGCATTGGGAATCGTGTTGTTTAATTTTTATCCGTCGTTTAATGTCATTGTACCTTTTTTAACCACGTTGTGTTTTATCCTTTTATTTTTTTTCCATTTTATTGTTACAGCATATTTTAAGCCCGTTTTGTTGCGATGGTGGGGAGTAGGGTTGAACATTACGCTTTTTATGTTTGGTTTTTCGTTATGTCAGATAAAATATCCGTTTGATAAACATGAGGTAGATTTATCGTCCAAAAAGTTGATACTAGCAGAAGTTCAATCTAATCCTGAAATAAAAACATCTCATGTTAAACTTTCCGTACGGTTTAAGTCGGTAAAAATTAACGATACATGGTTTGCGTTTGATAAAAATGGGTTGCTGTATGTTCCCAAAGACAGCAATGCCATAAATCTTCGTGCCGGCGACAATATTGCTGTATATTCGAAATTGCAATCACCGAGCAATAATGGCAATCCTAACGAATTTGATTACAAGCACTATTTAATGTACAATCAAATTTCCTATACCGCTTATGCGGCGGCAAATGAATGGAAAAAATTAACCGGAGAAAGAACGTTTAATATTATGTATCTGGCATCACGCTTGCAACATACATTTGTTCATACATTAAATCGTTTAGGATTGACAGATGATGTGCTTTCCATATCTTCTGCCATTGTAGTAGGTTATAGAAACGAAGTGGATCCAGAAATTAAACAGGCATATATGTCGGCAGGTGCTACGCATCTACTGGCTGTCAGCGGTATGAATGTCGGTATTATTTATCTGGTAATAGATTATTTGCTTTTCTTTTTGAAACGGAACAAACGACAATTATGGCTAAAGATGATATTAACGCTTGCATTGCTGTGGTTTTATGCAGCCGTTACGGGATTTTCTGCATCCGTATTACGAGCAACGGTTATGTTCAGTTTTATCGTTGTTAGCAAGCATATAAACCGAAAAGCCAATCTGTATAATACACTGGCTGCGTCGGCGGTTTTTCTTTTACTGTTTAATCCATTTCTTTTGTTTGATGTGGGTTTTCAGTTGTCTTATGTGGCACTTATTGGAATTGTTTATTTGCAACCTAAACTTAAAAATTTGCTGTATGTGAAAAATAAGGTGCTGAATACTCTTTGGGAATTGGTATGTGTTACCTTAGCCGCTCAAATAGTTACAACACCCTTGTCGCTGTATTATTTTCATCAGTTTCCTACCTATTTTATGATTTCGGGAATTGTGCTTGTACCTGTCAATTCTCTGGTTAACTATCTGGCTATTTTTTGTCTTTGTATATCATGGTTGCCTTTAGTATCAACGGTACTCGCATTCGTACTGAAATGGCTTGTCATATTTATGAATTCCGTAGTACTGTTTATTGAAAGTTTACCCGGTTCCACAATTCAAAATATCTATCTGGATAAAATACAACTCGTGCTTATTTATTTGTTTATTTTTACGCTGGTGCTCTTTTTTGTTCATAAAAAGATTACCTATTTACGTTGGTCGTTGATAATGATTATTCTTTATTCCACATCGATACTTTATTATGAAGCAAAAACCGTCCATCAGAAAAAAATATACGTGTATAATATCAAAGGTTCGTCTGTTCTTGATTTAATAGATGGTCATCAAAATGTTTTGATTCTCAGCGACAGTATTTCAGACAAAATTTTATATGCTGTAAAGGGAAACTGGTTAGCATTAAAGGTTTCGAAGAGTAATATTATTCCTTTTTCGCATTTAGTTGATACGGCTCAACATCAAACGAAATACCCTCAGCAGACCTTATTTGTTCAGAATAATTTTTTGAATTTTTATGGATATAAAATTATGATAATTAACGATAGCAGGTTTAATAATACAGAAATTCAAAATTCCATAAACGTGGATATGATATTATTGCAACATTATGCCAATGTAAATCTTTCGGAGTTATTGAAAAAAGTACATACCAGACAGATTGTAATAGACAGTTCCTGCCCGTTGGCGAAGGCAAACAAATGGCTTGCTCAACTTCAATCACAGCCCGTAAAGATACATGTTTGCAAACAACAGGGAGCATGGAGTTGTAATATAAAAGATGAATGTAATACCGACTTGCTAACAAGTTCATTAAAACAATTCACTTCGCTTTTGTTTTAAAACAGTTAGTCTATCGGCATCTCGTCATTGCTGACGAGACAAAATTCATTTCATTCTTTTATTAGCGGTTTGGGATTAAATTTTACATTTGATATTTGATATTTGCTATTTGAATTTTTATATTTAGTCGTTCCTTAAAAAGTACCGAGCCTATTAAACCCAAACCCTAAATTTTTAGGTAATAGATATTTTCATTTTCTCCAAGAGTTTTTTTGTTGGTTTATTAATTTCAGCAATCACAGATTCATTGGGCGCAAATTTTATTTTCTTTACCGACTTAAGATGTTCAACAGCGTCCATTAGAGAGTATTTATGTAAGAGTTTATCCTGTTTATTAAGAGGCGTTGTTTTTAAAATTTCAAATAATCTGTATATAACCCGCATGCTTAAATGATTAATAAACATCCAGCCATTGAGAGATTCTTCACGCTGCATACTGGATGATGAGGCGTCTAATGTGTTTTTCAGATGATCAAAGAATTGCTCGATGTCCCCTCTGCTTTTATATTCATGGTACAACTCCTTTGGAGTATTTTGTGTGTTATGCATTATGGCAAGTGTCCCCATGGTTTTTACTAATTCGTTGAACCTGGGTTTTGAGAAATTTTCCGGCAGTGACTGTATTCTGGACAGATAATCAGCTTTTTCCTGCTCTTTGAGCTTTCCGTCCAGAAACAGGTCAATTCTTCTGTTTCCCGTCTCTTTTGTATCGGTATGAAAGATAAACCGTTTTGAGAATTCAAAATAATTATCTGTTTGTTCAATGTTTTCAAGAGCTTTATAATTGATTTGTTGGTTGTTCCTTTTCAAGGGGATCATGTATTGCATTTCCATACGCTCAAGCTCTGAAACATTGGCTTCAGAAAAAAAGCCTTTATCTGCAATATAGGTACAATGTTCCAAGCCGCTGATTTTTATCGTGTTTTTCATTGCTGAAATTTCCCTGATATTACCCGGAAGCATCCTGTAATATAAAGGGCGCAGAGATACTGCATCGTAGAAGTAAAGTAAAACAAACTGGGGCTGAAAATCCATCCTGGAGTTATACCCTTCTTCAGATAAGGAAATATGATTGGATTGAAGTACGATATCGGTAGCGTCAATCAATATGGTTTTGGTTTGCCTGTCTTTGGGC